>DATIJS010000128.1:0-2684 GCA_035478335.1 Saccharimonadales bacterium (SeqCode) | reverse complement strand
ATGATTCATCCAGAGATTATCGATTACTGACAGGAGAACAAATTTTTCAATTTGGCGGGTCAGGACATCACCAATTTGTTTCTCTTTTTGGTCGTAAATATCAGTTGCCATTTTAGTCAGGAATTCATTTTTTTCTTCAATTTGGTGAAGTTGCTCAAGCTGCTTGACCAATTGTTTTCTCGACTGATCATCAAAAGGAATTACAGTTCCGAATTCTTCAACTATTTTTTCATTGATTGACTCGGCCGGGAAATCTTTGGCAACTGCCAGAGTTACAATTGAGCTTATTGTCGTATTGATCCGGTTCATAACTTCATCTTTAAGATCTGTTGAGTCTTCTGAATCAGAAGTATTATTTTGCGCTGTTTCAAGAATTTTTCTTCTTTGTCCATAGATTATTTCTCTTTGTTTATTCAGGACGTCATCATATTCAACAAGGTGTTTTCTGGTGTCAAAGTTAAATCCTTCGACTTTTACCTGTGCGTTTTCAATTGACTTGGAAACAAGTGGATGTTCAAGCGGGACATCCTCAGGCATATTAAACCGCGTCATGATTCCGGCAATTTTATCTCCGCCAAAAAGCCGCATTATTTCATCATCCAATGCAACAAAGAATCTTGATGCACCTGGGTCACCTTGTCTGCCGGATCGGCCCCTTAGCTGATTATCGATTCTTCTTGATTCATGCCGTTCAGTTCCTATCACATAAAGCCCGCCAAGCTTGAGAACCTCATCGTGTTCTTTCTCCCATTTTTTATATTCGGCTGAAGTTTTATTGGTCGTGCCATCTTTATTTTTGGGGGTTTCCCCTCCCAGCACAATATCAACACCACGCCCTGCCATATTGGTTGCAACTGTTACAGCGCCTTTTTTACCGGCTTCGGCAATTATCTCAGCTTCTCTCACGTGGTTTTTGGCGTTTAATAATTCAAACTTTATTTTGCGTCTTTTTAAAAGCTCGGCAACAATCTCATTTTTTTCAATTGAAGTTGTACCGACAAGAACCGGCTGCCCCTTTTTGTGAGCTTCCTCAATCGCATTTACAACTGCTGTGTATTTGCCGTTGGTTGTTTTATATACAGCGTCTGAATGATCAAGACGGGCCAGGGGATTGTGAGTTGGGATGACAACAACGTCAAGATTGTAAATTTTTCTAAATTCTTCAGCTTCAGTTACTGCGGTACCTGTCATACCTGCTAACTTTTCATAAAGCCTGAAGTAGTTTTGCAGAGATACAGTTGCAAGAGTTTTGGATTCTCTTTGAATCGGTACATTTTCTTTAGCTTCAATTGCCTGATGAATTCCTTCAGATAAGCGTCTTCCTTCCATAAGTCGCCCGGTAAATTCATCAACCAAAATTACCTGATTGTCTTTGACAATATATTCTTTTTCTTTGTGAAAAAGCGTTCGCGCTTTTAGGGCTGCTTCCAGATGATATACAACATCAAAATCCTTTTCATAAATGTCCGATACTCCATATAATTTTTCTACCTTGCCAATTCCATGATCAGTCAAATGCGCGGTTCTTAATTTTTCATCAATAATAAAATCCGTTTCAGGAGTAAGCTTATCAATTACTTTTGCGTATTCATAATAGCGTTGAGATGGTGCTTCATCAGGGGCTGAAATAATATGCGGCGTTCTTGCTTCATCAATCAAGACAGAATCGACTTCATCAACAACTGCAAAATAATATCCTCTTTGAACCAATTGGTCGTATTCCTGGCTCATATTATCCCGCAGATAATCAAAACCAAATTCGGAGTTTATTCCGTATGTTACATCTGCCAGATATGCTTCTTTGCGGTTAATTGGTTTGAGATGAAGCAGGCGGTAATCAAAAGCATCTGCCTGTGTAAATTTGGGATCATAAATAAAAGATTGATCATTGATGATTGATGAGACAGAAACACCCAAAAAATTAAAGACCGGACCATTCCATCCTGCGTCGCGCCGTGCAAGGTAATCGTTGACAGTAACCAGATGGACGCCTTTTCCTGTCAGGCTATGAAGATATAGAGCTGGAATTGCAGAAATTGTTTTTCCCTCTCCGGTTTTTTGTTCAGCAATTTTGCCTTGCGCCAAAGTAATAGCTGCCATCAGCTGTACATCAAAATGGCGCATGCCCAGAGTACGCCAGGTTGCCTCTCGGGCTAGTGCAAAAGCTTCCGGCATGATGGAATCGAGTGATTCACCGCTTTCTATTCTTTTCTTAAATTCTTCTGTTTTTTTGGGAAAGTCAGAGTCTTTTAATTTTTTAAGATTATTATCAAGGGAATTTATTTTATCGATAACCGGTTGGAGCTTATCTATTTCGCGATTATTTGAATCAAAAAGTTTGTTGAAAATACCTAACATAGTTGTAAATTTCTAATATCTAAGTTCTAATCTCTAAACAAATTTAAATTTCAAACTCCTAAAAACAAAACATTTTGGAAATTGCAAGTTGAAATTATTTGGAATTTGGATATTAAAGTTTAGGATTTAATTCTATCATATTTCAGGCTCAGAAAAAACCCCGCTCATTTTATTTTTAGTAATATGGGCGGGGCTTACCAATTGATCAGTTGGTAATGTTTACTCCGCTCCGCCAGTTGGCAGAACAGAACATTAACCAAAACTATTTCTTTTTCTTCGCTGTTTTTTTAGCGGCTTTTTTCTTTGCTGGCATGTAAATCACCTCC
>DATIJS010000127.1:0-4846 GCA_035478335.1 Saccharimonadales bacterium (SeqCode) | reverse complement strand
TGAATAAGTTGTAGGAATTGGAGCAGTGGTAGTTACCACAGTATATGATGTTTTATCATCTGCAATTCCTGAATTATTGGGTTTATTATCTTGATTTTTAATTTCGTTGTCTGGAAGAGCTGTTGGGCTGATGTCTGACTTTTTAACAACGCTTACTTTTTTAGCTTCCTTTACTTGAGGCTTAGTCGTAGCAATATTTTTGGATAAAACAAATGACAAAGTCCCGGCAAAAATTAATGCCAATAAAATTACTCCGTATGATATTAATTTAGCGAATATTAATTTTGATTTTAATTTTTTCATTTGCAACTTTTCCTGCGGCCAAAATTAGAAGGTCTAAAAATAAAAAACTTCTCAAGCGAGAAGTTTAGAAGTGGACAGTTGACCTCTTCCTTTGCTCGAAGGATAGAAAACTTGTCAAAAGTCTGCGATCTGACTTTACAGTTACGGCATAGCGCTGAGTTTCACAGCTTTCGGATCTTTTGACCTAATCTTTAATTGATTTTCAATATAATGCTATCGACTCAATTTGTCAATACATCAAACTCGTTTTCTTAAAAAGGAAAAAGAGATTTTTTAGCACGCGGAGTATCCGCATGCATAGCATTTCTGACAACCATCTTCATACGCAAGACTTGAGGATCCACACTCCGGACAAATATCAAAAAGCGAGGTTGATGATGAAGATGCCTCCGAATATACAGCTTCCTCAGACGGAATAGCTAATTGCGTTGCATCAGGCAAATCTTTGGTGAGAATTTGAGGAGCTGCATCAATTGGATGTCCGTTACTCAAACCATTACCGTTTGCCGGTTTTCTATCCTCTACCTTACCGTTTACGCGAAATTCATAGTGACGGGCCATAACTTTGGCAATTGCATCAGGAAGAGAGCGCACTTTATTCTCACCAAACCCTACACTTCTTGATCCACCAATTCCTGTCAGCTCTGAAATAATCTCACGTACCCGCTCACGGGTCGGAACAGGACTGTGAATTCTGAGAACAAATGAAATCATCCGGCCAAGTGCATCAGCAAGAGCCATCAGATCAGATCCGCTCTTTCCATGGTTGATAAAGACCTCAAACAAATTATCTTTCTCGTCATGATTTAAAGTGACATAAACTTTGCCTGATGGACTATCTGTCTTATACGTTAGTCCGGTCAGCATCATAGGTCGTGGCATCCTTGGTGTTACAGGAACAACCGGTGCTGCTTCAACTGGTTTCTCGACCGGCTTCTCCTCAATCCGCTCAAGAACTCCCTGGCGTGATCCATCTCTCATGTAGGTAACTCCTTTTAATCCCAAATCATATGCTGCCATATAGAGATTTTTTACATCATCAATTGTGTGGGAATTTGGCGCATTAACTGTTTTGGATATTGATGAATCAATATATGCCTGCGCAATTGCCTGTACCTTTGCATGCTCAAGAGGTGTCAAATCATTTGCGCTGGCAAAGTAGGAAGGGCGCTCTGCATCAGGATTGGCAAGTCTCCACTCATCAAAAAGCGGGTGATACATTGTCTCTTCTCCGCCTCTCCAGCGCCTCTTGAAACTAAACTCATAAACAGGCTCTATTCCCGATGTCACACCTGCGACAAGTCCTGTTGTTCCGGTTGGAGCAATTGTGAGTAAAACCGCGTTTCTGATTCCCTGGCGTTCAATTTTATCTCGAAGCTTTTTAGGCAAAGCCTGGATATGGTAACCTTTGAGATATTTTTTCTTATCAAACATCGGGAATGCACCTTTCTCTTTTGCAAGATCCGAGGATGCATCATATGCGTTATCCCGAAGGGTTTTGAAAATTTTCTCAATAGTCGGGAACGATTCTTCAGATCCATATCTGAGTTTCATTTTGATGAGAGCATCCCCAAGTCCCATGATTCCAAGACCGGTTCTTCTTATATCTTTTGAGCATTTCTCATTTTCTTTGAAGAAATAATATGTCTGATCAATTACGTTGTCTAATAACCGCATTGCGACTTTGGTGTCTTTTCCAAAATTATCATAGTCAAATTCCCCGTTTTTGACATAAGCAGCCAAATTCATAGCACCCAAGTTGCAGACTGCCCATGCTCCAAGCGGCTGTTCACCGCAGGGATTGGTAGCAACTAGTCTCTCAAAATACCAGGTGTTTGATCTTTTATTGGATCTTTCAAGAAAATGCAGCCCCGGTTCAGCCGATTTCCAGGCAGCTGTGCAGATAAGATCCCACAGATAACGGGCTTTTATAGTCTTGTGGACGATCACTTTTCCGCCGATTTTCCGCCATAAATCAATTTCCCCGTTCCATTTTGTGTCGTATTTGGGATCTGTGAGATCAGGATAAACAAGATCCCAATCTTTATCAAGCTTTACAGCTTCCATAAATGCGTCAGACACACAAACTGATAAATTGGCGCCATTTATCTTGGTCAAATCTTCTTTAACTGTTATAAACTCCTCAACATCAGGATGCCAATCCCAAAGCATCAGCATTGTTGCACCACGTCTGCTGCCGCCTTGCTGGACGATATCATGAGTTGCGACTGAGAAGAGTGTCGCCCAGTTAACAGGACCTGAGGATGTTCCATTGACTTTTTTAACCCGTGCTCCTTTTGGTCTGAGGGAAGAAAGATTTAAACCCACTCCACCGGACCTTGCCTGAATTTCAACGAGTTGTCCAAGTGCTTCCAGAATTCCATGACGTGAATCCTTGGGAGAGGGGATAACAAAGCAGTTAAAATAAGTTACCTGGTAACCCGTTCCTGCACCGGACAGGATACGACCTGCAGGAACGAATTTGAAATCATCCATCACGCGGTAGAATTCTTTCTCCCATTTCTTCCGATCCGCTTTCTTCTCAGTCTGGGAAATTCCACGCGCGACTCTCTTCCACATATCATTGGGGGTTTGTTCAGTAGCGTTGCCCTCCTCATCTTTCAGAGAGTAGCGATCCATAAATACTTTGTGTCTTATTCCATCAAGTGTCATAGGCTTTTGGGTGTTAACCCTTTTACTTCTTTTTCAAAATCTTCAATATCAACAAATCTTTTAAAAACACTAGCAAATCTTATGTAAGCGACTTTATCCAACTTTTTAAGTTTCTTGGCAACCAAGTCACCAATCATCTTGCTTTCTACTTCCAGACTGTCCTGTGCTCTTAATTCGCGGGTTATCTCAGAAACTATGTTCTCTATTATATCTGTTGGTATAGTTGTCTTCTCGCAAGCTTTGAGTAATCCTCGCTCCAATTTCTCCCGACTGAATTGTTCTCTCTTACCATCTCTTTTTATTACAACCAGAGCAACATTTTCAACTCTCTCGTAAGTCGTAAATCTCTTTGAACAATCCATGCATGATCTCCTTCTTCTTATAGAATCAAGATCTGAACTCTCCCGTGTCTCAACAACTTCTGAATTTTTGGTACCGCAGTATGGACAATGCATATAATTTATAGTCAAAACTCAAAAGTTAAAAATCAAAAGTAATTTCAAGGCTTTATGTTATTAAGTTAGCCTCAATTTTGACTTTTGTCTATTATCTTTTGAATTTTTAAAGAACCTATCTAGTGTTAAGAAAATCATATGCCACTAGATCTTGGGTGTCAACTATAAACTATTATATCAAAGAGTGTCAATAGCCTTGTACGTACAATTTTTTAATATCATTTTCTTACACTGGTATTTACGCAGTCCTAAAAAATTGTACAAATATAACAAAATACGCTATTTTTTCGGGTTTAAGTCATTTACCTTTTTCTCAAAATCATTCAGCCTTTTAGCTTCAATGTCAAACTTGTTCTTATCTTTCTTATTTAAAGAATTTACTATCTCGATTAGCACTTCTTTGTGTTTTAAATTTGCATCTTTAAGTTTTTTGACAATTTCTTCAATATGCATTCCCTGGGACTTTGCTTGTTTTGCGTTATTAATTGACTCTTCAAAATAATTTTCCGCTTTTGAAAAAGTTGACTCCGCCAAATTAATTTTTCCTTTATCAACAAGCATTTGGCTTGACCAAACTCTCTTGTCTGCTTGCAATAAATCAAACTCAGATTTTTTAAGAGGATTGGAAATAAAAAACGCCATTACTCTATCTCTACCAGTTTTTAAAAAGTAAAGCGGGTGATCCGGTAAAAGTCCAGGATAGGAAAGTTGATAATCTATTTTTGATGATTCTGACGCTGAATGAATACTCTCCTGAGCACTGACTGTAACTGTTGATAGTGTAATAAACGATACTATAATTAAAAATAACAATATTTTTTTAATAAACATACTTTGTTTAAGATGTATTTTGTATCGAGTATTTTGTATTTTGTATAATTCTAGACGTGTACTAAATACAATATACCAAATACTTAATACTATTTATTTATCGCCGCAAGAGCTATTTCCAGACTCTCCTCTTCATTATGGGAAAAAGTATTGACGACCAAATCATAATATTCCTTTTTCCAATAAACCCAATCCTGATCATTACCCACATAAAGTCTTCTGAATTTTTTGAGATGCTCTTGCTCTCTTTCAACTGCTTCAATTTTTGCTTCATCTACTGATTTTCCATCTCTATTCACCAAGCGGTCAATTCTTATTTCTGTTTTATCATTACCATCATTATCTTCACAAATTACCAAAATTTTAAATATTCCCGCTATTCCCTGAGCATCAAATCCGGCCAGATGACTTTGAATTATATGGTGAGATTCTTCCTTAAGCATTTTCTTAATTCTTTCTTCATACTCAAGATCAAAATGATCAGGCCTGTCATTGCTTTGTGTAATTGTCATACCCAAATCAGCGTTAATTTTTCTAAATAACTTCCCCCCGTCCAATACGTCCCATCCCAATTTTTCAGAAAG
>DATIJS010000126.1:0-4592 GCA_035478335.1 Saccharimonadales bacterium (SeqCode) | reverse complement strand
AGCAATCAGCAGTCAGCGATCAGGTTTCGTCTATTTCAACTCAGCAACCCGAACCAGTTGCGCGGCCTACTCCAAATCGCGGGGGAATTCCGATTACACCACTTAAGCCGGTTTCAAAAGAGCCGGTTTTACAGGCAGAACCGAGTGGAAATAGCCTTTCGATTATTAATCAAGCAGATTCTACTGCTTCTGCTCCAGTGCAGCCGGCGCCCTCAGCTCCTGTTAGTCAGGCAGATAATCAAAATGTTTCTGCTCCATCCCAGCAAGCTCCAGTTATTTCCGATAATCAAGTTGACAATCAGACAGTTTCCGATCAGGTATCAATTCCCCCTCCGGTAAGTTCGCCAAAAAGCAAAGAACATGAACCATCACTTTCTCCTGCACCAGATGTAGTTATGATGACCCCATCAGAAATAATTAAAGAAGAAAAAGTTGTTGAGAAAGAAATTGAGATGTTGGTTGAAAAAAGTCCTGATACTGAAAAGCCCAAAATTCCACAAGTTGTAAAAAATGTAGGAGTTGAGCACGCAAAAGCAGATATTCCAATGCCTGCTATCCAAAGTGGAAAATCGGTCTTACCGATGAGTTACGAAGAAGCAGAATTTACACGTAAAAAATACAAATGGAAAGATTCACTTGCATGGTTATCTGATTTGATAGTTTATCACTGGAAAAAATTAAGGACAAAAAGTTCTAAGGAGTAATTATGGATATTTCAAATCTACTAAATTCAAATTTATTTGTATTAAAGTTTTTCTTTGGTATTTTGGGAATTGCTCTGGCAGTGGGGATTCTTCTCATGGTGTTTTATGTATTCCTGATGTGGATTCGTAACCGCAACAGAGAGTCTCGGGCGCTTAATTCAACTCTGCTTCAAGTGACAGTTCCAAGAGACAATGAAATTAAGGTTGATGCAGCAGAGCAGATGTTTTCGGCTCTTTACGCAATTCGCAAAACTTATGAGAAAGACAAGCTATCTTTTTTTAAATCCCAACCCCATCTTTCATTTGAGATTGTAGGCCTGCCCGGAGACATTCGGTTTTACGTAAATGTTCCCAATAATCTGCGGGATTTTGTTGAGAAGCAAATTAACGGTTCATATCCTGATGCTGAAATAATTCCCGTAACTGAGCCTGCTGCCAAGCAAAGAGAAGGTGCAACTTTGGGTACAGAATACAATATATTTTCCAAAGAAGGCAAGGTAGCATTTGTGTCTTTGCGCTTGCACGGAGCAAGTCATATGCCTATAAAAGTATATAAAGATTTACCTGTTGACTCACTATCTTCGATTACTTCAGTTCTTGCAAAAATGGGAGAAGGTGAAGGAGCTGTTATTCAGATTTTAATAAGTCCGGCTTCTTCAAAATGGAAAAAAGACGGGCGCAGCTTTATCGGACACACCAAGAAGATGGAAGCAAATCCGGAGAAGGCAAGTTACAAATCCGATGCAAAAGAGCTTGAGGCAATTGAAAGCAAGATCCAGAAATCAGGATTCAATACTGTTGTGCGGATTGTTGTAAGTGCCAAAACATATGAAGCAGCCAAAACTCACAAAGACAATATAAAAGGAGCATTTAGTCAATTTACGCTTCATAATTCATTTCACAGAAACAAAAATTGGATTAAGGGGTGGTTCATGAATGATTTTATTTACCGTTATTTCCCGATGTGGGGGAACACATCTGTTCTCACAAGTGAAGAATTGGCAACTATATATCACTTCCCCAACAAAAGCGTTTATACAACTCCAGGAATTCACTGGCTTACAGCCAAACGTGCGCCTGCTCCATCTAACTTGCCAACAGAAGGTCTCTATTTGGGAAAGAGCAGTTATCGGGGTATATCGCGCGGTATATTTCAGGGGCGTGAAGACAGACGCAGGCACACTTACATTATCGGAAAAACAGGTACAGGCAAAACAGAAATGCTCAAAACAATGATTATGCAGGACATTAATAATGGTGAGGGATTGGCAGTTATTGATCCGCACGGAGATTTGATAGAGGATGTATTGAGACTCATTCCTCCCAAAAGAGCTGAAGAGGTTATACTTTTTGATCCGTCTGATACTGAGCGTCCAATGGGTTTTAATATGCTTGCTGCTGATACAGAGCAGCAAAAGCATTTTATAGTTAACTCAATCATAGGGCTTATGTATAAGCTTTTTGATCCGAACAAAACAGGTATTATCGGACCCCGTTTTGAGCACGCAATCAGAAATGCCATGCTTACAGTTATGTATGAGAAAGGGAGTACTTTTATCGAAGTTGTGCGTGTTTTGACAGATCAGGCATTTGTTCAAGAACTTCTGCCCAAAGTTCAGGATCCGATCATCAGAAGATACTGGACAGATCAGATTGCCCAAACTTCTGACTTCCATAAATCAGAAGTTTTGGATTACATCACTTCCAAATTTGGCCGGTTCGTTACCAACAAGATGATTAGAAATATCATCGGTCAGTCGGACAGCTCATTTGATTTCAGAAAGGTTATGGATGAGGGTAAAATACTTCTTATCAATCTCTCAAAAGGAAAAATTGGGGAGGAGAATGCCAACTTCTTGGGTTTGGTTTTGGTCCCTAAAATTTTAGTCGCTGCTATGAGTAGGCAGGATATTCCTGATCAGGATGACAGACGGGACTTTTTTCTTTATGTTGATGAGTTCCAGAATTTTGCAACTCCTGACTTTGCCCAGATTCTTTCTGAGGCACGTAAGTACCGCCTCAATCTTATTGTTGCAAATCAGTTTATAGGGCAAATGGAGGAGGAGATCAAAAACGCTATTTTCGGGAATGTCGGGACTATAGCCTCATTCAGAGTTGGTGTGACGGATGCAAATTATCTTCAGCACGAATTCCAGCCGTTATTTAATGAAAATGATTTGATCAATGTGGATAAATACAATGCCTACATGAGAACTATCGTTAACGGTGAACCTGCTGCTCCTTTTTCACTTGATACAACCAAAGATGTTGCAAAAGATAAGGCACTTCAGAATGACCGGGTTGCTGAACTTGTGCGTGAGCTATCCCGTCTTAAGTATGGAAAAAGTGTTGACCAAGTCGAAACAGAAATTTCTACACGTGCTCGATTATAGAGTCTATCTCCATCTTTTGTCTGCTTCTGTACTCTGATATAATACCTAGACGTGGGCCAGTAGTTCAGCGGCTAGAACGGGCGTCTTATACACTCCATGTCGGAGGTTCGAGTCCTCCCTGGCCCACAGATAAATGTTCATAAAGTAAAAAGTTTGTAAAGTTTATAAAGTCCGAAGAGGGTTTGATGATTTTAATTCATGTCTACTCAGGGCAAGCCTTTTAAAAGATGAAAATTCCAAAACACGCAAAGCTCGTTTTTAAAGGCAAGATATTTGATACCTATCAGTGGGAGCAGAAGCTCTATGATGGATCAACGGAAACTTTTGAAGGATTGAAGCGGCCTGATACGATCCAAATTATTCCTACTACAGAAGGCAAGATCCTCCTTTCGCATGAAGAACAGCCAAATAAGCCCCTTTCATACACATTTCTCGGCGGACGGGCTGAGGAGGGAGAAGAACCGCTAATTACCGCAAAAAGAGAACTTCTTGAAGAAGCAGGAGTTGAATCCGATGATTGGGAGTTAATTAAAACATATGAAAATGAGGGGAAAATTGAGTGGAATATTTATCTATTTGTAGCGAGAAATTGCAAAAAAGTAAGCGAGCCGCATCTGGATCCGGGAGAAAAAATCGAGGTAAAAGAAGTTTCATTCGATGAGTTTTTGGAGATTGTATCTTCTGAAAAATTTTGGGGTCGGGATATAGCAAATGATATTTTGAGAATGAGATTGGATAGCAAAAAGCTTGAAAAGTTTAAAGCTAAGTTAATAACCAAAATTTAGATACATTGTCAATTACGGAGTTTATTGTTTGGGCTTTGGCGTAAAAATAATTGTGTCATATAGTCTAAAACGACCAAGACTGACTACAGGATTGCCATCATCGCTTTTACTTCTTATTTCACTTCCATCGTATTGCAAATGGGCCATATGCGTATTGTCTTGCGTTGATACTATTAAATTTACTCCATTTCTAACCCTTGTATGTATTTGGCCACCGATGAGCTTTCCTATTTTGTATTGAAACTTTCTAAAATTTTTACCTAACGGTGTTTCAGATACTTCTAGATGCTGGAGTAGTCTTGTAATGTTATCTCGGTTTTCCAGCAAGGTTCTTGCAACTGCATCTGTGTCATTAATTAATCTTCGCTCTGTTTGTCTGAATAGCCTAAGCCTAAGTTCCCATTCAACATCTGTCGCTTTGGCACCAAGGGCTGATTCAAAAGATCTTACAACACATCCGTATTTAGCTTTTGCTTCTTCTAATCCTAATCTGTCCAGCGTTGCATCATCAATTCCAATTTTACCTGAAAGGTGGGAATTTGAAAAAGCTTCTTGGGGAGAAGTCATGTTTTAGAGCTCGCTGAGGGTGGTGGTGTCTTTGGCTCTATCCTGAACATATTCAAGGTATCTTTCGGTTGTTGAAAGCCTTTTGTGCCCCAGAATTTTGGAAAGAAGCACAAGGGAAACACCGTGTTTGAGGTGATGTGCCA
>DATIJS010000125.1:0-3523 GCA_035478335.1 Saccharimonadales bacterium (SeqCode) | reverse complement strand
CATCCTGAATATAAGAGCAGGCCTCTAAAGCCGCATCCGATTTTTTTGGGATTTATAGAAGCCGCATCGAAGAAGGTTTAGAATCAGGAGTTAAGAAACCTCAATTCTTAATTCATGCTTCTTGATTCAGCGTTTTGTTTCAGCTATAATGCATAAATATGTTAAAAGCTATTGATTTTGTTCCAGGAGATATTGTAAAAGTTCACCAGAAAATTCAGGAAGGTGAAAAATCACGTATTCAGATATTTAAAGGCACAGTTCTTCAAATTAGAGGACGGGGAATAAATAAAATGTTTACAGTTATGAAAAAAGTCGGACAGATATCTGTTGAACGAATCTGGCCTGTAAATTCACCAAACATAACAAATATTGAAATAGTTGAACATTCAAAGAAAAAAATCAGACGCGCAAAACTAAATTACCTCAAAGTCCCTAAAACAAAAGTTTAAGGCCTCAATTTTTACTTTATTTTTCTGCTAAGATTAATTAATGTTTAAACGCAAGCTTGATGAGGGGAGTCGGGGGGAGGAAATTGCCACCCAGTATTTAAAAGATAATGGCTATAAAATTATTACCCGTAATTTCCGGATACGAGGCGGAGAAATAGATATTATTGCAGAAGATGCGGGTGTCCTAGCTTTTGTGGAGGTTAAAACCCGCACATCCACTCAATTTGGCACCGGACTTGAGGCAATTGGGTTTTATAAATTAAAAGCGCTTACAAGATCTGCAGAAATCTATAAAGCTACTCATACCAATTTGCCAGATGCAATGAGAATTGATGCTGTGGTCGTGATGCTTGATAAATTTAATGAAGTAGTTTCGATCGAGCTTGTAAAAAATATCAGTTGAAGCTATAATTGTGTTTAGCTAAATACAGTATGATAAAAAATAAGCATGTCAAAATAGTTGCAACACTGGGTCCAGCCTCTGATAGTTACGAAATGATACTTGGTCTTGCAAAAGCAGGTGTTGATATCTTCCGCATGAATCTTTCTCATGCAACTGAGGAAGAAATCTCCAATAGATTTATAGGAGTAAGAAAAGCTGAGAAAGAATTGAGCAGACCATTGTCTATTATGGGGGACCTTGCTGGTTTGAAAATTAGAATAGGCGAGATTACACCTCATACAGTCCTTGAAAAAGGAAAAAAAGTGACAATAATAAAAGAAAAAATTACAGGTAATGCTGAAAGGTTTTCTTTGAATTTTCCCTCGATTGTTGAATATGTTGAATCAGACTCGATAATATATATAGATGATGGAGCTATAAAGTTAAAGGCAGGCAAAAAAGATAAAAACGGCATACAGGCAACTGTTATGGTAGGTGGTCCACTTACTTCGCGAAAAGGATTTATTTCAGAAGGTCTTGCACTGGGAAAAGTAGGAATTTCGGATAAAGACAAAAATTCGATAAAACTGATGGTTAAAATGGGTGTAGACACAATTGCTATATCTTTTGTGCAAAATGCAGACGATGTGCATGAGGTTAAAAAACTTCTTCCGAAAGATTCTCAAATTATGCTTATGTCCAAGATTGAAACGGCGTCGGGTGTTGAGAATGCTGAGGAAATCGTTGATGCATCGGACGGGATAATAATTGCACGGGGAGATATGGGTCTTTCAATTCCTCTGGCAAAAGTGCCTCACGTGCAAAAAACTCTTATAAAACTTGCATTAAAAAAAGCCAAGCCAGTTATCACTGCAACTCAAATACTTGAATCAATGGTTTCGCGCTCAATACCAACTCGTGCTGAGGTAACAGATGTCGCAAACGCTATTTTGGATGGAACGGGATGCCTTATGCTTTCTGCCGAAACAGCAACGGGAATGTTCCCGATTGAAACAGTTGAAACTATGGTGAGAATAATTAATGAATCTATCCAATATGTAGAGCCAATGCATTTTCCTGATGACAGTACAATAGGTGATGCAGTAAGTGCCGCAGCGGGTCAAATAGCTCGCCAGACAGGTGCAAAATTGATAATTGCTTACACTGAGAAAGGTATTACAGCTAGGAAAATTTCACGTCACAGACACAAACACACAATAGTCGCGTTGTCATCAAATGATGCTACAGTGCACAAGCTCAATTTCGCGTGGGGAGTATATTCACATTTAATTGGGCAGGTGCAAGGGTTTGATAATATATTACAGAAAGCACGCGAGATGGCAAAAAATAACAGAGTTTTGCCGTTATCAAAAGGGGATATGTATGTTATTGCAGCAGGTGTTCCATATGGCAAATCAGGAGCAACTAATTTTATTTATGTAGACAAAGTTTAATTTGTTTATTTCTTAAGTTTATTTACTTCATCTCGAAGCCTGATTGCTGTTTCAAAATCCAATCTTTCAGCAGCTATTTTCATCTCTGAGCGTAAACGCTTAATTACATCTTTCCTTTCGTCTGGAAGAAGGACTTCTTTTTTTGTCTGCTCCATAAGTGTGTCAATTGTTTTTATTTGCTCCTCTTCTTTCTCGACCAATTTTGCGCGAATTGATTTCTGAATTCCCTCAGGGGTTATGCCATGCTTTTTATTATATGCAAGCTGGATTTTTCTTCTTCTATCGACCTCATCAATTGCTCCCTGCATTGACTTAGTCATGTTGTCAGCATACATTATTACTTCAGCGTCAACGTTACGGGCAGCACGGCCCATTGTTTGGATAAGTGAAGTTTTGCTCCTTAGAAAACCCTCTTTGTCAGCATCCAATATTGCAACAAGTGCCACCTCTGGCAGATCCAATCCTTCGCGTAGCAAGTTTATTCCGATGAGAACATCATAAGTGCCCAGACGTAAGTTGTCTAAAACATCCTGCCTTTCAAGCGTAACTATATCTGAGTGTAAATAGGCGACTTTTATGTCACGCTCTGAAAGATAGCTGGATAATTCCTCGCTCATTCTTTTGGTTAAAGTTGTTACTAGTACACGCTGCTTTTTTTCAACGCGAGTTTGTATTTCTGAAATAAGGTCAATAATTTGTCCCTCTGTAGGTTTGACTTTTACGACAGGATCAACAAGTCCGGTCGGGCGGATAAGTTGTTCAACAATTCCGGATTTTGATTCATTACTAAGAGAGATTTCATAATCATTTGGAGTTGCAGAGACATAGACTATTTGATTGGTTTTTCTCATAAATTCTTCAAACTTCAAAGGCCTGTTATCAAGTGCAGAGGGAAGCCTGAATCCATAGTCAATTAGTGTTTGTTTGCGAGCTTGATCGCCATTATACATTCCCCGAAGTTGTGGCAGAGTGATGTGGGACTCATCAATCAAGAGAAGCCAGTCCTTGGATGCATGGTCAAAATAATCAATTAGAGTATAAGGCGGCTGTCCCGGTTTTCTGCCATCAAAATACGTAGAGTAATTTTCAATACCATTTACATAACCTACTTCTTTGATCATTTCGATGTCATAATTTGTGCGTTGTTTGATTCTCTGTGCTTCGAGTAATTTACCCTCTGCAGTTAGTTTTTTGACCTGCAAATCCAAATCATGGGTGATTTTTGCAAAAGCATTTTC
>DATIJS010000124.1:0-11175 GCA_035478335.1 Saccharimonadales bacterium (SeqCode) | reverse complement strand
GTATCATCATGTAAGTGAGGAGAAACTGGATGAGTATGTCTGCGAATTTTACTTCAGATTTTGCAGACCTGAAATATTTAGTTCTCCCCATGAATACTTGAAAAACACACTAGTGCTTGTACCAACAGGGTAGGATTACCCTCGCCAGTACTATATATTTTTGCGTCCGTACCAGTTACAATAGCTTTTACGCCTGATGAAAACCTATTGGCAACTGAAGTGATTATACGGTTACCTTCAATACGGACAGGGTGATCACATATATTACTAGTTAAGAGGATTGGGGAATTGCTTCCTGTTCCTCCAACAGCTCTCAAAAAAGATGGACTAGAGTGAGTTGATCCCTCAATCTGGGAACTCATAATACTTAATGCATCAACTAGAGGGCTTACGCGGATAAAATCCTGACCCCCACCACCATCACAAGTATCTATCTTGAGGAGTGTCCCACGAAGAAAATCATAATGAACAACATCGGAATTAGAAGAAGCAGCTCCCGTCCAGCATCTCTTGAAGATTACTGATGTAACGTTATCTGAATTGGTACGAAATCCCGCCGAACTAAATTCATCGATTGCAATAGACTCAAATAACATATTGTCAGTCTCCGTGACTCCACCTGTATTGTTGATATAAATACCAATTGCGCTACGATAAATTGCAAAATCGCGAAATGTCATATCCCGACATACAGGAGAGTTATCGGAAGTAATGAGTATGCTCTCGTTGGCAAGATTGCGTCCGTGAAGACCAAGACCAACATAATTAACACTTCTACAATTATTGAAATGGAGAATCGAATTACCTGCTGACCCGGTAAAACACAACCAACCCCCTCCCATATTTCCCTCTCCTCCAACCAAACCTGAACGAGGTGCCTCGACAGTTAATGCTTTTGCACCGTTAAACGTGATGGTTGAAGTAATACGATACTTTTTTGGTCCAAATCGAAGTATTCCCCCAATTGCAACCGCAGCATTCACTGCCGCTTGAATTGCAGCTGTATCATCAGTCCCTGTATTACTCGCTGGATTATAATCACCTTTTGCACCATAAGCTTCAACACTAACTACTGCGGAGTTGCCTGCAGATGGCTTATGCGTTCCATCAGTATTGTGCTCTACGCCCAAAAAATCATTTAGAACCTCTCCCCAATTCCCGACATCTCCCCCGACTTGTGGTAAACGGGCCATTTAGCTTTTCCCCTTTCCACCATATGAACCTCCACCGAAACTATTGGATTGTTTTTGATGATGATTAAATGAATCAGGATCAGAAAACTTTTTAATAATACCTGAAATGCCTGTAAACAAAAACAGCATTAAACCCAAACGCAGAAGAAATTGCTTCCTGCTCATTTTTTGCTCTAAAAGTTTATTTAAATTATTGCTTAACATATACAGGTTTTGGGTATATAGAAATAATACCAATTGTTATAACATATAGCAATATTATAGGAAGAGCCATGATTGTTTGATTTATAGGGTCAGGCGTAGGCGTCAAAATCGCAGCTACTATAAAACTGACTAGTATAACATACCTAAGATAATGCAAAAGCTTTTTTGGATTTAGCGGTGTTATCTTGTGAATAAGAAGCATTATTATGGGCAATTGGAATAATAATCCAAACCCTCCAAGATACGAAAGAACGAAAATGAAATAATCTTGCGCTGAGATAAGGGCTCTGACTTGATCTGAGCCAAACTCTGAAAGAAAGTTCAGGGCTGCTGGAAGGCTTAAGTAATACGCTGTCGCAACCCCCATCATAAGAAGCATCCATGAAGCGACCAGGAATTTATCAAGCGACATTTTATAGTTTTGTGGAATAGCAGGCTGAAGAAATTTTAGGATTTGATAAACAATAACCGGAAAAGAAACAATTACACCAAAAAGAATTGATACTTTAAAAGTCAAATCAAATCCTCCAACAGGAGATGTATAGTAAATTGACTGTTTAAGAGGGAGTATAAGAAATTTCAGAATTTCAACACGATAAATGTAACCAATTACAGAGCCAATTACAATGCTGAGTGCGGAATATAATGACCTATTCTTAAGTTCCGTTAAATGCTGAGCAAAAGTTTGCTCTGAGTTGGATTGGACAGTCATAGATATAAGTTAAGACTTTTTTTTATCTTTTTTACCTTTATCTGTGTCTGTTTCTCCACTAAATCCTTTCCTGATTTCCCTGATTCCCTCTCCGATGCTTCTTGACAGTTCAGGCAATTTCTTGCCACCAAAAAGCAATAGGACTATTACCAATATTACAATGAGTTCTTCAAATCCTAAACCAAACATCTTAAAAACCTCCTTTCAATAAAAGTATATATACGTTGAGGGCCGAAATGCAAGTGGGGCTATTTCTCAAGAGTCAGAAACTTATATTTGTATCCCTCCTCTTCTCTGCCAACATCTTCAATTACTTTTGTGAACTCCGGATATTCAGGAAAGAATGTATCTGCCCCATAATCCCCTTCAACGATTGTCAGATACAGCCGGTCAACCAAACCTTTTTCGATGGCTTGTTTGAATATTTCTCCCCCACCGAAAATAAAAACTTCGTTTTCAGTATTATGTATTATGTATTTTGTATCATGTATTTTTTCGTCTTTTTTGTCATACATACTACTTACTACTTGATACTTAATACTTTCCTCAAGGGCTTCTTCCAATGATCCCGCAACAACATCAGGCTGATATAAAAGTTGTTTTAGACTTTCAGGATCCCGCGTAATGACAATGTGAGTTCTGCCCGGCAACAATCTGCCCAAGGACTCAAAAGTTTTTCTGCCCATCACAAGAGGATGCCCAGTTGTCAATTCCTTAAGCCTCTTTAAATCTTCAGGGATTCTGAAGGGGACTTCATTATTCTTTCCAATCCCCCTCTTCTCATCAATTGCAGCGATTATACTTATTTTTGTATTTTGTATCATGTATTATGTACTAAGTATTCGAGAGCTTTTTATCATTCCATTTATTAACTTACTTACCACAACTGTTTGTTGAGCTATTTCCTGAAAAGCTTGCTTATCTATGTAATCTAAATCTTTTGCAATTAATAATTGATTTTGTAATTCAGTCAACGATCCCAATGACATATATAGAAATTGACCCTTCTCCTTTTTACTTCTTCTTGAAAAACCTTCAGCAATATTACTAGTTATTGACACAGCACATCTTCTCATTTGATCAATCAAGCCAAATTTCTCGTCCTGAGGAAAATTTTTTGTAAGTTTATAAATTAAAAGGACAAGCTCATGTCCTTCCTTCCAAGCATTCAAATCCGTAAAAGACTTTATTTTGTCATACATAATACATACTACTTAATACGTAATACAAGTTCATGCGGCCATTTTGCCGGTCTTCGGATCATATAGTCCCCCGGCAACTGTCAACTCAGCTTTCATCATCGGATACGGATCATAATCAATCAGCTCCACCAATTCCGGTCTGAAATCATCAAGTGTTTTGACGGATTTATCTATTTTTATCTTTGGGAAAGGCCTGGGCTTTCGTGTCAGCTGTTCTTTAACTTGTGGAACGTGATTGTCGTAAATGTGCACATCCCCAAAGGTGTGTATAAATTCCCCCGGTTCAAGACCTGAAATTTGTGCAAGAATAATTGTAAGGAGGGCATAGCTTGCTATATTAAATGGTACACCCAAAAATAGATCAGCACTTCTTTGATAAAGCTGAAGTGACAATTTGCCGTTGCGGTTACTGATTTGGTACATATTGTGGCAGATGGGAAATCGTGATGCATCCTCATGCGACGCCATAGTATATAGATACTCAGGATTCCAAGAGTTAACTATTAGATTTTTTGCATCAGGATCATCTTTGAGTTCCTGCAAAACCCACTTCAACTGGTCAACTGTCCTGCCGGGCTTGCGGGTCGGCCAATGTCTCCACATCTCGCCATAAATTCTGGGAAGGTTGCCATTTTCTTTTGCAAATTTGGCATCCGTCGCAATTCTCAGAATAAATTCTTCTTTGGTAAAGGAATTCTTTAATCTTAAATCTTTAATCTTATTTCTGTATATCTTGTAAGGATAATCATCCCAAATGTGGACATTGTTATCAACCAAATACTTAATATTGGTCTGACCCGACATGAACCAGTAAAGCTCATGTAAAACACCCTTCCAGTAAACTTTTTTTGTAGTCAAAAGAGGAAAACCCTGAGATAAATCATACCTAGTCTGTCTGCCGAAAAGACTGTGAAGAACGATATCAGTCCCCCGGTCCACTTTTCTATCTCCCTTTTCCAAAGCTTCTTTAAGTAGATCTAAATATTGATATTCTGGGTGGATTGACTTTACCATAATACGTACCAATACTACCAATAAGCCAATCTCAAATCAATAGACGATTTTATCATTGCGAATTTCCCTTTTGTCATTGCGAGCGACTTTAGGAGTGTGGCAATCATTATTTATAGAGATTGCTTCGTCGTTTCCCTCCTCGCAATGACAATAAAAAATTGACAAACGGATCCATACTTGGAATACTAAATTAATTGAAAAAGTTTTTAACTCAACTCTTCATTTTAGTGGTAGCAATTGCAATAAGCTTTGGCTTCATAATGCTAGTGTCCTCAAAATACTCCCTTTCATCAGCTGACTTAGGTCTTAGCCTACAAGTAAGTACTTTTATAATCTTCCTTGGTATGCTTCTATTTATATTTACAATAGTGGCGCTCTTCTATATTCACTACCGAAGGGGAATAGTTAATGACCAAAATGCAACTAGAGCAAAATATCCAATTATAATTGAGGTGTTAGGATTAAGTTGCGGTTTCCTTATTGCATTATTTGCTACCCCTATTGTTGGCCCCATTATTGGTTCAATCATGGAGGGAGTAAATAATTTTTTTGTTGAATTGCTCATGGGGATTTTATACTTTATATTTGTAACCTATAGTGGACTCAGAATATCACATCATTTTTACAATTCTTGGAAAAAATATTAAACCTGTTTTTCTTTTTTCGTAGTTGTTACACGTCCCCCTTGCCATTGACCTCTATACATATTTCCCCCACCAAGAACTTCTGAGAATTGAATATGCACAATTCTTGCTCCCATTTCTATAGTTACCGGTACCGGACCTTCGTTTTTCAAACCGAAAGTCAAACCTCCGCTGTAACCGGGAGGAACATTCCCGGTACGGATGAAAAGACCAGATCTATAAGTAGTAGAACGCGGAGTGATACTTGCAGTAAGATCTTCAGGCATATTGACTGATTCTATTGTCTTTATCAAAAAGAAATCTCCTGGTTTAATAACTACTTTTGATTTTTGAATTGCAGTTTTGACTTTTGATTTTTGATCTTTGAATTCGGCGATTAATTTTATATCCGCCGTATGGCGCTCAGTTACTCCAAGAAATGCTTTTCCTGAAATTTTGTAAACTTCAGAAAGCCGCAAATCAAATCCTGCACCTTCAGGATTGGTCAACTCTCTTTCTGAAAGATTCTCAACAAGCTTAATTTTTTTAACCAATTTTAATAATTGCTTTGGACCTAGTACCATAAATTAATAACCCAATACTACCAATAACCCAATATACAAATCAATAGATAAATTTCAAATGCAAAATTCTAAATTCTTAATTGGAGATTGACTGGTAGTATTTGCTTATTGGATTATTTGTTTATTGCTGAGAGAATCTCGGTCGTTACTTCTTCAACCGGTTTTGCTCCATTAATTTTTTTAAACTCTTCAGGAAATTCTTTAAGAAGCCAGTCATATCCTTGCTTGGCTTTTTCTATCTTTTTCTCTTCTTCATAGATTTCCTTTGCATGCTCCTGATTATCCAACCTCTCCATAGCACGCTTAACTGGTATATCCAGATAAATTGTGGTGTCAGGTACTATAAATTGGTGATACATAGAAAGTATGCATTGTGAAACAAGAATATATTTAGCCGTATTATCGGTAAAATCCTCCTCAAGATCCAAAACTCCATACGGAACAGCCGACCAAAAACACCTATCAGAGATCACTATTTTTCCGGCTTTTAAGGCCGGCTCTATCAATTCTGCATGATGCATCCCCCGGTCTGCTGAGAATAAATATTGTATGGCAACTGAGGGAACTTTTGTTTTACCATTTAGGATTTTTTGAATCAACTCACCTATAAGCCCTTCATCTTTTCTCGGCTCACGGGTTTTTACAACTTCCTTGCCAAGATTCACAAAATATTCATAAAGTCTCTCAATTTGTGTAGTTTTCCCAGATCCGTCAATTCCCTCAAGCACAATATACTGACCTTTATAAGGATTGCGTCTGAAATCAATATCAAGTTCTAAGTGGTATTTCATAGGTAGGGTTTAGGTGTTAGGTTTTAGGGATTAGGAAACTAAACACTAAGCCCTAATCACTAACCCCTCACTTCTCTTCGTGTATTCTGCTCTCTTCCGGTCCTTTTTGGAATTTATATTTTGCGTATTTCTTGCTTGTGTATGGAGTCGTTGCAGGTGAAGAAAGTTCTTCAAAAGTCATCGCGCAAATCCTCATCCCGACAGTGAGTTTTATAGCCATTCTACCGAGATTTCCCAGCTCCAGCACAGGATTTCCATCCCATCCGGGATCAAAGATAGATGCAGTTGAATGGACTACCAAACCAAGACGGCCAAGTGACGAACGCCCCTCAAGTCTTCCCATCAAGTCTGCCGGAATCTTGACTGACTCAAGTGTCACTGCCAAAACGAATTCACCCGGCTGCATTACAAAACTGCCGTCTTTGGGAACTTTAATTTCTTTTGTAATCTCATTACTGAAATCTTTTTTGGAAGGATCTATATAAGCGTGATGACTGTGATCAAACACTCTGAAATTATATCCAAGACGCAAATCAATTGAGCAGCTTCCAAGCTGCCTGGACAAATCGGGCGCTGGTTTGATAGTGATTCTCTTGCTCTGTAAAGCTTTTTTAATATCCTGATCCGATAAAACCATAGACAGAGTTTAGCAAAACTTTCAACAATTAACAATTGACAATTCACCCAAAACTCAAAATTGTTAAACCTTGACACGCCTTGCTTTCTTATCTACGATTAATATAGATGAAAAATGGCAAAAAACATCTTTTTTTAGGATTCTTTTTCGCACTTTTACTTATTACTGGATTAACTGTCGGAAATCTTAAAAAACCCCAGAACACAAAATCTCATGCAGCTTCCGGCTCTACAACTCTAGTACTTACTCCGGCAACTGTCTCCAAGCAAATTGGTGACGCATTTGATCTTGATCTGATGGTAAATCCCGGAACCAACCTTGTATCTTTTATTAAATTCCAAATTGCTTTTGATTCTACAAAAGTTGCGTTTGTAGCAACGAACCCTTTTACTTTAAATTCGGCAGAATTTCCGATAAAAGTTGAGGGCCCGGTAATTAATGCGGAAAGCATAGGCGAATCGGTATCTGTAGGCGCAGACCCGACAAAAGTAATCCAAAAAACTACCAAAGTAGGAACTCTGCATTTTACGGCTCTGAGCAATACCAATGGCACGCCGGCAACAATTAGCTTTACAAGTCTTACGCAAGCGCTTTCTGCTGGAGCAAGTGACTCAGCAAGAATAAGTGTCCTTTCAGGTACAACGCCTGCAACTATTACGATAGGAGGAAGCTCTCAAATCACTCCATCAACAACTCCCAATCTTACTCCAACCCTAACTCCCGAACCAACAGGTAATGATAAAGCTTCAACAGCGACATTTACAATTTTATTGCATGGAGTTGGTGCAGGCGGTGACAATCCAAATCCCGGGGGCAATAGCTTAAGTAATAAATCACCTCTTCATCCCCAACGGGATCTTCAGGTTTTATTATTTGACACATCCAATAAGCTTGTTGCAAGCATATCAGGTGCAATAAATTTTGATGCGGGAAGCGGTGCTTTTAAAGGTAGCGTTGATCTTGGATCAAATATCAAAAAGGGGAATTATAGTGTAAAAGTAAAAACAGATAGATATTTGAGAAAGTTAATTCCCGGTGCTCAAGAAATAACACCGCTTAAGGACAACCCGATTACGCAAGTTTCTCTTGTTGCAGGAGATACAAATGGTGATAACCTGGTTAATATCCTTGACTATGCTGCTTTTCTTGATTGTGGATACGGAGCGTTAAATCCACTGCCTGTTGACGATGCAAATTCAATTTTTAATAAAAATGTCTGCCAGATTCATACACCGGCCGTTAATATAGATATCGATGATAATGGGATTGTCGACAGCGCAGATTATAATCTATTTCTCCGCGAACTTTCGGTAGAAAATGGGGATTAGAGATAAGCGTTTAACATAGTTATATTTTCAGATCTTCTTAAAATTCAAACTTAAAAACTAATTTAAAAAGTGTCTGCATACAACTCCAACTTAGCCCTTGACATGAGTCTACTTTATTAACTATGCTAAATATGGATTTATATGTCTTTCTTCAAAAAGAATCCGCTTCTGAGCTTAGGGCTTTTGGCCCTTGTTTTAGTTGGCTTACCCGCCGCTGTTTTTTTGTCTCAAAAACAGGCCGAAAATAGATCACGCGCATCAAGGACAGTTGTGCTTTCATTTGCACCGACATCAACATCCACGTCTCCTATAAGCGTCAGCCCCAACGGTACTGTCTCTATAGATTTGATGCTTGATCCCGGAACAAGTCAGGTCTCTTTTTTGAAAGCACAATTGACCTATGATGCAACAAAGTTCCGTGTAGACAGTGGGGGTTTTGCTGTAAATCAACAAGCATTCTCCCAAGCTATCCAAGGACCTATTTATGGATCCGGAACAATATCTTTTGCGCTCTCAGTCGGAGCTGATGGCACAAAGGCAATTCAGTCCCCCACCAAAGCAGGAACCCTTACTCTACATGCATTGTCTTCATCCGGAACGTCACAAGTTGGTTTTGCTGCAGGCGCACAAGCATTATCAATCGATCCCAATTCAACACCAACTGAAAATGTAGTTTCAAGTACAATGCCTGCATTCTTAACTGTTGGCGGCGTTACGACATCGGTAACACCGACGCCACCGCCAACATCATGCTCCAATAGCCCAAGTGACACAATGCTTGTTATTGACAAATCAGGTAGCATGAGTGTTGCCTCAGATGTCAATAAAATAACGCAAGCAAAAACGGCAGCAAAAAGTTACGTAGATATCATTTCGCAAGACACGAGAAATACCATAGGGCTTGTTTCTTATGAAAATACAGCAACAGTCAATAGTCCATTAACAACCAACTATTCTTCAGTCAAAACCCAAATTGACTCCCTCACGGCAATTGGAAGCACATGCACAGAATGTGCCATTCTAGCAGCCAATGCAGAAATTGCAAAATCAACTTCTTCAAACAAAAAAGTCGTAATCCTTTTAACCGATGGGCTTGCTAACTATATTCAAGGAGGAACTAGTCAAGTTGATACCGCACTTGCCGAGCAAAAGGCTCTGGCTGCCGCAATTGCGGGCCACAGCGCAAAAGGAACTGTTTTTTACACTATTGGGCTTGGTAACACAATTAATGGAGCATTCTTGCAGCAAATTGCGCAGCAAACCGGCGGTCAATACTTCCCCAGTCCGACAGCAGATCAGCTAAATTCGATCTATAACCAAATTTCGCAAATAGCCGGCAAAGGATCGATAAATGGCTTCGTTTATAACGATGCCAATGGGAATGGGACTTTTAATACAGGTGAATCCAAACTTTCCGGCTGGACTCTTCAACTATTCCCGGCCGGATCAAATACGCCACAAACCTTTTCAAGTGACCCCAATTTTGGCTTTAACATCACCGGTATTTGTGATGGTTCGTATACTCTAAAAGAAGTTCTAAAACCAGGCTTCCACCAAACACAACCAACAGATCCAAACGGCTATCAGATCACTATCAACAATGGCTCTGCTATAACGGATAAAAACTTTGGCAATAACCAGGGTAATACTTGTGCAGATGGTATCGACAATAATGGAAATCATCTTATAGATATTGCTGACCCTATCTGCCACACTGATGGAAATCCAAATAACCCGGCTACTTATGACCCGAACCTACCAGAAACTGGGAATACTTGCTCAGACCACTTAGATAACAATAACAACGGTTTTACAGACACTCAAGATCCTGCATGTCATACCGATGGCGACCCTGAAAATCCAGGAACCTATGACCCCAACCTACCAGAAAATGGGAATACATGTGCTGATAGACTAGATAATAATGGTAATGGCCTGATCGATGCAAAAGATCCAATCTGCCACACTGATGGAAATCCCAACAATCCCGGATCATACGATCCCAAGCTGCCTGAAACAGGTGGAGGCGGAACAAAGCTGAATTTAACAGTATTTCTTCACGGAATTGGAAATAGCGGAGATAATGCAACCACTCTAAATAGTCTTAGCAATAAAAATCCTGTTCACAAAACAATTAATGCAGATGTATCTATATACAATATTACGAACCAATTAATTTCAAGTACATCAGGTCAGATAACGTATGCAAGCGCATCAGGAGATTTCAGAGGAACAGTTGTTACAAGTAATCCGTTGGCAGCAGGTAATTATAATATTCGCGTCAGGACAGCTCAGCATCTGACCCGCCTTATCCCGGGAATTCAAGCGATTGTAAATACAGGTATCAATCAATTACCTCCTGCAGTTCTCGTAGCAGGAGATGTAAATCAGGATAATAAATTAAATATTCTTGATTACAATTTGCTTATTGGCTGCAGCGATACTGTCCCCGATCCCCTATGTACAGGTATTATGAAAATACAGACTGATCTTGATGATAACGGTGCAATTGATATTCATGACTACAACCTTTTTCTTAGAGAACTATCTACGCAGCTAGGAGAATAAATTGTTATACTTGCTGGAAAAATTATATCCTGTACTTAATGATAAACAAATTATAGATGAGCAGCACAAGAAATAAGTTTCTTTTTGCAGTAATATTGATATTAGCGGTTATAGGAATCCCCGTTTTAGTTTTTCTGTCTCAACAAAAACAAGAAACCAAATCCCACGCCAACGCATCTACTACTCTTTCATACACTCCTAATACAACTTCTGCCGCCCCCTTGCAAAAGCAAGTCGGAGACAATATCTCTTTTGATGTCATGCTTGATCCGGGAACCAATCAGGTTTCTTTTGTCAAACTTGAAATGGACTATGACCC
>DATIJS010000123.1:0-2437 GCA_035478335.1 Saccharimonadales bacterium (SeqCode) | reverse complement strand
GGAAAATCGGAATTCCGAAAAACGACCAAATTAACTCCAGCACGATTACATGGATAAAGAAAATAAAAAATGTGAGACTGGATAATTTTTTAATGAAATTTCTCTTTGGTAAGTTTCTTTGAAAAAGATTATATAAAACTCCTGAAATTAAAATAGAGTAGATTAATACACTTACTCTCCATTGGGAATAAAATGTCAGATAATTTTTAGTTTTCATATATCCATCAAATCCCTCGTAAAAAACAAATCCGCCAACTAAGAAGGTGAGAGATAGCAATAAATAGCGCCATTTATTAATTTCCAAAATTATCTTTGTTTTGTGGCGTCCACAAAAAACTCCAAGTATGAAAATAAAATAATTAAGAAGAACTATTTTGATAGGAGAGTATATATTTAGAGGCTTTACCGAATAGTCAAAATATAACAGATAAATCTCCAAAATTCCGAGCGGAATAATTATTAGTTTACTAAAAATCAAAGAATAATATTTATTAATCAAAGGAAAGAAAAAGTAAAAAATTAGAAGGGAGGGAATAAAATAAAGTTGATATGAGGCATCACCGCTAACGACTGATTGGAAAAACCCTTCAGTGTGTTGTCTGTATACAATAAAATAATATATACCACTCCAAAAAACGAAAGGAACAAAAATACGTGTAATCCGTTTTTTCAAATAATTAAGATAGTTCAGATGAAATTGAAAATTTAACTCCAATACAAATCCGGAAAGCATGAAAAATACAGGAACAGCAAATCTTGAAATTTGATTTAGAAAAAGTGTCCAAGGTGTTTTGGTTAGCTGAAAATGTGAGGCTTCAAGAGTACGCGTGCTCGTATGAATCATGATTACTGCAAGTATTGAAATTATTCTTATCAGGTCAATCGCAGGATCGTATTTAGTTTGTTTTAATTTTTCCATCCTGAAATTTTAACAAGATGCAAAAGAAAAAGAAAGTATTAGGAGATTTTGGTGATTTTGTATTTAAAACTTCCGGCCGGAGTTGATATCTCGACATCAGAATTCAGTGATTTTCCCATGATTGCTTTTCCCACAGGTGAGAGAAGGGACAATTTTCCTTCAGAAGGTTGGGCTTCGAGGTCTCCAACTATTTGATAAGTTTTTTCATTTTTCCCATCTGAGAGTTTTACGGTTGATCCGATATAAACAGTATCAATCGGAAGATTTTTTCCATCCTCATCAACAATATCTGCACGTTTGAGATAATCGGAAAATCTTCGTAGTCTGCCATCTATAAAATTTAGTTTTAACTTCGATTCTTTGTAATAGCCGTTTTCTGAAAGATCTCCCATCTCACGGGCAGTTTTAAGATCCATGACAGCAAGAGGGCGCTGCCTCAAAAGATCAGCATATTCCTCCTTAAGCTTTTCATATCCCTCTTTGGTAAAACGGATTTTGTTAATTGGTCTTGCTTTATTTATCATTTGATTTTATATCTTTTAACTTAAGCTGTAATTTGGTATTTCCATTCCAGACGTTTTCGTCAATTGTATAGACGATGTCTATTTTGTCTCCCGGTTTGAGATTCAGAGCAAACTCTGAAAGACCAAAGCCGATTGCCTCTAGGGTTTTTGGTTCCTGGTTCTCGGTTCCTGTTTCTTGGTAAAGCGTTAGCTTGAGATGAGTTCTGTCTTTTCCCAGAAGTTTAAAATCTTTTACTTTGACACCTTTGCTGACAAAAGTCGGTTCAGGATTGCCCATGCCAAAAGGAGCAAGAGCTTGAATGTCATTATACAGAGTTTGGGAAATAATTGATAATGAAATTTCACAGTCTATTTTCAAACTTCTGGTAAGGATTTCATCGGTCAGTATTTTTAGTGCCGATTTTTCAAGCGCAAGTTTCAAAGAATCTAGTTTGGTAGTTTCAACAGTGAATCCGGCTGCCATGGGATGCCCACCGACGTTTACAAAAAAATCAGTGTGAAGACGTAAGAATTCTATGAGGTTAAATCCGTTTACAGATCTTGCTGATGCTTTTGTATGTGTTTCACCGATTGAGAGAACAATAGAAGGGCGGTAAAATTCTTCAACTAATTTCCCGGCAACCAGTCCGATTACTCCTTGTTGGTAGCTCTCGTGCGCAACGAACAGTAAGTTGTTAACTGTTAATTGTGAATTGTTAACTGTTGCAATGGCGTGAAGTGTTGCTTCTTTTAAGACTAATTGCCTCTCTTTATTTATAAGTTCAAGTTTTTCTGCTAAATCTTTCGCGCGTTTCGGGTCATTGGTACACAGCAATCTTAGGCTATCCATTGCAGAGTCAATTCTGCCTGCTGCGTTAAGACGTGGTGCGATTATGTAGCCAACTTCATATGGAGTGAAATCTTCTTTTTCCAGACCTGCTTGTTTAAAAAGCGCTTGAAGGCCAGGGCGATTTGTATGAGCTATTTTGGAAAGACCGTGTTTGACAATTGTTCT
>DATIJS010000122.1:0-8521 GCA_035478335.1 Saccharimonadales bacterium (SeqCode) | reverse complement strand
TTACTGCTTCTTTTATTTCCATAGCAATTCGTCTGCCTACATTTACTGATTTGCCAAAAAGATAGCCGCTGTATGGGGTCGCTGTAATACCGGGGGATCCGGGGAATCTTGGAGAAACATCAATCACAACTATTTCTTTTCTGGGGCGTCCTGGAATAATAAAGGATTGAAGAGCAAAGGGTCCGATGACTCCAGGTTTAGTTAATTTCTTACTAGCTGCTACAAATCTTTCACCGATTGCAAAGACTTCCTCAAGCATTGACTCAAGAACGGTAACAGCAGTGTGACTTGCCTCATCATAAGAAATACTGATTTTTTTTAAAACTTCTTCCTGATAATTTATCGGAAGCTTGGTGATTCCCTCAAAATTTGTTTGGCGCCTTGTATCAGTTCCGAGGAGTTCAAGTCGGTCTGAGAGAGGCGAATAAAAGAAATTGAAATTAACCTGCACGCCTACGATGAATTCTTCAATTACTGCTTTTTTCAACTGGTCTTCGGTAAAAAGCCCGATATACATTTTTTGCTCTGTTTGCTTAACATAGTCTTCGTAACTGTCCACTATGAAAAATGCTCGTTCAAATTCACTTTCCTTTTCAAGTACTTTTACAATGCAAAGTCTGTCTATTTTTTTGGGATCTTTAAATATTTTCGGATAACGTATACTTGCTGCATCGAGCAGGTCATATTGATTTGGCTTGTGACCTCTTTCTTCAATCCGAAGAAGATTTTTATTTCCAAACATTGGAACATTGAATTTTTTTTCAATAGCATCATAATCATTGATATAAACCTCAAAAGATCTGTTGGGAATAAAAATTGAATTTCTCTCAATCAGCTTTTTTTGAATAACTGGTTTTAATATATCGGAAAATTTATCAACCAGCAGGACTTCGTCAATACATCCTAAGTCCCCATCGGTTTTATAGTAATTTGCATATGTTTTTTCTCGTCCTTTTTGGGCTACAATCAGGTTTTTAAATCCCTCATCCTTTGCGCCCCGTGCAACTTCGAGTGCTGAGTGGCTTCCGATTGTTGCAATTGTAATATTTTTATTATTCATTGATATGGGTGTTCTTTAGGCTCTATTCCCTGAGTTTCCTCAATAAAAAAGTCAATGCCATCAGTTTTTAGCTTAACAAAAGCCGTATTTGTAATCGTGTAATCAGAAAGTTCTTTGTATGTTTTAAATCCCAAATGAACCAAAAAGGTTCTCATAATTGAGGTGTGACTAATCGTTAAGACTGTTTTACCGGCATATGCAATTGCAATTTCACGAAGTGCTGTGATAAAACGCGACATTACTTCTTCGTCAGTTTCACGTCCTTGTGCAAGTGTTACCTTTTTCCATTTGTCATAGGGCATATTATACATTGTGTCTATAAGATCTTTTATTTCTTCTTTTGCTTCTTTTACAATTCTTCCTTCAAGCACTCCGTGATGTCTTTCTTTTAAAGCTTCTTTAGTAAGAACAGCCAGCTTGTGTTCCTCGGCAATAATTTTTGCTGTTTGCTGCGCTCGTATTAGGGGAGATGCAAAGATAGCATCGAACTTTATTTTTTTAAGATTTTTTGCAGCATCTCTTGCCTGCTGGTGCCCCTTTTCGGTCAACTCCTTATCAAGACCGTATGTATCAATCGGATGGTTACCATGGGATTGGCCATGACGGACTAAATAAATGGTGCAAATGTTTTTATTATTCATACTAATGCTTAAAAGCTCTTACTCCGGTCATTATCATGGCGACTCCTGATTCATTGCAGGCATCAATTGTTTCCTGATCGCGAATGGATCCACCGGGCTGAATAATGGCCTTAATACCAGCTTGAATTAGTATATCAGGTCCGTCTCTGAATGGAAAAAATCCATCAGTTCCGGCAACTGCATCGGTTAATGGTTTAATCGCTTTTCTGACGCAGAGTTCACAGCAGCGTTTGCGGTCCTGCTGCCCGACACCGGATGCAACCAATACGCCATTTTTTACAGCAACAACGCAGTTGGATTTACTAACTTGCGAGATCTGCCATGCAAACATAAGATCATTTAGTTGTTCATTAGTTGGTTTTGCAATTGTCACGCATGTCATGTCTTTTTTTGTCAGCTCGTTGGTGTCTGTGTCTTGTACTAAGAATCCGCCTCTAATTTTCTTTACCTCCTGATATTTCTGAAGATAAGGCTTGGATAAAGCTGAATTTTTAAGTAACTGCAATTTAGGTCTTTGCGAAAAAATCTTGAGAGCTTCTTTTGAAAACTCAGGCGCAGCGACTATTTCAAAAAACTTTCTATCAGCAATCATCTTATTTGCAAGTTTATCGTTAACCGGTTTATTGAAAATTATGACTCCTCCAAATGCGGCCAGCGGATCTCCTTCAAACCATGCTTTTTGAAATGCATCTTCAATTGTTTCTGCAACCGCTGCACCGCATGGATTGGTGTGCTTGAGAATTACACAAGCAGGTGAAGTTTTGCCTATTAGAGATATTGTTTGCAGTCCTGCTTCAAGATCAAGGTAGTTATTGTAAGAAGTTTCTTTGCCTTGAAGTAGTTTAAATTCTCCAAGTCCTAAGCTGTCGTCACTTTTTAAGTCTTTGAAAAAAGCAGCATTTTGGTGTGGGTTTTCGCCGTAACGCAATTTTTTACCATTTCGCAGTGAAATAAATTTGTCATCTCCATCAATTTCTTCTTGAAAATAATTAGCCATCAATCCGTCATACCATGCTACATATGAAAATGCTCTAGCTGCAAGAATTTTCCTGAGTTCCTTAGTTGTTGATGACGTTTTTGAAATCTCATCAATTACTATTTCATAATCGCTTGGATCAACAATCACGGTTACGTTTTTGTAATTTTTGGCAGCCGAGCGGACCATTGTTGGCCCACCAATATCGATCATTTCAATTCCCGGTTTATCGGCGAAGTTATAAAAGTTAGATACGACAAAATCAATAATTGGGGTTTGAAGCTCCACTGCTTGTTTTAGATGATCCGGATTGTCGCGGTCAAACAAAAGGCCTGATGCAATCTGAAAACTTATTGTCTTGACCCTCCCATCAAAACTCTCAGGGGACTTGGTGATTTCTTCAATGGGGATTATTTTTATCCCGTTTTTAATTAATAACTTGGCTGTACCACCAGTTGAAATAATCTTTATACCTTTTTTTGTGAACATTTTTGCGAGATGAACAATTCCTGTTTTGTCAAAGACACTAATAAGAGCATATTTTTGTGCTTTAATCATAATTAATCAAGAATAAGAGAGAGTCGATCTTCTTTAATTGCTGTTTTGATTTCACGGGCAATTCTTCTCCCCGTACTCATCGGTTCATTGTAATACAGCCATGAATAAGGGGAGCCATTGATAAAAAGATTGGTTCCGGCAACTATTCTGCATGAAATTTCCAGTACAAAAAATCTGCCGTCTGGGGTGATAATTGTCTCAAGACAAAATGGCCCGAAGATACCACGCTTGCTAATCAATTTTGTTGATTGTTTAATTGTTTTTTTGGCCATTTCGTATGCTTCTGAGAGCATACTTTCCCGAAGCACAAGATCACTATTGCCAACAACGACATAGCTTGGCTCAATATCAAGTTCTTCCTGTCCCAAAAGCGGAATTCTTCCTATTCCATCAGCATTGGTTTCATAGCGACGGTCCATGCTCATGATCTCAAGCTTATTTGTGAGAGGAGAATAGAAATAGTGAATATATAGAGGTACTCCTATAACGTATTCCTGAATCACAAATTTTTTACCGTCAAGTGTGTTAATTTTTTTCTCAAAATCAGATCTATTTTTTGCATAAAAGTATCCTTTCCCGCCTTGTGCACCGTAGGACTTAACTATGATTGGGTATTGGACAGGTTCGTGTTCAAAGTCGAATTGACGTGGGACATTGATGCCCGCATCTTTTAACCATTTCCTTTGCATTTGCCTGTCCTCTTCCCAATCCAAAACACCTTTGTTGCCATAGTACATTACCCGCATACTTTTATTTTTTTCAGCACCAAGGTAGGCCACGAATGAGCCGTGAGGAATAAGAATGACATTTTTATCAATTAATTCTTTCTCAACTGATGGAAATTCGGAAAAGGAAGGAAGAGTTACGAATTCGTCGATAAATGGAAACGTTTTGTAAAATTCTGCTTTATCAGGCGTGGTTATGATTAGAGTCTTGAATCCTTCGTCTTTTGCGCCTTTTAATATCTGAAGAGCAGAATGACTTCCAAGTGTAGCTATAATATATTGTTTATTTTTCATAAAATTTATTAATTTGTTTTCCGTTCGTGATTAAATTTATCCCTAGTTAAAGTATTTTACAGCATTTTTAAAGATTTGTAATCCAGGAGCTTCTGTCGGAAGTTTTTTATTTTCTCTGATTAATCGTTCTTTAGTCATTTGCCAATTGGGAAGTTGCGTGAAAAACATTCCCCGTTCAGGGTGGGGCATAAGACCAAGAATCCTACCTGTTTCGTCAGTGATGCCTGCGATATCGTCAATAGAGCCATTCGGGTTTGCCGGAAGATCGAGATAATTACTCATCTCGCCCAAAACGTATTGAAGTGCTATCTGTTTATTCTTATGTAATTTTTTAAGAGTATTTTTGTCTGTAAAAAATTTACCCTCGCCATGTGCAATCGGAAGCGACAATGTTTCAACCCCTGCGAGCCATGGGGTTTTACTAACTACCTTCATATCTGTCCAGCGAGTAATTAGCCGCGCAGAGTCGTTATTTACCAGGGCAACGGTTCTTTCTCCGTATTGCTTTGAAATTGCCGGAACAAGACCAAGATTGTGAATGATTTGACAACCGTTACAAATACCGATTATTAATTTGTCATTTTGCACAAATTCGGCTATTCTCTCCATGAGATGGTTTCGAATTTTATTGGCATACGCATTTCCAGCACCTGTATCATCTCCATAAGCAAAGCCTCCGGGGAATGCCAGAATCTGATATTGTTTAAGCATATTTTTGTTTTCAACAATATCATTAATATGTATTATTTCAGAATCTGCACCGGCAAGTTGGAAGCCATATGCAGTTTCTTCTTCTGAATTTAGTCCGTAACCGGAAAAAACTAATACTTTTGGTTTCATATTAATAGTCCTTAAATGTTTTTCTATAAGCATTTGCTGCAGAGTTTAATCCCATTTTTATAACTGTTTTATTATTTCTGCCAACAACTTCTAATTCAGCTTTTTCTGTAACAACCCCAATTTCTGAATAAATTGTGTCATTCATAATTTTTTCAAATTCATTTTTGTTTTTTGGATTGATACTTACCAAGATTCTGCCTTGGGACTCAGAATACAAAGAGAAGTCATCCCGCTTGGAGTTACCGGGCAAATTATTTAATTTTATGTTTGCACCGAGCATTCCGCTAATTGCAGTTTTTGCCAAAGCAATTCCCAATCCGCCTCTGTTTATACTTATTGCCGAAGCGACGAGATTTTTTTGAGCTGCATTGAAATATGCTTTGTACAGTTTTAAATTTTTGGGCGCATTTACAACAGGTACTGTACTGCCGGAGATATCATTTAGTTTAAAATATTCAGATCCGCCAAGCTCTTCAATTGTTTCACCAAGAATATAGATTAGGTCGCCCGGGAATTTTAAATCAATCGAAATAGCCTTATTTATGTCATCCATCACACCAATTGATGATATTAAAAGAGTGGGTGGAATTGAAATTTTTATGGCATTTCCATTTTTGTCAAAACCATTAAAGTCATTAAACATACTGTCTTTTCCTGAGATGTAAGGAGTTCCAAAAGCAACTGCATAATCATAACAGGCTTTTGTAGCAATTTTAAGCTGACTTAGTCTCTCGGGGTCATTACTGCTGCACCAGCAGAAGTTGTCCAGGAGTGCTAAGTATTCGGGATTTCCGCCGGCAGTTATTGCTCCTCTTATTGCGGTATCTATCGAGCAAGCAGCCATATTGTATGCGTCTAGCTCTGTGTAAGAGGGATACATGCCTAGGGACAAAACTGCTCCTTTATTTGATGAAAGAAGCGGACGGATAATTGAGGTATCGGTATTTACACGTCCTCTTCCTTGAAGCGGTCCGAGGACAAGATTTCCCTGAACGATGTGATCATATTGCTGTGAGATAAATTCAAAGCTTGCTAAATTCAAACGGGATAGCATCTCAGTTAGCATTTTGTTTTGATCTTTAGTTTCTTTTAGTTTGGATTTTTGAGTTTTGGCACTGAGAGAAGTGTAAGGTTTTATTTTTGATTCTGCTGTTTTTAATTGTCGTTTTGGAAGACCATCGTGAAGAAAAGCCAAGTCAATATCCATAATTGTTTTTTTATTGAAATCTACAATACACCTGCCAGTTTTTGTAAATTCACCAATTATTGTAGATTCAACTCCGCGCCTTTCCATAAGTTCAGAAAATTTCTTCCAATTCTTTTCAGGAATAGCGAGAGTCATTCTTTCTTGAGATTCTGAAATCCAGATCTCCCACGGTTCAAGTCCGGGATACTTTAGCGGAACTTTTTCAAGATTTACCTTGCAGCCGCCTGATTCTTTCGCCATTTCGGCAACTGAGCAGGATAGTCCTCCTGCTCCATCATCAGTTATACTATTGTATAAAAGCTGATCGCGAGCCTCTTTGATCAGCGCATCGCTCAATTTTTTCTGCGTAATCGGGTCTCCGATTTGCACAGCCGCTGCAGGACTTCCACTATCAATTGCTTCTGATGAAAATGTAGCACCGTGAATTCCATCTTTTCCAACTCGTCCGCCGATCATAACTATCAGGTCGCCTGGGTTTGCCTTTTTAATATGTGACAACTTGCCTTTTATCTTTCTGGGAATCAAGCCAACAGTTCCTGCAAATACCAAAGGTTTTCCTCTGAAACGTTCATCAAAATAAATAAATCCCTGAGGAGTTGGGATTCCTGATTGATTACCGCCTGCATTAACTCCTTCAATTACCCCATCCATAATTCTTCTGCTTGATAGCATTTTCTGCGATAAATTTTTATCTTTATAGAGAGGAGTGTCAATTCTAGGATCTGCAAGGCAAAAGCCATAAAAATTGGCCACAGGTTTGGCGCCAAGTCCAAAGCCAATTGTGTCACGGTTCACACCGACTATTCCTGTGATTGAACCTCCATATGGATCCAATGCTGAGGGACTATTGTGTGTTTCTACCTTGTGGGTTATTAAATAATCTTTATCAAATGCAATCGCTCCTGAATTATCCGTAAAGACTGAGACACAAAAGTCATCTTTACCTTTATCTTTTCTAATTTTCTGAGTTGCACCTTTTATATATGTTTTGTACAGACCGTCTTTTATTTCATCAATCGGATTTGCAAATATAGTGTGCTTACAATGCTCAGACCAGGTTTGGGCAAGGGATTCCAGTTCTATGTCTGTTGGGTTTCTTCCGATTTTTTTAAAATATTTTTGGATCGCTTTCATAAATTCGAGATCAAGAGCAAGTGGTCCCCGGCGCGTTCCGTCCTGATTGGCAATTCCTGCTTTGCCAATTTTTTCAAGTTCTTGATCCGATACATCAAGATTCACCTCTGTTACTTCCGGCAGTTTAGTAAGTTTTACTTTGGGGACAATTATATCCATCCCCCCATCTTTAATGAATGCCTCGTAGCTTTTTATGTGTGATCTTTGGATCAGGGGATTGTGAAGACTCAATGCAATTTTTTCTGCTTCACTTTTTATAATATTCCCAGTTAGAAATGTCACCTGAGACGAATAAATTCCCTCATTTGCATCAAATTTTGTTTTTAATTTGTCCTCAATTATTTCTTTAGCTGTGTGAGCTATATTGTCTGTAACTCCGGGAAGGAATCCAATTTCTATTGCATACGAGAATTTTTTCTTTGATGAAACATTATTTTTTATAGTGCTGAAGATAAAATCCTGCGTAACAGGAATTGCCAGTTGGGAAGCAATTATATTTAATTCTTTATCAGCAAAAGATTTATCAACTGTATAAGTATCTATTATCCAAATGCCGGTTATATTTTTAAATCCCAAATCATTAAGTTTTTTTAATCTCACAAAAGCTCTTGCGTCAAAATCTTTTGCTTGAATTCCAATTCTTGTCGTCATAATATTTTTCCTATATCTGTTCTAAATTGCATTCCCTTAAAATGAATTCCCTTGGGACCGATTGCGGAGTATGCTTTTTTAAGTGCTTGATTGAGAGTTTTTCCGGTTGCAGTTACTGCAAGAACACGCCCGCCGTTTGTAACAATTTTTCCATCTTCTTTTTTGGTTGCGAAGTGAAAGACAACAATATCCTGATCATTTACATATTTTTCAAGTCCATAAATAATGTCACCTTTGTGTGAGGTATCAGGATAACCCTTGGAAGCTATTGCAATACAGCAAGCCGATTCTTTTGCCCATTTTATTTTTATCTTAGATAATTTTCCCTCAGTGCAAGCGAGTAGAATATCATAAAGGTCTGTTTGAAGGAGTCTCATGTATGATTCAATTTCGGGATCACCAAATCTTGAGTTAAACTCAATAACTTTTGGGCCT
>DATIJS010000121.1:0-2477 GCA_035478335.1 Saccharimonadales bacterium (SeqCode) | reverse complement strand
CGCATCAATTCTGAACGGTTCTTATATTCTTTTTTTGCACGAGAATCCAGTTTTTCAACTAAATCTTTTGGCAACGATATGTTAAGTGTTTGCGTACTCATACATATATTGTATGTAAGTTGTATGTCTTTGTCAAGGCTTAGTCTTGCATTTTGCAAGCAGAGTGCTACAATTTCTTCATGAAAAAAGAATTAAAAGAAAGATTGCTTGATATGCAGGCAAACCCAACTACTGGTACAGCCCACAATCATCAATTAATAACTACGCAGGTAGAGACTATATTTGTTGTCGACGAGTTAAAAGATGAAATAACTAAGTTATCGCAAACGATTATTTCTTTAGATAAGCAAAATCAAAACCTTGAAAAAAAACAAATATAAAGCTTCAATGGAGCATGGTTGGTTTAACGATAGCTACAATAATTTTAACGATTCTAACATTCATTAAAAGATGATTAAGTATGTTTATTAAGTATTGACTTAATTAAGTAAAAGGTTTATTATATCTTCATGGATATGTTTTCAGCACTCGCAGAACCTACACGACGTGATATCTTGGAACTTTTGGCCAACTCCGGTCAAATGTCTGCAGGGGAAATTTACGAGAAATTCACCGTAAGTCATCCTGCAATTTCACAACACCTCAAAGTCCTCAAGGATGCGGAGTTGGTGCTCGTTGAGAAGAAGGCGCAGAAGCGGATTTATTCAATCAATCAGGATTCAATTAAAGAATTTGATGAATGGGTCAATAAACTTGGGAAGATGTGGAGTGACAAATTTGATCAGCTGGACAAGGTTTTGGAAGAGGAGAAATACAAGCATATGACAGTTTCAAAGAGCGGGAAATACAAAATAAAACATTGAGAGAGGGTGATTATTTATGGAGGATCAAAAAAAAGAATTAACACTTGAGAGAACTTTTGACGCCCCGCGGGATTTGGTTTTTAAGGCTTGGACTGATAAAGAACTTGTAAAGAAATGGTGGGGGCCAAGAGGTGTAACAAATCCTGTATGTGAAGTAGACGCTGTACCTGGTGGAAAAATTAACATCGTAATGCTGGCAGGACCGGAGCTTGGAGAATTGGCAGGACAAGAGTGGCCAATGACCGGAAAGTTTGAAGAAGTAGCCGAGCCTGAAAAGCTTGTCTATACAGCAAACGCCATAGTTGATGGCAAAGAGGTTTTGACAACACGAAATACTATCACTTTTGAAGAACAAGACGGTAAGACAAAAATGACAGCTCATATTCTTGTTACCAAAACAACACCTGAAGCAGAAGGTCCGCTTGCGGGAATGGAAATGGGATGGGACCAGCAATTGGATAAACTCGTAGAGTTTATAAAAGCAAGATAAAATTTGAATATTGAGAAAAGGCCGCCTTCATTAACCTCCTTCGTTAAAACTACGAAGGTCAAAGAAATTACGGCGGAGAATCGAGGTGATAAATTATGGCAAATATAAAACAAAAAATAACACCATGTTTGTGGTTTGATTCACAAGCTGAAGAAGCAGCAAAGTTCTACACTGCAATATTTCCCAATTCCAGCATTGGGGAAATTGCAAGATATGATGAATCATCGGCAAACGCATCGGGTCAACCGGCAGGATCAGTATTGACAGTTGCGTTTAATCTGAACGGTCAGGAATTTACGGCACTTAACGGAGGTCCAGTTTTTAAATTTTCTGAAGCAATCTCATTTCAAGTAATGTGCGAAACGCAGGAGGAAGTAGATATGTATTGGGGCAAGTTGTCTGCCGTTCCCGAGTCTGAACAATGCGGTTGGTGCAAGGACAAATACGGCCTTTCATGGCAAATTGTCCCGACACTATTGCCAAAGCTTCTGGCAGATCCGGATAAACAAAAAGCAGGACGTGTCATGCAGGCGATGCTTCAGATGAAGAAGATTGATATTGAGGGATTGCAAAAAGCCTACGAACGCGTGTCGCCATAGCTTTAGCAGGGCTCATGGACAGAGTACCTAATCATATTGAATTATAAATCAGTATTGCATATTCAGATAATTAGGTTTATTATTCGTTTGTGACGAAGAATCCATTCCTTAACGCGCTTTCGGCAGTGTTTTACATAGTTGCTGTTGCCTCATTCATGTTCTATGGAACAAAGCATATAGCGCAGGATAAAACGGTCTTTATCCCAATTGCCATGCTCTCTCTCGTTACGCTTTCAGCAGCCATGATGGGTTATATTTTTTTCTTCCAGCCTGTTCAGATGTATCTGGATGGCAAGAAAAAAGTTGCTGTAGACTTGTTTCTGAAAACTCTTGCCATTTTCGCCGGAATTACATTTCTTGTTTTCATTTTACTCTTCTCAGGAGTTTTACGCTAAATCTTACAGATTTTTAATAAAAACAGTCTATTATCTCTCTTAAAGTTATGAGAAAGATACTTATCACAGAATTCATGTCGCTGGACGGCGTTTTTGAAGCGCCAGGGCCTGAAGGGGCAGGGTATAAGTA
>DATIJS010000120.1:0-4456 GCA_035478335.1 Saccharimonadales bacterium (SeqCode) | reverse complement strand
TTAACCAAGAAAATCTTCAATGAAAAAGAACTCTTCCAGAAAAACAAATGAAGCAAATACTACTAAAATTTATAACTTTTTATCAAAAATTCATCTCCCCTACTCTCAAGCAATTGCTTGGAGTAAAATCTTTTTGTAGGTTTTATCCAACCTGTTCTGAGTATTCCATACAGTCAATTAGTGAATACGGAGCGATACGGGGTGGTTTAATGTCTGTCAAAAGAATTTTTTCATGCCAACCATTTAATAAAACATATGGCAGTAATATTTAATTTAATTTTTATACAACCAATTCTCAATATTTTGATTGCAATATATCAGTTGCTGCTCTTTTTGCATGTACCGTACGCGCTGGGATTTGCGATAATCGGTTTAACAGTTCTTGTGCGCCTAATTATTCATCCTTCAATGCAGAAGGGCCTGCAGCAGCAAAAAAAGATGCAGGAATTGGCTCCTCACATAGCAAAAATAAAAGAAACACACAAAGGCGATATGGCTAAGCAAAATGCTGCGCAAGCAGAATTATTCAAAGAACACGGTGTAAATCCCCTGTCGGGATGCCTGCCGCTTCTTGTTCAGCTGCCTCTTGTTATCGGACTTTTTCAAACACTATCTTTTATAGCCCATTCCAATTCGCTTGCAAAAATTAACAGTCAGGTGTATTTTGCTCAGTTTAAACTGTTAAAGATATGGAATACGGATTTTTTTGGAATTCCTCTTGAAAAAAGCCCGCATCAATTGGTTTCAAAAATGGGGATTGCCATACTATTAATTGTTTTGATTTCTGCCCTACTCCAGTTTGTTCAAGCGAAAATGGTGGCTCCGCCAAAACCCGAGATAGTTGAAAACTCTCCCAAAAAAAACGATATGTCCAGCGCAATGCAGTCTCAAATGCTTTTATTTTTACCAATTATAATTGGGTACAGTTCATACTCGCTTCCGATAGGAGTATCTTTGTACTGGAATACTTTTTCAATTTTTGCTATTATACAGCAGTACAGAACGACCGGATGGGGCGGTATAGTACAAGTTTTTTCAAGAAACAAATAACTAAATTTGATTCTTCGATTAGCGCTCAGGCCATCGGCTCTGAGGCTCAGGCTCGAAGAGGTTATTTTTAACAAACAATATGGAAGAAAATGTAAAGCTAACAGCCAAAGAACAAAAGGAAGTCGAGAAAATAGTTGAGAAATTATTTGCACTCCTTGAGATAGAAGGAACTTTCGAAGTATCCGTCGGCGATGGCGTCCTGGATGTACTGATGGATACAAAAGACTCAGGAATGGTTATCGGATATCATGGTGAAATTTTGGAGTCACTCCAGTTGATTGCATCTCTTTTGATTGCCAAAAAACTGGAAAGATTTATCCGCATCTCAATTGAGGTTGATGGTTATAAAAAGACAAGAACCGAGTATCTTCAGAAATTGGCGCAGGATGCAAGAGAGCGGGCAATAGCAGATAACGCTGAACAGGTTATAACAGATCTAAAATCATGGGAGAGAAGAATAGTTCACGTGATACTTCAAGATGACGATCAGGTTACATCAGAGTCAGCAGGAACCGGACGCGAAAGAGTTTTGATAGTAAAGCCCAAGGCGTAAAAATTTTCAATTTGAAGTTTTCAATTTTCAATGAATTTTCAAATTTAAATTTTTAATAATTTAGTTTTCATTTCAAATTTTAAATTGAAAATTAAAAATTACATCCCTCAAATCTTAAATAACACAATCCCTTTTCGCATAGAGACACTTTTTTATTACCTCTTAATACTATTACTTCCCACTCAACTCGGTAAGCATTTCTGGCCGGACTTCTCATATGTTTTGGGAATAAGGGTTGATTATTTATCGCCCACAGTTTATTTAACTGACTTGCTTGTTGGGATAGTGTTTATTTTGTGGCTGATTAATATCTTAAAGTTGAAGCTTGATCAAAAGTCAAAAATCAAAAATCAAAAGTCAAAAATACAATTCAAAATTCAAAAATTTCACTTGATCCTTATTTTTACTTTTTTATATTTGATTTTTAATATTCTAATATCAGGGCGAATATTTGGAGGCCTTTACAGTTTGCTCAAATTGCTTGAAATGTCTTTCCTAGCTTATTACACAGCCAAATCTACCCCTTACCAGGACGGTAAGGGGTTTATAGACGGAAAAAAACATTTCCAGAAAATAATGTTGCTCTTTAGCGCAAGCGTTATCTTGGAATCTCTTTTGGCAATTGGCCAATTTTTGAAGCAAGGTTCAATCGGCGGAATTTTGTATTTTCTCGGAGAGCGGACTTTTACAGGTTCAACACCTGGTATTGCGAATGCTTCGCTGAATGGTGAATTGGTACTCCGCCCTTACGCCACATTCCCCCATCCTAATGTGATGGCTGGGTTTTTACTGGTTTCTATGATATTGGTTTTAGGATTTTTACTAAACAGTAAACGTCATTGCGAAGCCTTGAAATGGCTGTGGCAATCTCTATTAACGGGAAGGTTTAAAAAAGATTGCTTCGCTTCGCTCGCAATGACAGCTGCTTTAATTCTTGGTACAATTGCACTTTTTCTCAGCATGAGCAGAATTGCTATTTTGTTGTGGGTAGTAATTATCTGCTATTACTTTATCAAAAAAATAATTTATTCTTCGAGCAAACGAAGTGCGTCGAGAAGTAGTGTCATTCCCGCGAAGGCGGGAATCCATCCTTCGGCAAGCTCAGGAGGCACTGGACCCCGGATCAAGTCCGGGATGACAAGATTTGTTGGCGTGCCCTTTTGTATTGTTGCGATTGCTGTTTTTATCTTCAGTCCCCTTGGTTTGCGGTTTACCAAAATTGCCAATACCGATGAGGCAGTTGTTCAGCGGGAAGTTCTAATCAGTAGTTCTATAAAGATGATTGAATCCTCTCCTCTTTTCGGAGTTGGCCTAGGAAACTTTATACCAGTACTTTCCAAAATTCAAAAACCATTATCGCTTGGTCTTTATCTTCAGCCGGTTCACAATATATTCCTTCTGGTTGCATCGGAGACGGGAATTGTTGGCTTAACGTTTTTTCTGTGGTTTCTTTGGAAAACTTTTAGACAACTTTTTACACGTCATTGCGAGGCCATGAAAAGGCCGCGGCAATCTCTAAAGATATGGGATTGCTTCGCTTCCCTCGCAATGACAAGTGAAGGAGTGCTGCTGGTTGCCTTTTCGGCAATTCTTATTCTCGGTTTGTTTGATCACTATTGGTTAACGCTTCAGCAAGGGCAATTATTATTTGGATTTATATTAGGGATGTGCTGGGCAAAGATAGATAAGGCTTAATTATTTTGTAGGGCAATTCCAATAGCAGAACTCAATCTTGCCTATAACTTTATCTTTTGCTAAATATCCCCATTCTCTTGAGTCAGAGCTGAAAGGACGATTGTCTCCCATGACTATGTAATTATCAATAGGCACATCTATCAGAATTCCTTCCTTCATAAAACTTCCCTCAGTCGTTTTTGTTCCAGGGCTTAGATAGGAACTCTCATCGATTCTGTTGTTGTTTACATAAACAAAGTCATCTTTTAAATAAATCTTATCACCCGGTACGGCGATTACTCTTTTTATAAGGTCCTTCTCCGGGTCTGAAGGCGAATGAAAAACAACCGTGTCTCCTTGTTTCGGGCTCTGGAATGCTGCACTAGCAACACCTGCCAGAATATATTCTTTGTTTTTATAAGTCGGGAGCATTGAATCCCCGCTCACTTGAAAGGGCCTGAATAAAAAGATATAAAAAATAAGAAAAAGCGCAATAGCAGCAAAAGGTAATCCAAAGGTTAAATAAAGAAGAGCAAAAGTTGTCTTGCTTTTTGCTGTTACCATATCTTCGCCTCCAATAGGAATTAAATTACCCTCATTAGTCAGTTTGACGACAAAAGTATTTGCAATTTTGTCATGCCAAGCTTGTTTTTTCTTATCTACTAAAACCCAGAAGTAACCAAGATTGAAAAGCAATCCGGAAAGTCCTTTTCCAAGACTTTCTCTCAATATGACTTGCCAAAGACTAACCGGTTGATAAAGGGTGTTAACGACTTTTATCTTCATTAGCATTTTTCCAGGAGTAGCGCCTTTTTTCCAAATAAACAAAGAGTTAAATATCAAAGAAAACACAGAAGCCAATGTCTCTAATTCAGACACTTGTGATTTAAGAGTAATATACAAAATTAGAACAACGGCAATGATAATAAGGCCGTCAATAATTGATGCAGCAAGTCTTTCAAGAAAACTGGCCTTTTCATAAGAAAAGTTTAATGTTTGCGTTGGAGCTTGGTGAGGAAAGCTATTAACAGGCGAGGTGCTTACATCATTGTCTTGCATCAAATCCAGTATTTCATCGAGAAAGTTATTTGTCAATGAAGCGATTGCTTGATGTCTCTTTCCACTCCCAAGAGTAGAAAAATTTAGAAAGAGTTACATTGTTAAATCAATCTATTCTAG
>DATIJS010000119.1:0-6030 GCA_035478335.1 Saccharimonadales bacterium (SeqCode) | reverse complement strand
CTGTCGCAACCATAATCAATGATCTGACAACAGTCGGCGCACAACCTCTGGTGCTCCACGCTTATTGGGCGATTGAAAATAATGACTGGCTGCAAGACACGGAAAGAATGAATGATCTAATTGCCGGCTGGAAATCAGCATCTGATCTTGCGGGCGCATCTTGGGGAGGTGGAGAAACACCAACGATAAAGGGAATAATTACCCCAAATACAGTCGCTCTTGGCGGATCGTGTGTCGGGATCATAAAAGATAAAAAACGAATAATAAATGATAAAAACCTTAAATCAGGTGACAGAATAATTCTTCTTAAGAGTACCGGAATCAATGCCAATGGACTGTCGCTTGCACGGGCAATTGCTGATAAACTTCCTGACGGATATGCAACGAAATTAAAAGATGGACAAATGTACGGAGAAGCAATTCTGAAAAAAACAAATATCTATACAAAACTAATCCAGGATCTGCTCGATTCTAATGTTGACATTCATTATATTTCCAACATCACAGGGCATGGATTTCGAAAATTAATGCGTGCCAGACAGGATTATTCTTATATAATTGAAAATATATTTGATCCTCAAGAGTTATTTTTATTCATGCAAAAAGAGGCAGGGCTCACAGATTATGAAATGTATGATGAATTTAACATGGGAATGGACTATGCAATCTATTTGCCTGAAAATGATGTTAAAAAAACTCAGGAGATAATTAAGAAAAATGGTTTCGAAAGTATTGCAGCAGGTTTTGTTGAAAAAGGAGAACGTCAAGTTGTAGTTAAACCAAAAAATCTAGTCTTTAAAGGAGAGAGTTTAAAAGTAAGAGTTTAGAGCCACTCGCGGTATTTGAAGTAAGCAACCACTACTAAAGCTCCGCATAGTATCACCAAAAATAAGATCCAAACTATCCATGGTGAGTTTGCATATGGGAGGCCCTTAACATTCATGGAATAAAGATTGTTAACAATCACAAATGGAAAAGACATAGCAGTAAGCACCGTAAAAAATTTAACCAGCTCATTACTCCTATTTGAGAGAATTGATTCATGACTGAGGGCAATGCCATGAATCAACTCTTTGTTATCCTCGAGTCTTTCCCAGATTTTTTGTAAATGGTCAAGAATATTGGACCAATACTGCATCATCTCGCCATTAAGCTCTTTGTATTTTCCTTTTTCCAAATCAGCAAAAATAGGGAGAGCAGGCTTTATCATCGTCTCAAAAACAACTATATTACGTCTTGTCATGGAAATATCCTCAATAACTGAAGCCGTGCGACTATCTTCAATCTGACGGTCGATTGCATCAATTGTCGTAGAAATATCTTCAATATAAGAAAGAGTTGAATCAACAAGGGAATCAATTATTTTATATAAGAGATAAACAGGACCCCGGCCCATGTGATCCTCTCTTTGACTTGATGTAATTTTACACATATCAAACAACTCATCAATTTGCGGGGTACTATTATCATGTAGTACAACAACATAATCTTTTCCTATAAAAAAATCTACCTCTCCTGCACTTATTCTTTTTTTGCGGGCAGTTTTTGGAAAAATAGGTAGAGAAATTCTAACCTTTTCTTTTTTTGCTTTGGGAGATTGCTGAATATAAGGGATATCCATAACTAGAAGTGAATAATCTTTATAAACCTCAATTTTGGGAATTTGAGTTTTGTAAAGATAATCTTCCAAATTAAGCATACTAAAACCGAAATTTTTATTCAGAAATTTTACCTGTTCTTCTGTAGGTTTGTTTAAATTGATAAAAGAAACACCGTTGTGTGTGACTGTTGGAATATTCATAAGAATGACCTCCTTAATTAATATCTCTGGGGATACAGTGTATTATACTATATCAAAAAACTAAATACCACCCTCAAGCATAATTGTAGTTTTTAAAACTCAAAGCTGTCAACCCCTAAATACAATTTACAAAACTATAAAATATAGAATCATGAGGCGTAATGAGAGTATGAAGATGTAATAGTTGGCAAATATAATTTTTCGATATATTCTTTAAGCATTCTAGTTGCGCTAAATTTTTTAAGAACCAAATTGCGCCCGTTTTTCATAAGCTGCTGCCATTGATTCTTGTCCTCTTTATAATACTTAGGCAAAATATCATGCTGCAAAACGTCTAATATGCTTTTTTCAATGCTTCCACTATCTATATCCCAACCGATCTCTGCCGTATTAACTTCATAAATCCACCCATCTTTAGTACTCATTGTCAGCGTTCCATTTAATGCTGATTTCATGCCACTCGTACCGCATGCTTCAGATCCAACAACTGGAGTGTTGAGCCATATATCGCACCCTGTTGTCAAAAAACGAGCAAGAGTAATATTATAATCACTTAAAAAAACAGCTGTATCCGGAAGATCCTTTTTCATAATTTCTTTTATTTGTTCGACCATTTCCCGCCCGTCATCGTCGGACTGGTGTGCAATTCCTGCCATTACAATTCGTATAGGGGTTTTCTCTTGTGCAAGTAACTTTAATCTTTGAATGTCTCCAAATAAACTAAGCGGTCTTTTATATCGAACCATTCGTCTTGCCCAACCTATCAGAAGATCATCAATTCCCCATTCAATTCCTGTTTGATTTTTAATTTGCGAAAGTAATAATTTTTTATTTTCCCGATGCGTGAAGATAAGGTCACTTTCCCCAACTTTATCCCACGAAGGAATGTGGATGCCATTCGTTACAAAATCAAAACTATAATCGCTCCACGACTTAACTGCTTCTTTTGCATGTAATTCACTAACTGCATTAATTTTTCCAGCCAACTTAAGACTCATCAGTGACATTGAAAAACTATTTGAATCCTGTATACTTCCCAGAGCAAGAATGTCTGAGATAGGGACTTCCAACTCGGAAGCATAACGGCTTAACAAAAAGTTAAAAAGTTCATTGCTAAAAATTTCATTTCCTGATGCAACCAATGTATGATTTGTAAAAACAACATGATGATTTGAAAGAGAGATTGCATCGTTAAATCCTATTTTTCGCTTTTGCATTTCATGCCTGATTATTTCCAAATAAAGCATCGCAGAATGTCCCTCATTCATGTGATAAATTGAGGGTTGAATATTGAGTTTCTCAAGTAGACGAAATCCGCCAATTCCCAATATCATCTCTTGCTTAAGCCGGGTCTCTTTATCGGCATCATACAACTGATAAACTATCTGACGATCTACATGTGAATTTTCCTCAACATCACTATCAAGTAGATAAACAGGTATTGAGTTATTTTGCCAAACCCAAGCTTTGAGGAAAACATCATGATCCTCAATCGGCACTTTTACAAGGATAGGTTTTTGGTCCTCATCAAGAACAGGTTTGAGTCCTTGTTCCTCAGGATTTAATATTGCCGATGGGGATTGTTTGTGAGGGGCGTCAAGTGAACCGTATTTATTTTGATAATAAATTCCTATTGCGACAGCCGGTATTTTTTGGTCCCCCAGCTCCCTTACGTAATCTCCGGCAAGAACTCCCAGTCCTCCGGCATACGTCGGCAATACATCGGACAATGCATATTCTACTGAAAAATATGCAATAGGTTTTTTCTGTAAAAAAGCAAAATGCTCGCTTTTGCGGAACTCGTCAAACCAAGATGAATAATCAATCATTGTTTTGAATTTTTATCCTCAACTACTCTCTTGTACCAAGAATCATATTCTTTGGCAGCGAAATTCCATGAAAAATCAGACTTCATGCAATTTTTAACCAGGCTATTCCAAAGCGCCGGAACGGCAAAAATTGTAAGAGATTCAATTATCGCACCGTATAACGCCCACGAATCAATATTTTTGAACGAAAAACCGTTTCCTGATTTGGCATTCGGATTAAAATCCGAAACAATGTCATTAAGTCCGCCCGTTCTTCTGACCAAGGGAACGCAACCATATCTAAGCGCTTCAAGCGCAATAATTCCTCCTGGTTCAAAAATACTGGGAACCAGCATCATGTCTGCTCCGGCAAAAATTTTACGTGGCAAACTGAAATCAGGACGCAAATGAAGTCCTAATTGGTTTGGAAACTGCTTTTGAAGAACTGTTAACTCAAGTCTATATCTCTCATTTCCTGCGCCGAGAAAAACCATTTGAACATCCGGTCTTTCACTAAAAAGATGCGGCAGAACATCCAGAATAAGATCGAGTCCCTTTTGCTCAACCAGCCTACCGCTAAAAGACAAAAGAGGTCTTGTCGCATCAACGGGTAAATCAAATAATTTTTGCAGCTGCTTCTTGTTCTCAACTCTGGCATTAACAAAACTTTTCGCATCATACTTTTTTTTGATATTTTTATCAGTTAACGGATCAAATTTTTCTGTATCCAATCCGTTTAATATTCCTGTCACCTTAACTTTTACTTTATGGAGAACATCATCCATTCCTTCAGAATACTGCGGAGTAAGAACTTCAACGGCATGCGTCGGACTAACAGTGTTGACTGCATCAGCAAAAAGCAAGCCCCGCTTCAGTGGGTTTTGTGCTTGAAACTTTGATGATAAAATTGACTCAAGCGAAATCGACCCATCATCATAGTCTTTTTTATCGCCATATTTAAAATCATAATTTCCCTGCATTGAGAGATTGTGAATTGTCAGAACAACGGGTACATCTTTAAAAACTCCTGCATATCGAGGCGTACGCTTTATGTAATCTATCAGATATGCAGTATGCCAATCATGACAATGAATTATGTCCGGCCACCAATTTCCTGTCATCTGTATCTGATAAAGCCACTCAAGGCAACCTTTGGATAAAAGCCCAAACCTGATATGATCATCTTTGTATCCGTAGACATTGGCACGAAGTTCATAATATTCCCTGTTCTCCAAAAAATATGTCGTTGCATCGGTTTCTTTATCTTTATATTCAAGCACGTTGCAAATGAGATTTTTTCCATTTGTCTCACTCTCATCAACAGGTACATTTAATTGGGCAAACTCAGTTGCTAATTCCATTTTATTCTCAAGGAGTGACTTGTCCATTGTTCCGTATTTTGCTGTAAAGACGCGAACATCGTTTCCCAAATCCCGAAGCGCCTTGGGCAAAAAATACATAACTTGGGACAATCCTCCAACAGATACAAAAGGAGCAACTTCGGCAGAAACGAAAAGAACGTTCATACATTTATCATAACATTAATATTTTGTCACTTAAATAGGTAATTTCCTAAAATAAATACTTAAGTGTTATAATGTAAAAGTTATGCCTGATGATCTATCATTCATTTCAAAGCTCGGTACAAAAGATGAATACTTGCCCAAAGGCAAAATAATTCCGGGATCTCACCTGGATATAATGCTCAAGGAGACACTGAGGCCTCTTGAAAATTATGCTTCCAAACCGGACAAAATCCCCAATGAATTTTTTATCCTTGCAACAAGTGCCCCGGATATTCTCCCTGACGCCGGCAAGATTCTTCTGAAAAAAGCAAGTGGCATCTGGGTTCGGGGTGAATTCTTAGCTCTACGGGCGCTAAACAGAAGCCGAGATGAGGTAATCAAGGCAATCGCAAAAAATTCGCCAAACATAATTTATTATCGCATGATGGATTATCATCCTGATGAATTCAGCTTCTTAAAAGACAACCGCAAAATAAGAGGTAGCGCACGTCTGCTATATTACAGAGAACTGCTTGACCTGGAAATTGATACAATAAGACTTTTTAAAAAACTAGGCAAAAAGATACGCGTTGTTTTACCGTATATCACAAGCCCTGCAGAACAAGTGGAAATTCAGCAAATTATAGCAATGGAAAAACCGGATCAGCTTGGTGTCATGGTTGAGCGGGAAGAACACGCAGAAAATATTATGAATTATCCAACATCTGACTTTCTTTTCCCCGGACCGTCTGATCTGGTCGCAGACATGAAAAAGATTGATCGCGGGGAGTATCTCGAAGGCACAAGTGATGCAAAAGTAATAGCACTTGCCAAGAAGCTGGCTGTCAAAGCAAATAAAATGAAAATTCCTGAATTTCTTGCTCTTAAAATACTTGTGAACAATATAAAAGCTGGC
>DATIJS010000118.1:0-33175 GCA_035478335.1 Saccharimonadales bacterium (SeqCode) | reverse complement strand
TTAATAATCTTCAAGTGTTGAGGTGTCGCCGACGGGGAGACCAAGTTCTTTGGCTTTCAGAACCCTGCGCATGATTTTACCGGATCTGGTCTTTGGGAGTTTGTCGATAAAATCAATTTCCCGAGGATATGCATGACCTGCCAGATGTTTTTTGACATGCTGCTTGAGTTCTTCCTTCAATTCGTCTGTTTGGGCAACGCCAGGTTTGGTGACAACAAATGCTTTTATTATCTCCCCTCTTACTGCATCCGGTTTGCCGATTACTCCTGCTTCGATAACTGAAGGATGCTCTACCAAGGAGCTCTCTACCTCAAATGGTCCGACCCGCTCACCTGATGTCTTAATCACATCATCAGCTCTGCCAATAAACCAATAATACCCGTCTTTATCCCTGAATGCTTTGTCTCCCGAAATATACCAGTCTCCTATGAAATATGACTTGAACTTTTCTTCATTATTCCAGATTGTTTTCATAAGAGAAGAGACAGTTGATGAAAGTAGTGCCAGATTTCCTTCTTTATGATCCTCCAATTCGACTCCCTCATCATCTATAATCGCAGCTTTAATTCCAGGAAGCGGTTTACCCATAGAACCCGGTCTTATATCCATAACCGGGTAATTGGTGATCGAAATTCCCCCAAGTTCTGTCTGCCACCATGTATCATGAAACGGCAATCCAAGAGCCTTCAGCCCCCACCAAATTGCCTCAGGATTGAGCGGTTCTCCAACGCTGTAAATTTGTCTCAATGATGCTAGATCATAGTTATTTGGTGATACAGGAGATCCCATCAACATCCTGATCGCAGTTGGCGCCGTATACCAAAGAGTCACTTTAGAATCCTGCATTACCTTATACCATGACTCAGGACTAAATCTCCCCTCAAACATAACTTGCGTTGCACCAAGTCCCCAAGGACCCAAGGTAGCATAAACAACACCCGTCACCCAACCGATATCTGCTGTGCACCAGTAGATATCATCTTCCTGAACATCAAGCACATATTTTGTCGTTACTATTGCCTGCAGGATATCGAAATGTGCATGCATTACGCCCTTTGGCTTGCCTGTTGTTCCTGAGGTGTAAAGCATGTAGGAATAATCATCTTTTTCCATATGCGCTATTTCAAAATCCTCTGAGGCCTTTTCCATCTGTTCTTTGTAGCTAATTATTTTTTCAGTAAACTTAAACTCGTTTGATCCGCGCTCGACAATAATTACTTTTTCCAAATCCGGCAGGTCTTTCCAGATTTTCTCAATTCTCGGATATAAATCAGGATTGGTAATTAAAACCTTTGCTCCACTATCTATCAATCGGTCCAAAAGCGCCATTTCCTGAAATGCTGAGAACATCGTACCGGCAACAGCACCCATTTTGAGAATTCCCAAAAATACAATGTAGCGCTCTGGAATTGAAGGGAGGAAAATGAAAACCCGATCGCCTTTCGAAACGTCCTGTCCAACTAGTACATTGGCAAATTTATCAGTGAGTGTTTTTAAATCAGAAAACGTGTATTTTTCCTTTTCCCCCTTTGCTCCTTCAAATAGAAGTGCTGCTTTATCTTTTCGTGCGCCTTTTGCGTGGCGATCAATGCAGTTGTAAGCTATATTGAGAGTCCCATCTGAAAAAAATTCAATTTCTTCCTTCTCGGCTTTATCCCAGGTAAAATTCTTATAAACTGCTTCATAATCAGCAACATTGGGGACTTTTATAAATTTACTTATATCTTTTTTAATAATTTTTGTTTTATCACTCATAAATATTAATAGAATTCTATCATCCAATCTGGAGGTTTGCAAGAGAATAATAGTTATGATATTATGGCTTTGTTATGTCTAATAAAAATCTGATAACACAAAATCCAGCCATATTGGGCGGAAAACCAATAATAACTGGCACTAGAATGTCAGTTGAGAGTATTCTTGAATTACTATCTTCCGGCATGGAGATAAAAGACATTCTCAAAGAATACTCTTTTTTGAAAAGAGAACACATCCAAGCTGCTGTTGATTATGCAGCCAAACTGGTTGGAAAAGAAGAAAGTTATATTTTTGATAAATCTCAAAGTAGAACTCATGAAATTTCTGGCTGATATTAATATCCCACAATCTGTCATCAATGCTTTAAACACTAACCACGATGTATTGGATCTCAAAAAACAAAGTCTGTCTCTCCCGGACACAGAAATAATTCACATAGGAAAACTGGCAAAGAGGATCATACTTACACGGGATAAAGATTTTATTGCCCTTACTCAGTTCCCAAAATTTCAAACTCCAACTATAGTCATCAGATTAAAAATCCAAAACCCGAAGCATATCCTGGATCACTTACTTGAGCTTCTGAAAAATCAGAAGGAAACGGTTTTGAAAAAATCGCTGACTATAATAAGAGAAGACTCAGCAGATTCTCACCCGTATAAATAAGCGATGAAAATTGGCGCTGGCCCATGAAATCTAAGAGGTTTTGGAATGTTGCTTCTCCAGATCTTTGTATGCATCCATTATACAAAAATTTGTAACCATTGATAAGCCGTAATCTTCAGCAAAATCCTCAGCCAATGGGCTGTTTGCGCCCTCTGCCAACCAAACTGTTTTGATCCGGCCATGCTCAACAACTTCCTGCATATGAGGAATTACTGCTGAGGGCTTTCTGAAAATATCTACAATATCTATTTGAATATCTTTTGGAATTGAAAGAAGGTCAGGATATGATTTTTCGCCCAAAATATCTTTGAGATTTGGATTTACAGGAATAATCCGGTAACCTTTATCCTGAAAGTATTTCGCAACTTGATTGCTATGCCGCGTCGGGTCATCAGACAAACCGACAAAGGCAATTGTGCGGACATTTTCAAGTACGTCAAGATCAGCAACATCATCTACCCCAAGACTAATAGGCGAAACTCCCTTCCATTCCCAATTTTCGATTTCAACCGGATCCATACCAAATTTTGTTATATATGCATGGTGATCAGAAATCGCTTTTTTGTATTTTGCAATTAGTTTATCTTTTTTGGCTAAATCAATAATACCCTCTTTCAACATTTTCTCGGCAATATCAATTGCCAAGTGGTAGCGGTCTGTTTGATTGCGTACCAAAAGATCAAAAGGCGTAGTTGTACCTCCCCACTCGTTATATCCGTGAACTGAAAAACGAGCTGGATTTTTGACCTTAAACAAAATGCTTTGCATTGCCTCAGGATATCCGTGAAAATTAACAATTACAGGTTTGTCCAAAGTAAAGTACTTTTCTGCATCAGGAATCTGGGGATGAAATTCATCTTCGCATGAACAGGCTGCCTGCAAACGCATGATATTAACAAACCGGATACGTATTTCTGAAGCATCTTTTTTGATCAGCTCAATTGCGGCGAGGGATTCTTTGGTCATATAGTCACCTACTCCGGCAAGAACAATATGCGGATTCTCGTCCGTTGCAAATTGCCAGGTGCTGATACCCTTTTCAAGCGCTTCTTTTGCCTGAGGATAAGTTAACCATCTCGGTTCGGGTGTCTTCCCGGCTGTAATTATATTCATTTGATTTTTGGAAGCAAACGTTTCCTCAAGAACTGCAAGCATAGAATTGTCATCAACCGGAAAATAAGCTTTGATAAAATCATTGTGCTTCTCAAGCATGCCTGAGATAAATCCCGGATTCTGGTGCGAATAACCATCCCTCTCCTGACGCCAGACTGTTGATGTAATCAGATAATTCATCGAGGGAATATCCTGTCTCCACGGCATTTTGCGGACGTATTTGAGAAACTTCTGATACATGTGAGCCATACTCGCGAAAATCTGCGCGAAAGCTTCATACGTTGTAAAAGCAATGTGTCTGCCCGTTAGGACATACCCCTGTGCAATTCCCTGCATATTGTGCTCAGAAAGCATTTCCATCACGCGCCCGTCCCTGCTAATATCCTTGTCTCCTTTGTCATGCGGCCAAACCCAAGCCCTTCCTGTCACTTCAAAAACATTATCAAGTCTATTGGAATATGTCTCATCCGGTGACATCAAGCGGATATTGTTTGTCTTTTTATTTAACTCAAATACATCTTTGAGGAAATATCCTGCCATGCGCATCGCATTCGATTGGATTTCACCGGGCTTTTCAACTTTTTTTTCAAGGCTTTTACTTTTTGGCAGGATAAGCGGTTTATATGTTTTGCCGAACAAATGATGATTGTTGCCTACCAGCAAATCTTCCGACGGAACCAAATCCAGAATATCCTGAGTGAAACCCTTCTTCTTATCAAATAACTCTTCAAATTTATATGACCTCATCCAGACCTCAAGCGCTTTGAGTTCTTCCTCGTCTCCTTTGACAGTCGGCATAACAACATGATGTGAAAGAATTGTTCCTTCAATTTTTTGTCCCCTCAACTCCTTAACTGTTGTCATTCCCTTGGGAGTACGCATCACAATCATCGGGAAACGGGGCTTAAATGGAGGCTTACTTCCCCGCGCTTCATCCTGAATTTTTTTGATTCGCTGATAACATGTCTCAAGTGTTTTATACATTTTTTCATCCAGCGCGTCGCCTTCGACAAAAAACGGCTCATATCCATATCCGCTAAACAATTCTTCCATCTCTTTGTCACTCATCCGGCCAAAAATAGTCGGTCCTGAAATTTTGTAACCATTGACATGCAGGATCGGAAGTACTGCGCCATTTGTAGCCGGATCAATAAGCTTATTGATGTGCCATGCTGCTGCAATTGCCCCTGTCTCGGCCTCCCCGTCTCCAATCAAACAAACTGCAAGTAAATCAGGATTATCCAAAACAGCTCCATATGCGCTGGCTAGTGAATAGCCGAGCTCTCCACCTTCAAGAATCAAACCCGGCATTTCAGGACTGGCATGACTTGAAAATCCATAAGGCCAAGTGTATTGTTTTGAGATATATCCTATACCTTCAGCAGTTCGAGTGGCCTTAGGATAATACTTCTCAAAAGTTCCCTCTATAAATAAATTTGCAGCAAGCCCTCCCATGCCGTGGCCCGGACCGAGGACAAAAATAGAGGACTGATTGTGTTTTTTTACCAGATGATTGAGGTGAGCATATACGAAATTTACACCAGGACAAGTCCCCCAGTGACCGGCAAGTCTTGGCTTGATATCCTCTGATCTCAGAGGTCTTTCAAGCAGATAATTATCCTGCAGATAAATCTGACTTACTGTCAAATAATTGGTGGCACGGATATATTTCTGTATTTTCTCAATATCCCGATTCATAATTTGATGTTTGTATTATAAATGCTTACTTTACATTGGTCAATAAGTTTGGCTATAATGCAATTAAGAGCTATGAAAAAAGCATCGGGTCCAAAAAAAGTCTATATCAAAGGCAGCAAAGTGCCAATTACTTTCCTTTTTGACTACATAAAAAAAGGTTATGGCATGTCGGACTTTTTATCATCATATCCGTGGATAAAAAAAGAAGACGTTGTAAAAAAACTAGAAGAATTTGAAAAAGAGGAAATTGCCTCCCGCTATGCCTTCTAAGAAATCCAGACTTCATATCTACGCTGACGAATGTATCCCGGTAACAAGCATAATTAATCTAAAACAAAAAGGAGTCTCAGCAATTCATGCTTATGATATCAACTTCATCCAAAAACCCGACAAAATTCATTTGAAGAAAAGCAAAGAATTGAATAGAATTCTATTATCTTTTGACCGGGATTTTAAACAATTCAAACATTTTCCTCTGCTCAATCATCCAGGAGTGATATTGCTTTCAACCGGTGACACAACCCCTGAACATGTAAATAAGATTCTTGATAAAGTCTTAAAACATATAACTGTGCTATTTATGCGGAATTCTCTGGTAATTGTAACTATGAATAAAATCATCCGCGAAAAGGAAGGAGTAAAATCTGAAAAAAATATTTAATTTACTTCCTTCCAGCGCTTCATGCAAATTGTAGCACCATGCCAGCAAAATGCAAGCATGTATACATGCTACCAATTACTACCACAGAGATTAAAAGGATTTTTATCACTCAAAATTTCATCAAAAACTTCTTTAGAGCCAATAGGTGCAATCATCCCATCATTTGCTGAATATTTCTTACCTGATTTCCCCAAATAAGTGTGTGTTTTGTTAAGTTTTACGAAACCAAGTTTCCCATAAATCTTGAGCAACACCAAATCATTTATATCAGTATCCAAATAGGCAATATCACATCCCGATTTATTAAGGATGTTGCTTGCCTCTCTGAGCATTCCCGATGCTATACCCATACCTCTATATTCTTTCTTTGTTCCAACTCCTCCCAAACCTCCCAGTGATATCTTTTTATTATTATTTTCAATCTCTCTTTTAAAAATAATTATTATTCCTATTACCTCTTCACCATTTATAGCCACTATATACTTCCATCTATCATTTTTATTATCAAATCTTTCTTTTGAATATCCACTTAGTGTGGTTTCGTCTTGTATTCTATTGTTGCTTTCATTATCTTTTAAGAGCTGATCAACCTGACTTACAAGAGAATCAGGAATTGTCTGTAATATTTTTATTTCAATTTTCATAAAATTATTATACATGAAAAGAAAAGAGGCAAATTTTAGCACCATGCCCGCAAAATGCAAGTAGATAAACCTATTTTTTATAAACCTGATCGTGGGTACCGATATCGATAAAATATGCAGTATTATCATCAGGCATTTTATAAACCATTCTAATACTCATCGTAATTGATATACTCCATGTATCTTTTTGACTACCTGACAGTTTGTGAATCCTAAGTGATGGATGTTTTGGATTTGATTGAAATAAAAGTAACTGTTTTTCTATTTTTGAGGCTAATTTTTTATCTTTTCGTTTTATAATTTTTAAATCTTTCGCAGTATCGGGAGAAAATTTAATATTCATGAACTAGAGTTCTTGAAAAAATTTGTGGATATCTGTAACTTCAATAGCTTTACCTTTTTTATAATCATCCATTGCCTTTTTTACTCTTTTTTCAGTCCGTGCGGACATCTGAAAAACAGGATATTCTTCATCTTTCACTTCCTGCATGATGAGATATTTGACAAATTGAGTCACAGGAACACCAAGTCGTGCTGCTTTTGACTTAAGCAGATCATTCAGTTGCTCTGATAAACTTAGTTTTAATTGTATCTGTGTAGAATTCATAACTGTACCTAAATTATACCTATTTTTTGCAGCTTTTGTCAATGCGACCAAATGCAAGGACCTATGAAAGCCATTCAAATAGTCTTTTTGCATGAGAAATATATTCCTCCTTCAAAAGTTCGTGGTCACCGTCTAGGATCATAAGAATCTCTTTTTTTGTCTTCAGAGTTCGATACATATTTTTTGATTGTTCAGGATTTACTATTCTGTCTTTCTCCCCATACACAATTAGAGTTGGAATTTTGACCATTTCCGGATGAAAATTTTCTTTGACGTATCGCTTTTGTTGGACTAACTTTGGATTTAAAAGAAAATTGTAACCTATTCGCAATCTTTGTAGAGAAGTTAAATGTTTATCGGGATAAAAAAATCCATTTATATGTATAAGTTTTACTAAATTATTATTTTTATATTTAACTGCCCCAATAATTGCCGGTATTGCCCCAAGACTAGGGCCGTATAAAATTATCTTTTTGTATTTCTTTGCTAAAACATTCAATACGCTTCCTATATCTTCAACTACTTGCTCAATGTTTATGCCCTTTGCCCCTTCGCTACTACCGGTTCCGGTTGTGTCAAAGTAACATACTGAATTCCCAAGTGAATGATATTTCTTAAAAGCCTTCTCTATGCCTATTATTTCATCAAATGGAATTATCCCCGGAACACCAAGTATAACTCTGTCCGTTTTGTTTTTGAATATACAAACAGCCAATTTCTGCCCTTTATTATTAAGGACTGTAAATTTATCTTTCTTCATGGGGAAATTATATCAGACTGGATATTTCTAAAATGCACTGAGGCTTAGTTAACGTGTGTGATGGTGTAGATCATTTTTCCAACCGGTGCTTCGACTTCGATCTCATCTCCAACAACTTTCCCTAACAATGCTTTACCAAGAGGTGACTCGTGTGAAATCTTTTTCTCAGTCGGATCTGCTTCCCATTCTCCTACCAAAGTGAAAACTTCCTCTTTCCCCTTTACCTTGACTGTGACTTTGGATCCCAGATCAACTGCTTTACCCTTGTGATGACCTGCATCTTCGATAATTACAACTTCTTTTAAGAGCATCTCCAGCTCTTCAATTCTGCCGTCTATAAACGCCAGCTCCTCGCGTGCTGCAGTGTATTCTGCATTCTCTGATAAGTCTCCCATGTCACGGGCTGCAGAAAGTCTTTCGACCACTTCTGAACGTCGTGTCTTTACAAGCTCATCATATTCATTTTTGTGCTCTTCAAGCCCTTTTTGTGTCAGATATACTTTTTTGTTGTTCATACTAAATCATTAATAAAAATAAATCCCTCAAAATTATGTTGAGGGAATAATTGAAATTCGAAAGAATTCTGAGAAAGTATAATTAATATTCAGAACTTTGTCAATAAACCTAGATCTTGCAGTTTTAGGTTCAATCTTCTTATGGTTTGAGCCCTATAATCTTTTGGGTGAAAGAATAAAGCGTGTTTTTCAATAATTTCACCGTCCATATGTCTGTGCATGTAAGAAGTTTGTAATAATCTGATAAAATTCTCAAGCGGTAAATTACTAAGAAAACGCATCAAAATTGAGAGAATTGAGTTAATCTTTGATTCTACTTTCCAACTCTTTTCTTCATTCAAAACTTGGATATTTGGGAAAAAACTTTTAATCCAATCATTTTCTTTTATAAACTTCGCGTATGTATTATTCCTCTCAAATAGAGGCTTCATTTGTAAAATCTCATGAGCAGTATAAATATCTCGCGACTTTTCTGACCATTTAATTTTTGTTTCATCAACCAATAAATTGACACAGATCTTATCTGCAGTATTTTTATCAAGTCTCTTTCGGCGCAGGCCTAATGCTTGAAGAATTATAAGAATCCACAGCCGTGTTTCAAACAATTTTCCCTTTTTTGTAATTACAAAAAAATCAATATCATCTTCCTGATTTACGTCCCCTATTGCCAACCCTCCACTTATACCTATCAACAGCACTGATGGGATAGCTGCCAAATATTCTGCAGTTTTTCCGACAATTAAAAGTTTTTTTGAGACTTCTTTTAAGTTATTTTTTCTCTCAGCTATTATCTTCTCCCGCCCTTTCAAACAAAAATAACCATCGATATAAGAAATATGTTTGTTGATCGAAGTATTTAATGCGTTTTCAAAATCCGTTTTTTTAATAGCTTTACTGCTTATTAAAAACTTCCACAATTCCGATTTTGTAAGGGGAAAATCAAAAATATCGCTGTAGACAAGAGGCTTTATAATAACCTTTTCATAATCACTGTATCCCATATTTTTGGTAAACCTGATCTATTCCCTTATCCAGTGTCTCGATGACAGTTTGGGGAGAACTGTTATCATTTACTATCGCATTGATTGAGTCACCCAGATAAGTATTGCTCATGAAATTTATTCCTCCTTCACTATCATTTGTATCGCTGGCAAATACAGACGAATTGGCTGTCTCCAACTCAGATACAAATGGGAACAATATCGGATTGTCTTTGAGGGAATTTGCCAGATCAACTCTTGCATAGGGCTCTCCAAATGCGCGGGTTTTACTTACTGAACTGTAAAACTTCTGCGCTGTTTCTTTTTTTGCTAAATATTGCATAAATAAAAGTGCAGCGTTTTGATTTTGACTTTTTGAAGAAATACCTTCTACCCAATAACTCGCCAAATTTGATCTCTGACCCACAAGCTGAGGAACAGGATGCGTACTGAAAGCAAGATCTTTATTTAGCGCTTGTATTCTGAAAATATCCCATGAGAATCCGATATACATTGCGAGGTTCCCCCGCGCAAAAGAAAGTATAGACTCATCAAGCGTGCTGTCCCATACATTTTTATCACCTTTGCCAAACTGCGTATAGAAATTCAATGCTTCCGTTTCTTTATCTACTTGTTCCGGGAATTTTTTCAGATCTACTCCCTGCTGAAGAAAAAGCATAGCCAAAATATCGGGCGCATGTGTAATATTACCATATGTACCAAGAGCTGCACCGGCTGTTTTTATTTTTCCATTCTCATCCTTTACCGTAAGATCGCTTGCTTCAGAAACGAAATCTTCCCATGTTTGGGGCGGTTGTTTGCCTCCTGCTTTAAAAATTTCTGTATTCACAAAAAGCCCTAAAGTATCAACTCCCATCGGGACTCCGTAAATTGCTCCGTTTTGGATTAAGTCTTTTTGCATCACCGGATAATAATCTTTTTTAAACGCCTCAGGTGTAATCACATCAGATGACAACGGAAGCAATACGTCTGAAATCATCGGTACCCAAGTATTGTGAAATCGGAATATATCAGGTCCTGTGCCATTTTTTATGCGCGTTAAAAGCTTTTCTCTATACTGCTTCGGGTCCTGCTTAACATATTCAACTGTAATATTGGGGTGCTGTTTTTGGAAGTCCGCAATCAGAGGCTGCATTACAGCCTGATCCTCCCACAACCCCCACCACACAAGCTTTGCCTTTTTATTATCCTTACCCTTTGGTATTAAAAGAACGACAAGGAATATAACTATAATCAAAACTACTAAACCAATTATAATTTTAAAAATTCTACCGCCGAAAAAACTTGAATGTATCGGTGGCGGCGGTTCACTCGGTGGAACCTGTTCAGGCTGTACCTCTGATTCCTCAGACGCAATTTGATCATTCATGGTTTCTGCTGCCTGTCCTGTACCGGCCTGATTTAAATCAATTATCTGAGGACCCCGATTTACGGGCTGCTCTACATTACCTGAAACTTGATTACCTGAACTTTCTGCAGTTGTTGAGTTAAATACTACATTTTCATCCATAAGCTATATTTATAGTATAATATGTTTATACCAATACGCCAAATATGAAAACAGCTCCTATCAAGCCCAAGAAAGTAATCGAAAAAACTCCACCGATTGGGCTTGAAAAAAAATACACTTTTAAACGCTTCGCGAAGATCTCCTTTTGGTTTTTTTTGGGCGTGATTCTCGGATTTGTGTTTCTCATCAGTTTTTTATACACAGGATATAAAACGAGTCATAATGACCGCGTTTACGATGGTGTAACAGTTAATAATATTGATTTCGGCGGTAAGACAAAAGAGGAAGTGAGATCTTACTTTGCGAAAAAAAATAAAGTATTCGATAAAACTCTGATCACACTAGCATCATCTTCACGAACAGCAACCACTTCCGCAAAACAAATTGGCTACGGATTTGATGAAAATCTGATCGCAACGCAAACTTACAGCATTGGAAGATCGGGCAACATTATCTCTGATATGAGTATTATTCTCCAAGCATACATAGGAGGAATCAACTTAACGCCTGCAATTCACTATAGAGAATCTGAGATTGATAAAGTTATTATTCCTTTTTCAAAAGATATCAATATCGATCCGGTTGATGCGTTATTTAATTTTGACGGGAAAAGAGTTATCGCATTTAAACCATCGAGTAATGGGAAAGCAGTTGACGGGCTCAATTTAAAAAAACAAATCCTATCTGATTTACAATCAATAACACACTCAGGCAAAGCAAAAATGTTTGCAATAAATGTTCCCGTTATCGATATTCAGCCCAAAATCACGACAGAAAAAGTTAACAGTCTGGGCATAAAAGAGTTGATTGCCGAGGGAACATCTCTTTTTGCACATTCTATAGAAAACAGAATTTACAATGTCAATCTTGCAGCGTCGAGAATAAATGGCGCTCTAATCAAACCGGGAGAAACATTCTCTTTTGCCAAAACAGTTGGCGATGTCACATCATTGACAGGATACAAGCAAGCGTATGTTATTGAGAACGGAAAAACAGTTCTTGGTGACGGTGGAGGGGTTTGCCAGGTTTCAACCACTCTTTTTCGTGCAGCTCTAAATGCAGGACTGCCGATAGTTGAGCGAAATCAGCATGCATATAGAGTGGGCTACTATGAAGAAGATTCTCCTCCCGGAATTGATGCAGCGGTCTATATCCCATCTGTTGATTTGAAATTTAAAAACGATACAGATCATTATATTTTAGTTCAAACAGTCATTGATTTGGAAGCACTGCGCCTTACTTTTCAGCTTTTTGGAACAAAAGATAATCGCATTGTTACAGTTAACAAACCGGTAATCCTGAGCCAATCACCCGCCCCACCCGATGAATATCAGGATGACCCGACTCTTCCAAAAGGACAGATAAAGCAAATTGACTTTTCAGCAGGAGGCATGAATGTTTATTTCACAAGAACTGTTACAAAAGACGGAAAAGTCCTGGATGATGATAAATTTACCTCCAACTACCGCCCCTGGAGAGCAGTTTACTTAAGAGGAACGATGTAGAAGCAGATGTATATAAAAAAAATTGAAGATATTTCAATGAAAGACATTTCTAATTCTGGGGGTAAAGGGGCGTCGCTTGGAGAAATGACACAAGCCGGAATACCAGTCCCGCCGGGATTTGTAATAACCACAAATGCTTTTCGTAAATTCCATAACAAATCTTTTTCTAACAATTTTAATAGTGAACTTTCTTTTGCTTTTGATAGTTTAAATACGAATCTTGTTGCTGTTCGTTCATCTGCAGTTGCCGAGGATTCTTCAAATGCGTCTTGGGCAGGTCAACTTGAAAGTTATTTGAATATTACAAAAGAAAATTTAATAGACTCTGTTAAGAAATGTTGGAATTCTATAAATTCCGACAGGGCTGAAAATTATTCCAAACAAAATAATATACCACCTACCCAACTGATTGTTGCTGTTGTTGTACAAAGAATGGTAAATAGCGAAATATCCGGTGTTATGTTTACTAGCAATCCGGTAACAAATAATCGAAATGAAATAATGATTGAGGCTGCGTATGGACTGGGAGAATTGCTGGTACAAGGAGAAATCACACCTGATAATTACATATTCAGCAAACAAACATCTAAGATTCTAAAGGCCACAAATGGCAGTCAAGACGAAATGCTTGTTTTTAAAAATGGAAAAAATGAAAAAGTTCCAGTAGCTGTAGATATGAAAAATAAAATTATATTAAATAGTAATCAACTTACGAAACTAGCAGAATTAGGAACAAAAATTGAAAGTCATTACGGTTTTCCCTGCGATATAGAATGGGCGTATGAAAATGATAAGTTTTACATTATCCAAAGCAGACCAGTAACTACCCTTTATTAATAGTTCAAAGTTTTCTTACAACCCCGTTTATTGCATCGACCTCAATCATGTCCCCATCACGGAAAACCTGTGTGGCGATTTTGGTACCGGTGATGCAAGGCTTTCTCATCTCACGCGATATAATAGCAGCGTGCGATGTAATACCACCTATATCTGTAACTATAGCAGCACATTTTTGCAGTACCGGAATATAATCAGTATTAGTCATCTTAGCGATTAAAATATCCCCATTTTTAACTTTTGCAAAATCGCCTTTATTTAAAACTATCTTGGCGTTACCGATCGCCTCACCCATATTTACAATCATACCTTTAAGTATTTTTACGCTGTCTTTGTGACTTGATTTTTGAGGCTCAAATTTATCCACCTCATTTCCGCTTACTACATATTGTTTTCCTTGAAATGTGATTAAGCCAAATTTTTGATTTCTACTTTTGGCGAGCTGATTATCCAATTTTCCCAATTGCATAAATTTTTTTATTTCCGGCAAAGTAAATTGAACAAGCTCCTCATAAGTTGAATCTAACCTATTTGCTAATTCATTTAAAACTGGCCGAAGATAAACTCCCACCTTAGCATGGCTTTCTGTCCGATATGTCCCAAGATAGGAAATCTCGCTAATCAAATTAATCAAATCAATCTCTCTAGGAGCAAGACTCAAATGACTTTCAACTACTTTGCGCTTAAGCTGTCTCTTGTCATGTTTCTTAGAATTGTAATTCTTAAGCTTTTCTTTGATACTTTGTACAGTTAGATTGCTCCCAATTGCGGTATCATAGCCCAACCAGGCATATCCAGCTGCATATTGCTCAATAAAATTTTGGCATGATTTAATCCCATACTTTTTAACTTTCTTGCTCAAGCTAAGTAATTCAATTTGTGACTGGGAAATAGCTGTTTTTTTAGTTGGGGTTGTTAAAACCTGAAAGTAGGATTTTTGCAAGGATTTTGAAATATTACGTTTATTTAACATATCAATAATTCGATTTTCAAAATATGGATCTGCGACATGATGTAGAAAGATATATGCTGCTGATTTTCGTAATTTTTCAACTAAACTATCGAGGTATTTAAGAAGTTCCTTATCAGAAATCTTATTAGGATTGGCAATTCCCATCCTGCTAAACTCAACAACCTCATTACATTCTCTCTGCCATTGCCTGCATAGCATCCAGATTTCACCTGTATCTTTTTCTAGTCTAGATATTAGCAAAGCACTCAACTTACCCAATTCACTCTTATCAGCATATACACCGCTATATAGTGACTTGTAGTTATTAAATCCCAATCCAAGGGCTTTTTTCATATCAACACGGAAAGCTTCACTTATCCAGTAGCGCGAAAACAGCGGATATTGCTTGTGGGTTATAAGAATCCAGTTTATTTTATTGGTTGCTTTAATCAGATTTGTATTTTTACTTTCCATGATAATCCAATCTATGCAAATATAGTATAATCAACCTATCTTAAAAAGCAATGAATAAGATATTGAGTATAAAAAACGCTGTAAAGCTTAGCAAAAAATTACAAAATGAAGGCAAGAAAATTGTCCTTGCCGGTGGATGTTTTGACATTCTACATATCGGGCATATTGATTATCTAACAAAAGCTAAAAAGCAAGGTGATATTCTTTTTGTTTTTTTGGAATCAGATGAAAATATCAAAAAAATTAAAGACGAGAAACGCCCGATAAATACTCAGGCAGACCGCGCAACAATTCTGGCAAGTCTTTCAATGGTTGATTACGTCATTCCTCTGCCTCTATTCAGGAGCCACAAAGAGTATGACGAGCTGGTAATTTCGCTAAAACCTGGTATAATCGCAACTACAAAAGGCGATTCAGCAAAATCACATAAAGAACGCCAAGCTGGGCTAATAGGTGCAAAGGTTATTGAGGTCACAAATCAAATCGTGAATAAATCAACAACCAAATTATTGGAAATATTAACTGAATTGTGATTTTACTTTAAGAACTTTATAAACTTTTAACTTTATAACTAATTTATGAGCTTAAATAAACTTATTATTATTTTCGGAATAATTCTTGTAATATTTGCGGGGATTGTTTTCTTTCAATTCAGTTCAAAGACAGCACAAAAATCAAATCTAAAAAATATCTCTTCCACGGTTAAGATCAAGGATCATACATTCAATGTAGAAGTAGCCAAAATACCAAAAGATCAGCAAATGGGACTTTCGGGGATTGATTCAATTTCAGACAGTGAGGGAATGCTTTTTACATTTAATACACCTGATTATTATAATTTCTGGATGAAAGATATGAAATTTCCGCTTGATATAATTTTTATAAAAGATACAAAGATTGTCTCGATTAAAGAAAATGCGGTAGCACCATCAGACAATAAATCCAATCCTCCAATTATTAAACCTGCTGGTGCTATTAATACTGTACTTGAAATCAATGCAGGACTTTCCAAAAAATATGATATTAAACCAGGTGATAGTGTAGAAATAAAACAAAAATAAGTGAGAAGAGTAATAATAATCCACGGTTGGGAGGGTTTCCCTGAAAAATGCTGGTATCCTAAAGTCAAAAAAGATCTCCATGATTTAGGATTAGAAGTAACAGTTCCTCAAATGCCTGACACAGATCATCCCAAGCTCTCGCATTGGCTGACCAAACTACAGGAAGTTGCAGCAAATCTAAATGAAGAATTATTTCTGATCGGGCATAGCGCCGGATGTATAACAATACTAAGATTTCTGGAACAACTGAAAGAAAATGAAAAAGTTGGAGGTGTTATTTTAGTTGCCGGATTTTCGGAAAATCTCGGGAAAGATTATGAAGAACTAAATAGTTTTTTTGAAAATCCGCTTGATTTTGAAAAAATAAAAACAAAAAGCAAAAATTTTGTCGCTATACATTCCGACAATGACATGCGGGTTCCTGCAAAATTTGGTGATATTTTTAAAGAAAAACTTGGAGCAAAATTAATTGTTTTACACAATATGGACCACTTCTCAAGTAATCCCAGAAACATTTCCTCCCTACCTGAGGTGACTCAAGAAATTTTGAGAATGAGCGCATCATCAGCTATAATTGCCTCATGATAATTTTAGGTATTGAAACAAGCTGTGATGAAACTTCCGCTGCAGTCATAGAAAGCTCTGGAGACAGAGTTAAACTACTTTCCAATATAATCTCTTCTTCTCTCCCTATGCATGGTAAAACGGGCGGGATAATACCTGAAAATGCTGCTCGTGAACAGATAAAATTCATAATTCCGGTTGTCGAAAAAGCATTATCAGATGCAAAAATTCAAGTAGAAAACATAAATGCAATCGCCTTAACATATGGTCCGGGTTTAATCGGCTCTCTATTAGTAGGTGTCGAAACAGCCAAGACACTTGCCTACGTTCTGGATAAACCCATAATTCCAATCAATCATATGATCGGTCATATCTACGCCAATTTCATTGACAAAAACTCGGAACCAAGAACCAAGAACCAAGAACCAAGAACAGAAATCCAATTTCCCGCTATAGCACTTGTTGTCTCAGGCGGACATACAGATCTGCTGCTTATGGAAAAACACGGGGATTTTAAACTTCTTGGTGGTACACGGGACGATGCAGCCGGTGAAGCATTTGACAAAATAGGAAGACTTTTGGGGCTTTCCTATCCGGGAGGACCTGAAATAGAAAAAGCTGCAATTGATGGAAATCCGAAAAGTTTTCGTTTTCCCCGTCCTCTTATCGGGTCAGCAGATTTTGATTTCAGTTTTAGCGGACTCAAAACCGCTGTTCTTCGCGAAACACAATCCATCGGAAAACTTGATAAACAAACTGTAAACGATTTGTCTTACGCAACTCAAGATGCGATTGTTGACGTAATTACTAAAAAAACTATGAAAGCTGCCTTAAAATATAATGCAAAATCCCTTCTAATCTCAGGCGGTGTTTCAGCTAACCAATCGCTTTGCGACCGGTTCAAAGTTCTCTGCGCTCAATTATCAGTTAAATTTTTTGCCCCGCAAAAATCTTTATGCACCGACAATGCTGCCATGATCGCAAGCGCTGCTTACTTTAACTACAAACCAGCACCATTGGAAAAAATTACAGCAGATCCTGAGTTGTATTTTTAAAATAATGGTGTAGACTTATACAACACTGCCATGAATAGCTCACTCACCATCACTCTCTTCGCAATTATCTTAAGCGTAATCGTAATTATTTATTTTCTCAACAAAAAACTAACTGAGCTTAAAAAGCCGGATACTGACTCAAATCTTCTGGAGTGGCTCAAGTCAATGCAGGCATCAATTGACAAAAATTCAGAATCAACAACCAGAACTCTTCAGGAAAATTCCAAACAATTAAATGACAGACTTGATAAGGCAGCGTCTGTAATCCGTGATGTTGGTGTCGAAGTCGGACAAATGAGCGAAATTGGAAGATCTATGAAAGAGCTTCAGGACTTTCTCAAGAGCCCGAAACTCAGAGGTAATATTGGCGAGCATATCCTCAAAGATCTGATTACTCAAATCTTTCCAAAAAATAGTTTTAATCTGCAGTACGAATTTAAATCAGGTGAAAAAGTAGACGCAGCGATCAAGACAGATGCAGGAATATTGCCGATTGATGCCAAATTCCCGATGGAAAATTTTCAGAAGATGGGAAAAGCAAAAACAGAAGACGAAATTAATACATATAGAAAAGAATTTACCCGGGATATTAAAAAACATATTGACTCAATTGCCAAAAAATATATTTTACCCTCAGAAGGAACAATGGATTTTGCCCTGATGTATGTACCTAGTGAATCAGTATTTTATGAGATTGTAAATATTGAGGAGATCTCAGAATATGCAAGAACCAAACGGATTTATGTAGTCTCTCCGAGCACACTTTATGCGCATTTACAGACTATTCTGCTTTCATTTGAAGGAAAAAAAATTGAGACGGAATCCCGCCAGGTATTTCAGCTCCTTCGTGCACTTCAAATTGATTATGAAAAAGTTAATGAATCGCTTGATCTTTTGGGCAAGCATATTGGTAACAGTTCAAACACATACATGAATGTGAATAAGGGCTTTATAGGAATGGGACAAAAACTTTCAAGCGCCAAAGATTTAAGTTCTGAAATCAAAAAGGAAATAACTCAAACCTCAAAAGAGTAATATTCTCCAAATTATAATTATCCATAATAACGATACCATTCTTGCTTTCTTAAGAAATTAAGAATACTACATATCAAAACAATGCGCTTACTTTTGCTATAATCAATCTATGAAAAAGCGCAATTTAGAAATTGATATACTCCGTGGAATTGCGATGATTACTGTAATCCTCATCCATACATCATATTATTTTATAAACGATAAAACAGCATTATTTTTGTGGAGGTGGAGTCAGTTTGCTGTACCTGTTTTTATATTTTGCTCAGCATATATCTTTTTCCAAAATACAAAGCAATTAAATTTTGAGTATCTTAAAAAAAGAATATTCAGACTTTTAAAGCCTTATTATATTTTTTTGCTTTTTTTCTTTCCTGTTATATATTTTGTAAATCCTCAGATTTTAAATTTAAACTACATATTTCAAAGCTTATTAACAATAGGAGGAGTTGATGTAAGTTGGCTGGTATTACTATTTATGTACCTTACAATTATTTTTCCGCTCATTTCATTATGTTTTGAGAAAAATAAATATTTATTTTGGGCATATTCTTTTCTTTCATTTGCTAGTTCAATATTATTGATTTTTTACAAATTAACTTTTTCATATAAATTAATCTTTTGGCTTCCGTGGTCGATAGTCGCTTTATTTGCTTTGTTTTTTGTAAAATTTGAAGCAAGGTCAAAAATACTTAAAATTACATCTTTTATATGCGGTATTATTTTTGTTTCATTTTATTTTTTACTTTCTAGAATAAATCACAATCTTGGATTTATAGAAAATAAATATCCCCCGAATATTTACTTCTTGTCTTATGGCTTATTTTCCATAATGATTCTTTACTTTCTTTCAAAAATTATTATTCCAAACAAAAGAACTACTTCTATGATTTCATTTTTCAGCAAAAATTCTTATCCTATCTTTTTTATTCACTACATATTTCTAATATTATTTTCACCATATTTAAAAACTCTAAACCTCAATTGGTTTACTTTTTTCTCAAGCATATTACTTATAACTAGTATTGTGCAGTTGGGGATCAATAAACTAGGCAATCAAAATCCTCAATCAAAACTTGCTAAACCTTGATAACAGAAATGGCTTTACATCAGCTCTTGTTGGTTTATTCAAAACAATTTGAGCGATTAATTCTCCTCCAATCGGAGCAAGTGTAATTCCAAATTCACCATATCCGCAATTATTAAAATACCCTTTTATTTCCTCAACTGGTCCAATTATAGGAAGTGCATCTTTGCATTTTGGATCTATCATTGGTCTATAACCAGCCCATCCTGATATAAACTCAGCAGGCAAAAGACTGGGAACTCGGAGCATTAAGTATTTTTTAAGTTCCTTAATTTTCTGAATCTCAAACTTAGGAAATTTTTCTCGCTTACTATCTTCTGTCCATTCACCTACTCCAAATCCAACCAAAATTCCATCTCTGTATGGCCTAAAATACCAACCATCATCATAATCTTCAACTATGGGAAAGTCTTTATATTGAACATTTTTTATAACACCCAAACACTTTTTGCTGGCCTTGATTGGAAGATTAATCCCTATTGTTTTTGCAATATCCGAAGCGTAAATACCTGCACAATTTATTACAGTATCAGTATAAATTTTCTCTCCATTTTCTAGCTCAACAGCATTTACTTTATTTCCAACTAAAATGATTTTGTTTACTTTTGTATTTTCTCGAACTACTAAACCCTTACTTTTTACGCTATTTAGATATGCTTGAACAGCAAGATGTGCATTAATATACGCATCAGACTCCACATAATTACCTAGCAACAAACCATCACCATTTAATAAGCCTTTACTCTTTTCTTCAATTTCTGATCCTTGCAAAACGTCCGTAAGTACACCATTTTTGTTCTGGATATTTGCATTGTTTTTCAAAATTTCCTGGCTCTCTTTTTTAGATGTATAAACTATACTTCCGCAATTATTAAATTCTATATCCTCTCCCACTTCATCTTTAAAATTTTTGTATTTTTCAACTGATAATTTGGCAAGTTGGGTCGTCTCTTCAACACCCGTTTGCTGCATTATCATTGCAGCAGTTGCGTTAGTTGCCAATCCTCCTACGTAAAATGAATCTAAAATGGTAATATTCTTAACTCCGAATTTGGCTAAATGATATGCTGTACTTGGCCCAATTATCCCAGCCCCTATAATGACTATGTCGGCAGCATTTTTCATAATTTAGTTAACTTGATTTGAGGGTTTTCCGAGTAGAAAATTTTCAATGTTTTCAACAAACATCACTTTTTTCGCAATTGTTGATTCTTTAGTAATGTACCCAATAGCCGGATATATAAGGCAGTTTTTATATTTGCTAAGTCGTTTTGCGTCTATCTCGCTTAATTCATCCGAATGATCAAGGATAAAGGTAATATCATCTCTTTTTAATCTTTCTTCCAGTGCATCGATGTCAACCAATTCCATTGGGGCTAGATTGATAAATATTGCACCGGGATTAATCAAATCGATCTTCTTTTTATCTATAAAATATTTTGTTTGAGGAGTTTGTGATAAATTCAATGAGATAAAATCACTGTTTTTTAATAAACTATTAACTTCGTCAAATTTTATTCCGTTTTTTTCAGCTTCTTTTTTTCTGTTTCGTGACCAATAAGATACATCTGCTCCAAATCCATTTTTTGCAATTTCGGCAATTCTACTCCCTATGCTGCCCAATCCTATTACTCCAAACTTTTTCCCTTTTATTTCTGTGCCGGCAAAAGTTGATTCAGAATAATCACCCCGTACAACCTGAGTTCTTGCTCTGACAATCTCCCGCAAATGCTCAATTAGAAATCCAAACGCCAGTTCTGCAACCCCTTCGCGGCTATAACCTGCTATGTTGCAAACAGTAATAGCTTTCTTTGCAGCATAATCGGCATCTATCCTTCCGTATCCTGTTCCGAACATTCCTATATACTTAAGCCCTGGTGCTCTATCTATCATTTGCTTGTCTACTGTTGCACCAAGTTTTACAAGCAAACAATCACAATCAATTAAATTTGATTTAATTTCCGAGGTGTCTTTTGACAGTAGAATTGACTCCGAGAGAGTTCTTAACCTATCCCATTCTTTTTCTCCCAAGTCATCTTTTACAAATCCGCTCATTATTATTTTTTTAAATTTTCTCATATTTTTCTTAATTGTTCGAATTGACAAACAATAATTATCTATTGACTTGGGATTATATAGAGGTTATAATCAATTGTAAAATTGGTGGTTGTTTATATGAACAAACAGATTATTATTTCACAGCTCACCTCTTTCGGACTAGATGAAGCAGAGGCAAAAATATATATTCATCTCCTAGAAAAAGGCCCTCAGACGCCTCTTGAAATTTCCAGGGACACAAATATAAATAGATCCAAAATCTACAGACACATTGATAAGTTACTTGCTGATAAGTTGATTGAGCTAAGTAACGCAGAGCGCGGAATGAAACTCAAAGCATCCAATCCCCAAAATCTTGAACTGGTTATTCATGAAAAAGAACAGGAAATAAAGCTTCAAAAAGAAAATCTTCCGGATATTTTAAGAGAGCTAACCAATATACCATCGGGTGAGAAAAAAAATATTGAAATCAAACACTACCGCGGGACTGACGGACTCAAGCAAATGCTCTGGAACCACTTGGCAGCCAAAAAAGAGATATTGGTATTTGGTTATGAAAATCGTAACAATATTGCAGGAAAAGCTTTTGCCGAAACAATTAGATTTGAACAGGTTGAAAGAAAGATTACAAAAATCGAGATAGAAAATGCAACTGATCAGGGAGATTATTGGTACACAAATGTTCCAAATTGGGGAAGTTATTATCAATCACGGTACATTCCTCCTGAAGTTTTAAATATACAACAATACCAGGTAATATTTAATGACACGATTTCTATCTTAAGCTGGGGAGATGGAAATAAAGTCGGAGTTGAGATAATTAATTCACCATTTGTTGAAATGTACAAGCAAATCTTTTGGAAATTTTGGGAGATTTCAGAAAACTATATAGAGGAAGGAAAAAGAATCGAAGCCGCCAAAAAGATAAAACGCTAATAACACTAAAATTTGAGAAAAAGAATTCTCGCAAAACTTGTGTTATAATTTATAAATGAAACAAGTATTAATTCTCCAAGACTTGGGAATTCCCCAGGAAGAATTTGATAATCTTGCATCAAAAAGTAAAATACCCCTCGAGTTTACCAAGGATTCTGCCTCAAATCAGGAAAATATAGAAGGGATCATAACAATTAAAGCAAAGGTTGATGAAGAACTTCTAAATAAACTTCCACATCTTAAATTTATCGCAGTTGCATTTACCGGTTATGATTGCGTGGACATGACTGCGGCAAAGAAAAAAAATATTGTAGTTATGAATGTACCAAGTTATGCAACAGACTGCACTGCTGAACTTGCAGTTGGTCTTGCAATCTCCCTTCTTCGCGAAATACCAAAAGGAGATAAGATCACAAGATCTGATGGCTGGGATCTAAAACCGGGACTCGAGCTTTCAGGGAAAACTGTTGGAATTATCGGAACAGGCAAAATTGGTATTCGCGTTGCTGAATTATTCAAAGCATTTAATTGCAATATTATTGGTTGGTCCAGATCTCAAAATAAAGTATTCAAAAAAATAGGCGGCACTTACAAACAAAAAATTGATGACGTATTTAAAGAAGCGGATATTATTTCGATTCACTTACTTCTAAACGAGACAACTAAAGGAATAATCAATTCTGATCTCTTATCTAAGATGAAAAAATCTGCCTTTTTAATAAATGTAGCTCGCGGGCCAATTGTAAGTACAGCTGATTTAGCAAATGCACTAACAGATGGAAAAATTGCGGGAGCAGGAATTGATGTATATGATCAGGAGCCAATTCTCCCGGATAATCCTCTACTAAAAGCACCAAATACAATTCTAACTCCGCACGTTGCATACAAGACAGAAGAATCACTTATTCGAAGAGCTGAGGTAACATTACAAAATATTCACAGCTTTATCAAAGGGGATCCTGCCAATTTGGTTTCATAGATATTACTTCAAAGCAAATAAATCTCTTTCAAGCACCTCAGGATATTTGGTTAATTTACCAAATTTATTTGCTTTATATAATGAATTAAGTGACGAGAGTGCATCTTTTATATGAGAAGTGCTACTGAATTGCTTAACTGCTTTTGGACTGATGGCGTTTAAAGCATATAAAGCAAGCATGGATGATTGTGTTGCACCGCTCTTGGCAGAACCTGTGAGTATTATGTTTTTTTGATTATTAATTGTTATTGTCCTGACATCAGGCAAACCAGTTGGAGATGCAGGACGAATACAAATACCGATTGGATAACGCCCTTTTACACTCATGTCTTTCATATTTGTGCCAAAACACAAATTAACTTTTTGCTTAAAAATCTCAATAACCGGCTCCATTAATTTAACCGCTTCATGGTAAGGCCTTCCACCAACCCAGCCAAATCCAGCGGAAACATGCAAAATTTCTCCATCCGGGGTACAATTTGCCTGACCGATTGGTTGTGGAAATGAGATTTTAAAAGGTTTGCTAAAACCGTTGTTTGGTATACTGACCCAACAACCCGCAACTCCCTGAATTAAAGAATATTTTTTATAAATATCAGGAATTGTGTGTGTTGTTCCAACTGTCCAAATTGTCACATCTCCTTTTAACTGCTTGCTCTTTGTGATTTCTTTTTTCCAATGAAATACAACTCCCTCTTTTTCAAGATATGAAATAATACCCAATCCAAGGGATTTAATTCTCCATGATGATCCAGGAACAAGTGTAGTATTTTTATAAAATTTGCCTTCTTTGACTAATTTAGAGAATTGATTAAGATATTTTTTCATAGATCCACTGCTAACTTTTTTCCCTTTTGCTCCAAATATTTTTAGGAAATTTTGTTGATTTTTTAAGTCTGCATCAAAACTAGTTTCTGACATAACGACAAGAGGAATTAATCCCTCTGATAATTTGTGCTTTTTAATAAAAGGGAATTGCTTTTCCAATATGCCCCAGACTGCAATTCCTGCATAATTTATTTGCGTGTGAAGATCATCGTAATCATTTAATCTTTCATGGCCAATATCAACAAAACGCTGTACACATTCCCTACGCCAACGCAACTCGTCTTTAGTAAGTTTGTTTTCCTCAATCAAACGCCATCCGGCCCAATCCTTATGCTCACCTGGCGCAAGCCTAAGGGCCCTTGCATACACAGGATTCTGGAATGGAGTACTTTCTGTTCCTGAAAAATGCCTTGCGTCACGTCCTTTTCCAAATGTAGTGCCTACTTGCTCAGAGGGATCTTTTGGGTGTGAATCTGCTTCGTAGATATTGATGAGATAATCAGGCAGTGATTTTTTGATGATAGCGGCTGTAATAAGACCTACTATTCCGCAACCTACAATATTTATTGTTTTTACTGTTGCCACATTTACATTATAAAACTAGAATTTTATAAAAACAATCAGCAAATTAAATATAAAGTTAGAAAATTTAGCAAAAAATAACCCCAGGAAGAGAGTAAGCCAGATTCTGTTTCTCGATCACAATTTATCTCAAAATGATATTAATGTCATCCTGTCCCGATTTAATCGGAATGCCCTCAAACTTTAGGTACTCGGGTAAAGCGCCTCAAGCGTACCAATTCGGAGGTTGCAGCAGGTGGGATTGTCCGTTTCAGACTCACTCGTTTCTGTTACTCTCAAATTCTGTCAATTCAGAATCTGTTCTTAATGCCGCTTGTGAGTAAAGCATTAAGACACTAGCTATTTCTAGTTGGAGCGTAAACTCCATCCCCGACTTTATCCCGTACCATTCGATACAGGATTCTTACACCTGTCTGGACTTTCCTCCCCGACTTAATATCGGGGTAGCGATCCTTCTTCCTGGGATCAAGGCATATTTTACATCAAAATGAGGAGTAAAACAAATCAGCTGCTCGCACTTGTATAGTGCTTTAGGGAATTATTCCAAAATTTAATACTCACGAAAAGCAAAGTTAAACCGACAAAAAGTGAAAAACTCATCGTCTGCCAGGAAAGCAAACCAAGCATTGCTTTAACCGGAAATGTCATCATTATCCCAACCGGTACAACAAAAGTAATGATCCCTCTTAACGGCTCTTGATAAACCTCAACCGGAAGACGTCCCATTTGAGTAATATCCCGATAAACCAAAACAACATTATCAACAGCAGTCGTCAGAATCCCGCTTGCCAAAACAAAAATATGAAAACCTGCTGAAATTAAAAAACCGTTTGACACGAGCAATATATAAGAAAAAATATTAATTGCAGATATATTCTTTATGTGTAATCCCGCATAGAATATGAAAAATATTGATGCAAATAAAATTATCAAATCCAAAGCGTCTGATCCGCCAAATAGCGGATGAAACAGTGAGGGAAGAGGTTTTAATAATAAATTGTCAAAATATCCATTGAGTACTTGCTCTCTGAATCTATAGACATTTCTGAAGAAAAATTGAGGAAGAGAATCGAGAAGGTTAAATGTCGCGTAAAATAAAACAATTTCCCAAATTGAATATCCGGCAATAGCTTTTGTTTTGGTAACCAAAACAATTAAGAAAAATAGAAAAAATGAGAACCTCATAATTTTCCCAATTAAAAATATAAATGTACCAAATCGCGACTGCAAAGAAATTTGAGTAGTTGCTAGAGTAAGTTTCCACCAGATTTTTATATAACTTTTTATCATATTATCCTCCGTGACTACTATATATTTTAAGTCCACGAGACCAGATATATTTTGTTGCAAACAATAAAATTGCAAGCCAAATAATAGATATTACAAATCCGCTAAGCAATTGAGAAGTTGTTAGCTTGTTAAGATAAATTACTAAAGGAAAATACAAAAGATAAGTAAATGGAGAAAATTGAAGTATGTTCTGAAACCAGATTGGAAATATATCAAGCGGAAATGCAGTTCCCGCAAGAAAACCGGTCAGAATAAAAAATATGAATCTCGGTGCCCAGACTTCCGGACTCCAAAAGCCGATCATACCCATCAGGCAACCAATAAAGAAATTTATTAGCAATGCAATACTAATTGCGATTAAAGTTAATATAACCAAGCCAATATGGCTCTGTAGAACTAAAGTTGGTTTTAAAAGAATATATAAAATAATAAGTTCAGCTATGCTAAAACAAATATTAAAAGCTTTATCTCCGATGTCGCGGGCAAACCAATATCCGAAATAGCTCCACGGTTTTGCCAAAAAATGCGACAGCTCTCCGCTATTGATATTTTCTCCGATCTCGTATGTTCTTGTCGAAATAACTATACTGCCGACAAATGAAACTCCCAAAATATATGTAAGCATAAGCGGCTGGGTGTATCCAAAAACCTGTCCTCCTTTCGGTGCTACAGTTAACCACAAGAAATAAATTGCCAAAAGCTGGAGAACTGTACGGAATCTCCAGACAGCAAAATTAAATCTGTATGTTGCAATCTCATCAAATGTACTTGTAATTACTTTAATATATTTTTTCATATTTATCCGCTAGCGCTTGTATAGTACCGAAGTGCAAACTTCCAGAATCTTCTAGATATCCCAAAAAGGCCGATTGCAAAAATGATAGGCCAAAAAATATCTCCAAGTAACATTTTTTGCAATAATACTTTGGTAGGAATAGTAACAATTAACGTTAACGGGAAAAGAATAAAATATACAGGCCAGCTTGCTCCTTTGAAAATCTCCTGTGGATACTTGCTCACACTATGTCCCTCGTACAAAAGGTCTGCGAGGTTTGATAGCTTTGTATGCCAGATCGTAATTGTCATAACAAGCAGCCATATAGAATATAAAATAACAATTGATAAGACTAGAAAAAGTATAAACCAAAGAAATGTAACAATTGTAAATACCATGTGCATTTGATTCAAAATAAAAATAACAAAACCAACCCCTAGAATAAAACGAATTACATGTGTATAGCTAACATACATGCATGTCATCAAAAATTGTATATCAATAGGTTTGGTAATAAGCGCATCAAGCTTACCATAATGAATTGTGTTTGAAAATTCATTAAAATTGCGCGAAAATAGAAAATAAAAAATACTAAGAATAATATTGTAAGTCCCCGCCAAAATCAAAAGTTCATTTCTTGTCCAACCGAAAACACTAGAGGTTCTAGAAGTTAAAAGCAGCATTGAAATAATAATAAATGCAGCCCAAACGGTATGCCCAATAATACTATTTATAAGGTTGACCCGATAGGTAAAAAGTTGCACCAAATTGAGACGCAATATTGTACGATAAACTTTAAGATATCTTATTAGTGTTTTCATATTAATTACTGCCCAATACCGGTGTATTTCTTAACTCCTCTATGCCACATTTTTTTAAATAAAATGCAAAAAGTCACTATCCATACAATCTCTACACCAATTACTTTAAATAACTGCACATCTGTTAATTTTCCTTCAAATGCAATAACCGGAAAATAAATCATGTATGGAAATGGCAGATAGTAAACAAATGATTGAATCCACATCGGGAAAAAAGCAAGTGGCATGAGATATCCGGCAAACATCATTAGAATAACTCCCATGGCTTCAAATGCGCCGCGCGCATCAGTTAACCAAAAAGCTAAAATTCCCATAATTGATTTAAAAACAAATACAAGAAAAAGTGAAAGCAAAATTATAACGATACTTAAAATAAGTATTAATGGAGAACGGGTAAAAACAAAATAAGACGGGAAAAATTGAATAAGTAAAAAGAATATTAAAAATCCAATTGCTCCCTGCACAAAACGATAAGATATCTCACTAAAAAACCTGATCCAAAAATAAGAAAATGGTTTTAATAAATATGCAGTAAGTCCGCCTTCTTGAATGTCTCTAATTGCTATTATCTCTTCGTGATGAGACATAAGAAAAACACCCATCGTTATAACCAACAGATAATATGAGGCTATTTCTTGAATAGTCCACCCGCCCAAATTTTTGGCACCCCGCCAAAATAAAATTAAAACTAATGGTGTAATCCAACTGAGTAGAAACCAAACGGTGAGTCGACTTCTCTCTTCAAAAACTTCCTGTGTATGAAGTAAAAATATTCTGACATAGCGCATATTTTAACTTTTGTGTTTTGAGAACACATCTCTTATTATTTCCTCTATATTTGCTTCTTCGATATTGAGATCCTCAACTGAAAACTCTTCAAGCAATTTACTTGCAACATGATTGGATTTTTCCCGAGGAACTGAAAGAGTAACTTTCGGCCCTTCAATTTCCAAAACTTTTCCAAGTTTTTCTATTTTTTCTATTGCGACGGGTTTTGCAAAAACAATACTAAGAGTTTTATTCTTAACATATTTTTTGACAATGTCTTCCAACTTTCCGTCATATAAAATCTTCCCATGATCTATGATAATAACCCGTTCGCATAGCTGCTCAACATCCTTCATATAGTGACTTGTCAGAAGAATTGTCGCGTTGTAGCGCTTATTATATTCTTTGATAAAATCCCGAAGCTTCTGCTGCATCACAACGTCAAGACCAATTGTCGGCTCATCGAGAAAAAGAATTTTTGGATTGTGAATAAGGGCTGCAATCAACTCACATTTCATTCTCTGTCCAAGGGATAACTTTCGTACTTGAACTTGGAGAATATCTTCTACTTCCAAAAGCTGGACAAGTTCATCAAGAGTTTTTTTATAAACAGTGTCTGTTATTTCATAAATTTCTTTGTTGAGAAGGAATGAATCAATTGCAGGAAGATCCCACCAGAGCTGATTTTTCTGCCCCATGACTAGTGAGATTTGTTTGAGAAATGGATGTTTCCTTTCAAATGGTGTATAACCCAACACTTCAACTTTTCCACTGGTTGGATAAAGCAACCCCGATAGACATTTAAGCGTTGTTGTTTTACCGGCTCCATTTGGCCCAATAAAACCGATCAATTCTCCTTCCGAAATTGAAAAAGAAATATCATCAACTGCCTTGGAATCAAAATACTTACGGTTAAATAATGATTTTAATGACCCGGATAATCCCGGCTCTTTCTGATGAACTTGATAGTATTTTGTTAAATGTTCGACTTTTATTATCATCTTTATAAGTATACCAAAAAGAAGCCCCCAATTTTATTGGAAACTTCTTTACAAATTTTTATGCAAAATCTATCTGACTGCTTTTTTAAGTGTCTTTCCGGCAGTAAACCCCGGAGCTTTGCGTGCTGCTAGAGTAATCTTGTCTCCTGTTTTGGGATTTCTTCCAACTCTTTGCTGTCTGCTTCGAATACTAAATGTCCCAAATCCAGTGAGGACAACTTTCTCGCCCCTCTTCATAGAGTCACGAATAGTGTTGAGCATTGTCTGGACTGCATCCCGTGCTGCTTTGTTGGTAAGATTTGCTTTTTTTGCGACGATTTCTACTAGTTCTTTTTTTGTCAAAATAATTCACCTCCTCAGATTAGTGACTGGAATTTAGTGCTTATTTAATGTTTTTATAAATCCAAAACTCCAAACGCTAATTTATTGATTTAGCTTAACAATACAAGGAAAATGATTGCTTGTCAATAGCAAAAATTGAATAAATTTAATATACTTAATTAAGAAACTTTATAACGTATCAACTTCATATAGTCTCAAGATATACTAAGTAATATGAGCCAATTAAAAAATTTATTCTTCAAAATACAATCTATCTTGCAGTAACGGTAACCGAGGAGGCAGTGGAATTATTCGCAGCATCATAAGCTACAGCTTTGAGAGCATAGGTAACATTTGGTTTTGATGGAACATTCCATGTGTAGGTGTAAGGATAAGTTGTATCAGCTGGAGTTTTTAATACATTATTAATATAGAACTCTACTTTGGTAACTCCTACATTGTCTGATGCACTCGCTGTAATCGTTACACTTGTACCTCTTGAGACAATTGAACCATTTGAAGGGGATACGATAATGACTGATGGGTGTGTAGTATCTGTTGAAACAGGACTTGGAGTGGGAGTTGGGGGGATGGGGGTTGGAGTTAGAACGGATAAAGTCGGAGTGGGGGTTGGGGTAGCTGCTGTATCAAAAGTAATAACGGAAGGATACGCAACTGTCTGGTTTATAAACGTTGGGGTCTCCCAAGTACGGTTATTGAGTATTGTTTGCACGGATGAAATATAGCTCTGCTGCGGACTATTGCCCCATGGGTATGGACTAAACCATGCGCCAATACTATTCCAGTCCTGACAACGGACATATGATGTATCTCCCCAAGAAGTACGCTTGCCGCCTGGATCATCAAAGTAAAAACGAACAGCTGATGCCTGATAGTCGATATTAAAAGCTGTTGATTTCCAGCGAATCGGCTCCGTTCCGCTTGCGCCTGTCCTGTTGGGCCGCCATTTCAGTTGGGTGATGCCAAGCGATTCATACACCTGTGGATATGGCGGATTGGCAAAAGCAGGTGCTGACATTTTGGATTGTATAGGCTCGGATGTGTACCAATTGCTTACAGTTGTCGCGCTGGCAGTAACGCCGCTTGTAGTTGTACTATAATCTTTTTCCAGGGATAAATCGGCAAGATCTCCCATTCCAAATTGATTCCAGTTACTCTCATGGACGTACTGGGCCCTCAACCAATCCTCTGGAATTCCCCACTTGTGAGCTGCCCACTGGATAAGATCATCTGATGAAGGATTTTGTAAAGTGGAATTGCCTGTGATGTACTTACTGTACGGGTTTGAAACAAGCTGCGTTTCGTTCCATTGGTTCGTTGCTTGCTGGAAAGCAGCGATTTCTGCGGCTGTTGGCACAGAAGAATTAGCGCCAGGATACGAAACACCGTTAATAGTAAAAGGTGTTGCGTTTTTGGGTCTGTCCTCCGGTTGGCGTGTGACAAGTGCTGCTGCTGCGGAATCACTAAGCGGAGTATACATACCTCCGTTCGTACATGCTGCCCAAGTAGTTTGGGGATTTGTTTCTGCAACTGCTGCTGCCCTACTTCTATACTCCTGATTTTTCTGTACTAAAAATACAGCCACTGCTAGACCAATAAGGATTACTAGGATAAAAAACAAGGAAACTTTTTTATTCGATACAGACTTAGATTTTTTTGTATTTTTACTCACCAATCTAGTTATACTGCTGTTTTTGGTATTTTGTCAAATATGGCGACGTGCTTAACTGATTTTATGAATTTGTGGACCTGGGGAAACCGCACGGAATTCGCATATTGCAAGATTACCTGACTGTGACTGTAACTAAACTTGACGTAGAATTACCAGCTGCATCATATGCAACAGCTTTTAGTGTATAGGTAACATTTGGTTTGGAAGGAACAGACCAGTTGCAAGAATAAGGATAAGTAGTGTCCGTACATTTAAGCGTTGTGCCTTCATAAAATAGAACTTTTGCAACTCCTACATTGTCTGATGCATTAGCTGTGATAACCTGAGTTTTACCTCTTGAGACAGTTGATCCATTTGAAGGAGAGACGATTATGACTGATGGGTGCGTAGTGTCAGTTGAGACAGGGGTTGGAGTGGGAGTTGGCGGGAAAGGAGTGGGTGTAGGTATTGGTGTTGAAAGAACTTGAGTTGGTGTGGGTGTTAACGAGGCAGCACCTAAGTCTGTTATTATAAAATCATTGAGCCAAAACTTAATATTATCTGCGCGAAATCCGGTAGCACCACTATTTGTAATAGGGAGTAACCAAGATTGTTGAAATCCACTGATACAACAATTGTAATAACCTGCATTGATATGATCAGCTTCCGTTTTACCGTCAGCAGCTATACCAATTTTCCCATCATCTGTAGCCGAATAGATCAACGCGCCAGCTCTGTAAGCTTGGACTTGAAACTTGCCGTCTAGAGTGTTTTTGGCAGTAACCTTGAAGTCGTATGTTGTGATGCTATCGTGAGCTAAATTTGGATAACCCGGCTTAGATTGCTCACTGGTAGGCAGCAAATTGGCAACACTGCTCCAAGTCACACAGTAATTACCCGCCCCAATTGCCGGTTGATTGATATCAGTTGGTATCGTGTAATATACACCTTTATTGGATATATCACTAGCCGGCCCGCTCCAACTATCCGCTGGAATCTTGCGTTTCAGCTGAAAACAGTTATTTGTACGATCAAACTGCCAAGCGTATAAATTGTACTGGGTTTGATAGCGCAACCAAATATCTGTTGCGTCACTCCCCTCTACAACATATCCATCTTGTCCAAAAGGAGAAGAGCGATACTGCCAGGAAATTGCCGAATCAGCAATATTGAAGTTGCGAGTATTGAATCTAAAAAAATATTTATTGACCCAATCTATCGGACGTCCAGAGTAACCCCAATTATTTTGTTTATAAAAAGAACCTGAATCTCCTTCCCAAAGAGTAGAAGGATTAGTGGATTTTGATGTACCGCCATTTGGGAATACTGCAGACTGATAATACTCGGAATTAGTAATAGTACCATCAGTACCATCAAAATTATCGGAAATGAGTACTGCAGAATCTGCTCTGACCCGATTTTCCTGATTCTTCTGTACCAAAAATGTAGCCAGTATTAAACCAATAATGGTTACGAGCATGAAAAGAGGAGAAGATTTTTTCTTTGATCTGGATTTAAGCTTATTTTTGCTCACTATATTAATAGTATCTTACTTTCCATGGTCTGTCAAAAAATTATTTACCTTGTTATAACACTTACGATTGATGATGAAGAATTATTCGCAGCATCATAGGCAACAGCTTT
>DATIJS010000117.1:0-2043 GCA_035478335.1 Saccharimonadales bacterium (SeqCode) | reverse complement strand
CTGGTTGCAATTACGGCATCTGACTGGGCAACTAATTCCTGCTCTGTTTCAATCCTGAAAAGCGTCTCTTTTTCCTCGTTTGAGCGGGCTACAAGATTTTTCAAAAGAGCCAGTGTGTGAAATGTCATCAGCATCGGGATTTTGTAAATTTTTTTCAGTTTTATTCCCACCATTCCGGAAAGATAATAGTGGCAGCTCAACACATCATATGTAATGTTTTCGCTTTCTATAAATTTACGGACACTTTCGCAAAATTCGGGTATATCTCCTATCATTTTTTTGGGGGGCATGTACTTTGTCAGTCCCGCTTTCAAGTGGATTACCCGAAGATTTTTCTCAACTTGGACAATCTTTGGGCTTTTGGGACTTTGCAGCCTTGTAAAGATATCGATTGAGTAACCCTTTCTCGCCAGCTGCTTGGACAGTTCAAGAACATAGACATTCAGCCCCCCAACTTCTGCCCCCTCGTCTGAAATAGGACATGTGTGATATGAAATCACTGCTATTCTTTTTTGCATAACTTGAATTATACATTATAATGTATGTGTTACAAATGACTACCAATATCTATCTTATCCGTCACGGAGAAGTCCACAATCCCAAAAAAATAGTCTATGGAATGCTTCCAGGGTTTAAATTAACACCTAAAGGCGAAAAAGAAATTAAACAATCAGCAAATTTTTTGGCAGACAAAAATATCGAAGCAGTATATTCCAGCCCACTGCTCCGAGCCCGTCAAACAGCAAGTATTATTCAAAAAGCTCTCAATTTACAAAAAGTTTATTTTACTCGATACTTACTTGAAATGAACAGTTCCGCAGAAGGCGAGTTGGGCGCAAAGCTTGATTTGGTGCATCACGATTATTATTCTCCACCTATTTGGCATCCTGGGGACGACACTATGGACTCAATTTCCAATAGGATGAATACAATTATTAATAAATTATTCAAAAAGTATCACGGAAAGTCCGTAGTGGCTGTTTCACATGGAGATCCTATACTTATTTTAAAAGCCTTTATCAAAAGTGATCCTATGAAATTGTCATCAATTAGACACGAAAAATACGATATTGAGCATGGGGAAATATTGCAAATAAAAAAAACTGATTCTAAAAAGGCTACTGTACAAAGCGTTTTTATTCCTAAAATATGATTTTATTCAATTCTTTATCCAAAAAGCTTGAGGAATTTAAATCAATCGAAAAGGATTTGGTCAAGATGTATGTATGTGGAATTACTCCATATGATACAACGCACCTGGGACATGCATTTACATATCTATCATTTGACGCATTAATACGTTACCTAAAATACAAAGGAAATAAAGTAATCTACACCCAAAACGTGACTGACATCAATGACCGCGACAACGATATTCTCAAACGTGCTGAGGAACAAAATACAACATGGCAGAATCTTTCAAAATTTTGGACAGACAAGTTTCTTAACAATATGCAAAACTTGAACTGGATTAAGCCAGACAATTTTTTATTCGCTTCGGAACAGGTCTCATCAATGATTCAAATTATTGAAAAACTTTTAAAGAACGGTTGTGCTTATGAAGTTAATAACGGTATCTATCTGAATATTGATAAAAAGAAAGATTTCGGCAAACTTTCAGGATTTGATGAGAAAAAAATGCTCACAGTTGCGAAAGATTTTGATGAAGATCTTGACAACCAGGATAAAAGGAATAAGCTGGATATCACGCTCTGGCGCCCAACGAATTCAGTTCAGGGCAAACACATTCCCTCGTTTGAAAGTCCCTTTGGCCCTGGACGCCCTGGCTGGCACTTGGAATGCTCGGCAATGGCAATTGGCTCATTGGGGGAACAGATTGACATTCATGGCGGCGGAGAAGATTTGATTTATCCTCATCATGAATCGGAAATTGCACAATCAGAAGGAGCTTCAGGCAAAGTACCTTTTGCAAAATTCTGGCTGCATACCGGGACAGTTGGTTATAAAGGAAAAAAAATGTCAAAGTCACTTGGAAATCTAGTACTTGTTTCAGACCTTCTCAAAAAATACTCTGCCAATTCA
>DATIJS010000116.1:0-2643 GCA_035478335.1 Saccharimonadales bacterium (SeqCode) | reverse complement strand
GACTATAAACTTGATGGCATTAATTATAGCACTTTTGATCAGTTGAGTTTATTTCTTGATAAGGCGGAGGTGAATGGTGTAAAACTTGGAAATGATGAGGATGTTATTGGTCTTAGAATTAATGAATCTGACTTTTCTATATTAGATAATCATATTATTTATCGTTATGCCTCAGAGATGCTTAAGGGTCTTATTGGAAAAAATGAATGGATTTATAGTGCTCTGAATGAATTGGTTTCACCCAGGGGTACATTTATTAAGGACATCGGCGCTTCCAAGCAAAGGGATATTATGGAATGTAGAAGCCATCTTCGTCGAGAGGCTCGCAAGCAACATGTGTCTCCCGACATCATTGATCAATTCACGAATGAGCAATTACAGACTTGGATTGAATCGGCTATTGTGGTCAATTATTTCATTCATGAAAATTATGACTATGTTCTCACAACAAAGCCAGAATTGAAGTTAATCGAAAACTATCTTCGTCAAACTCGTGTTGCAAAAATTCTAGAAGAAACTGGCAAACCCAATCCAGACGCTCATTATGGTAGTGGCATGCAACAACTTCTTTATGCACAACAGAATGCAAAGAGCCATCAGCCAGAGGCTTTTGTATTAGAACCTGAAAGCAAAACTATCTTGGCCAGTAATAATAAAAATTTTATTGATTATCACATCAAACGACAAAACCCTGGCATTATTTGGGGCTCAACAGGGTCTTTTGGATCATTTGATGAACGTCGAGAGCAAGAAGAAAATTATAACTTTCAGTTTTCAAACATAGAGCCACATCTGAAACAGCGTAGAAAACTCCATCCGGCCAAAATTCTTGATAATGAACCGGCTCAGTTGGAAGCTTTAACGAAAGACTTAAAAGCCTCGAAATCTTCACTACGCCCAAAACTGATTTTTTGTAAAGATATAGAAACCGCAAATCGTTTTTATGAGGAACTAACAAAAAGGTTACCTTCAGAAGTTAAAAAAATGCAATGTTATACCGCAAAAGATAATAAGGATGGAACAACGCCTTGTTTAACTGAGGTGATTGCTAAAGCGGCTGAACCTGGCATGATTACGGTGACAACTATTGCGATGGGCAGAAATATAGATGTTCCTTATGAACGAGAGATTGGCATGGATGTCTTTCAAACTTTTCCTGCTACCGAAAGAGATACCGAACAAATAGCAGGGAGAACAGGTCGGCAGGGCTCTCCAGGGGATGTAAAATATTATTATAATAGAGAGGACTTACAAGGAAAAAAAACAGTGGAAGCGTTTAGAGAGGAACTGGAAAATAGCCATAAAATAACACGTCAATATAATCAAAAACTCTATGATTTACTTGCTTATTTTAAAACGCGCCTTAAAAAAGATTTTCCAGACAAAGGACTTGAAGATAAAGCCTTCCAAGATGTTTGGGTAACATTTAGTGCTTGGCTGGAGAGAAAATATAGGCATGCAGAAGATATCGTCACAGATTCGGCGCAATTTTCAAGTTTTCTAAAGAAAGCACTCGAGAAATATAAACTATTATTTAAAGAAAAATTTCCCGATATTCACTGTTCATTTGAAGCTTTATCTGCTGAAAAAATCAAGGAAGAGTTAGAAAAAAAATATCCGCGTCGTGATGATAAACAATATAAATATGATGTCTACACTCAACCTGTAAGGATGGTCGATTGTATTCCACCCGCTGTGATTGCTTGTCAATTCGCTACAATGAACAATACACAATTAGTCGATATCAATACAGTTCGTCAGCGATTGCAAGCCCTGTTTTCAGATTTAGACGCTGGAAAAAAAGTTAATGTGGAAACATATACTCACTATCTTTTATTGAATCCATCATCTATACATGAGATTGTTGAGGAACACAAAAAACATATTACTAATTTTTTAGACAAAGCTCAAAAAAGATCTTTTTTAGCAAGGTGTTTGGGTCGGGAAAGTCATTTACATAAGATTACACAAGATAACCATTACTTGCTGTTTTTTAAAGCCGTGACTGATCATGCCCACCAACCGATCATTTCCCTAGATGCACTACGTACTTCGATGATAAGTCTCTTAACTGAATATCAAAGCTATTGGTTTGTGAGTCGTGATAAAATAGACGCGTCTAATGATTTAATAGATCAGCTTAAAAAGGCACAAGATGTTAATGGTTTAGTGCGTGTTTTAAACGAGACTAATGAAAAAATAATGCGTAATGATGGAAAAACGAATCAAGTTTCATTTTGGAAGGTTAACAAACGTGGTAGTCGATTTCAGAAGGTGATGGATGGCGCGCTGAACCTGGCCACTTTCGCGAAACTCGAACAAAAAGATCCATTATCGGATTATAATACTCGAATTGATCAATTGTGCAAGCAGCTCGAGCGTGTGTTAGATAATAAAGGTGTATTAGAAGAGTTTAAGAAGACAAAATCACTGGATGCATTCAAGTGTGCTGTTCAACAATTTATCTATAAAGATAAATACCATGCAAAAGTCCTGGAAAAATCCATATTAGTCTGTTTGGAAAATAAACTTCGGGACGCCCTACCTCCACTGCGTTGCAAATCAGCGTCGTAATTTATGTCAACAGATCCTATATTTTTTTCTACGCTATTTCCGTATAATTCACGATCTTTTGACGTAAGG
>DATIJS010000115.1:0-1626 GCA_035478335.1 Saccharimonadales bacterium (SeqCode) | reverse complement strand
CTCAACGGCCTAATTCCTTCTGAGCAGAGAGCAACTGTGCTTTCGTTTGATTCAATGCTTGGCTCAACGGGAGGAGTAGTTATCCAGCCGACTCTTGGAAAAGCTGCTGATATCTGGGGTTACTCAACTTCTTATCTATTCGCTTCTATTATTCAAGCCGGCTCCCTTCCATTTATCTATCTTGCTCAACGAGAAAAAGCCAAAGACGATATTATTGAAACTAAATCTTGACAATTTAGCACTATGGTGCTTTACTATACCCAATGGCTGAGGAAACAACAACAGAAACAAAATCAAACGGATATGGCAAACGGCCAATGTGGCAATGGATTTTAATTTATCTAATAATCGGCGGACTTATTTACGCAGCTGTATACTACTTTTTATACGCCAACAAAGGCGGATCTAACACAAGTCAATCTTCCAACCCCTACCAAACTGCTCCTCAAACCAAACCATCTGTCGCAACAAGTGCAACTCCTGAGGCAATGATGGCAAATGAAATGACTGTTACTCTTGCTGAAGAAAACAACTCCAGTCAGTCAGGGACCGCAACTCTCAAAGAAGCTGATGGCAAAACAACTGTTACCCTGGATCTCACAGGACCTGCAAGCGCAGCAGCTCAACCGGCCCACATTCATGCAGGTGCATGCCCTGGTGTCGGAGCAGTTAAATATCCACTAACCAGCGTGGTAGATGGCAAGTCGGTAACTGTTCTGTCTGTTGGTTTGGCTGAACTTAAAAAAGAACTACCGCTTGCAATTAATGTCCATAAATCAGCAAAGGAGATTACAAGCTACACTTCTTGCGGAGAGCTTAAATAATATAAATTCTAACTGCTAAAAGAATTACTCAGGGGCTTATTTCTTCCTTTTTTTTGGTTTTGGTTTAGAGATTTGTTCTGCAGGAAGGAAATTAAATGCTACAACCAATAAGGTAATAATGATACTCATAAACGGAAAACCGGTAAGATGCAAAAAAGCAACAACCACACCAACTAGCAGCTCCAAAGTAATCGCATACATACCTACTTTATATGCCTCACCATAGCTCAATGGCTTTTTGATGAGTTTTAAGACTACCCATATTAAAATTGCCACAAATAGTATGTAAACCATAAGAAACATATTGACTATAAAAAGTCCAACCACAATCCCGACAGTTACAATCGGCAGTAATAACTTGAGCCATGGAGTAGCTTTTGATGCAAATGTATTGACACTATTCCTGTTCAGAGTAAAATCCTGAACTTTGGTCAGATCAATTGCTTTAAGCTCGCCCTGATTCTTGTCCTTAACCAGAATTGAATCTGATGTAACCCATGCAAGAGTGCTGTATTTATTAAATTGCGTTACTGAAAAAGGAGTCTTGGTATCTATCACAGCGAAATTTTGCACTTCATCTTTCTGATTCTTGTCTCCTGAAAATGTAATAAAGTAAGGCTCTTTTACATTGGTTGAGAGTTTGCCGTTTTTAATATTAAGATCCAGATTTGAAGGATATGAAGTGATAGTCTTATCAATAAAAACGTTAATTTGTTTTTGCCCGACTGTTGCAAACTGCCAAACAGGAATGATCGATTGAAAAATGGTTACAAGCAATATTAAAAGTAAAAAGTATTTAAAT
>DATIJS010000114.1:0-3600 GCA_035478335.1 Saccharimonadales bacterium (SeqCode) | reverse complement strand
ATCGCTTTTTATAGTCCCCTCCTCATCAAGGTGCATCTCGACATGCACATTTTGCTCTAGCATTACTTTCAAATCCTCTTCTCCATATGCAGCAATTGTTACAACACCTGTCCCCTCATCTGCCGTTACAAAATCTCCTCCAATTATTTCGAACATTTTTTTATCAGACTTTTTTGCATAATAATCATAATGCGGGACAAATTTTTTCCCGATCAACTCTTTACCTTTTATATGGTCAATAATTTCAAACTTTGGATCCTCTTTGAGCATTTTAAGAGTTGATTCGGCGAGAATATAAAACTCTCCATCTTGCTTAACTTTTACATAATTAAACTTAGGGTTAACAGCCAATGCAGGGGTTACGATTTTATTCCATGGAGTTGTGGACCATGCCAAAATATAAGTACTTTTCTCTTTTTCCAATTGATATTTATAAGTCGTCCCGAAATCATTTATCTCTTTATAATTATCAGCATCCATTGCAACTTCAAAATTGGAAATTGGGGTTGAACAATGAGGACAATATAAAGATACTTTAAGTCCTTTGTAAACATATCCCTTGTCATACATTTGCTTAAAAACCCACATCACTGACTCCATATAGTCAATATCCCAGGTTTTGTAAGCATTTTTGAAGTCTACCCATCTCCCGATCCGGTCAACATACCACTCCCAATCCCCTGATACGATATTTACATAACTTTTGCAGGCATCAATAAATTTTTTGACTCCAACAACTTCTTCTATATCCCGCTTTCTGACAATTTCTAATTCATTTTCAACCTTATTTTCAATCGGCAGTCCGTGACCATCCCATCCCCAAACTCGCTCAACTCGATAACCCTTCATTGTCCAATATCTTCCAAATAAATCTTTTGGTAGACTTGAGAGGAGTGATCCATAATGAGGCATTCCTGTTACAAAAGGAGGCCCGTCAAGAAAATTCCATTTTTTGTTTTTTGGGCGATTCTCAACTGATTTTTCAAAAATTTTATTTTTTTTCCAGAACTCCGAAATATCCTTTTCCAAATCAGGGAAATTAACGGCCGGTGTAACAGGTTTGAACATCACTTAATTCTAGTCCAAAATGAGCCTTAATTCAAGTTTAAAAAAATTTTGCATTTATTTCATTTTCGTATTACAATGTATCTGTTCAAATTTTTTCCAATTCTAACCTGCCCCCACATCGATTATGCTAACAAATTTTATTATTGATTTTGACAGTACGCTCGTAACAATTGAGACACTTGATGAACTTGCGAAAATAGCACTTGCAGAAGATCAGAATAAAGAAAGAATCATAAAACAGATCAACGAAATTACAAAAAACGGAATGGATGGAAAAATAGATTTTCCCACTTCTCTTGAGAAACGAATAGCTCTTTTTAAGCCAAACAGGAATGATATCAAACAACTTATCCAAATCTTAAATGACTCTATTACCACATCAGTTATTCGCAATAAAGAATTTTTCAAAAACAATAAAAATAATATTTATATTATTACAGGTGGATTTATTGAATATGTGTTACCGATTATTTCCGAACTCGGAATTGATAAGTCACACGTTCTAGCCAACTCATTTATGTTTGATAATAAAGGGCAGGTAATTGGCTATGACAAAAAAAATCCGCTTGCCAACATTGGGGGCAAAACAAAAGCTGTAGAAAACCTCAAACTGAAGGGTGACATTATAGTTATAGGAGACGGGTACACAGATTATGAGATTAAGAAAAACGGAGCGGCAAAAAAGTTTTTCGCGTTTACTGAAAATATAAATAGGCCTTCTGTTGCTGAGCTGGCGGATGATGTGATGTTTAATTTTGACGAGCTTCTTTTTTTATATGACTCTGACCAGAAAACAATCGAGCAGGAAACCGGTCCCCTTGCACTGATACTCGGTCAGCCGCATGAAAAAATTATTTCTCAATTCGAACAAGAAGGTTTCAGGGTAGTAGTTGAAGATAAAGTACTTACTAAGTATGCACTAAGTAAGCTAATAAAAGAAGCAACAGTTCTAATTGTTGATTCTCTAACTCAAATTAATACAGATATATTGGATGGAGCTGATAAGCTTTTGGCAATTGGCAGATTTGGCCAAACTACAACCAAAATAAATCAAGCAGCATGTACCAAAAAAGGAATTGCCGTATTTAATGCGCCCTTTACAAATATCCGCTCAGTTGCCGAGCTTGCAATTGGAGAAATTATTATGCTTTCCCGCAATGTTATTAAAAAAAATACTCAATTAAAAAAGGGCATTTGGGATAGAGCGCATTCGCAAAGTCATGAAATAAAAGGCAAGAAATTGGGAATAATAGGATACGGCGCAGTCGGCACACAACTTTCTCTATTGGCCGAGTCACTCGGAATGCAGGTTTATTTTTATGACAAAAAAGAAAGAGCGACTCTCGGAAATGCTACCAAATGCGATAGTTTGGAAGCGCTTTTGCGAATTTCAGACGTTGTTAGTCTTCATGCGGACGCAAGTCAAATAAATGACTATCCTCTAACTCTTAGAGAATTTTTACTTATGAAACAGGGCGTATTATTTATCAACCTGAGTCCGGGTTATGTAATTCCGGAAAAACTTCTGGCTCAACAGTTAAAAAACAAAAAACTTGCAGGACTTGCAACTGATGTTTTTTCAAAAGAACCCAAAAATACAAAAGACAAATTTACCTCCCCACTTCAAAAATTTGAAAACGTGATCCTAACTCCTCATATCGGAAGCAATACCAGTGAGGCAATGGAAGCAAGTGGCAATTTTGTTGTCCAAAAAATTCTGAATTTTGTCGGGAACGGTACAACGATCGGGTGTATAAATTTACCTGAACTTTCTCTTCCTGACAATCCTCACACCAATCGATTTCTGCACATTCACAAAAATATTCAGGGGGTACTTGCTGATATCAATAGGATTATGCGCGAAAATCAAGCAAATATCGAGGGCCAGTATCTAAAAACCAATGAAGAAATAGGTTATGTTATTACAGACGTTACTACTCAAAAAGCAGCAGTCATTATGAAGGAATTGGAAAAAATTCCAGGAACTATCAGAGTACGTGAAATTTTTTAAAATATTTATGCGCAAATTATTTGACAAAGCAATTATTGGAGAACTTACAAAAATTGTCGGTACGAGGAGAATCTCAATTGATCCGACTATCAAAAACAGGCATGCCAAAGACAAATCATTCAACTCACCTTCTCTTCCGGATGTTGTTGTCTGGCCGATAAAAGCTCAGGAAGTCAGCAGAATTCTCAAACTCGCCAACAAACATCACACACCTGTTACTGCATGGGGAGGCGGAACAAGTCTTCAGGGAAATCCAATTCCTTTATTCGGCGGAATAGTTTTGAATCTAACAAGAATGAATAAGATATGTGAAATAATTCCGGAGAGTATGCAGGTAGTTGTTGAACCGGGAATAATTTGCGAAGAATTAAACGAACAGTTATCACCTCATAATCTATTTTTACCTGCATTTCCCGGAAGCGCCAACATAGCAACAATTGGCGGAGTTATTGCCAATAATAGCGGCGGCATGTATGCAGTAAAATACGGGGTAGTCGGCGACTGGGTGATGGAGCTTGAGG
>DATIJS010000113.1:0-3436 GCA_035478335.1 Saccharimonadales bacterium (SeqCode) | reverse complement strand
GTAAATTGGTCGCTGGAGCTTGAGAGTCTCAACAATTGACCTTACCGATGTATCAAGTAATTTGTCTTTGAAGGCATGAAGCGCTTTTTCGCTAACTGTGCCGGTTCCGAAGGTATCAATTGTCTGCATAAGCGGTCTGGGTTGGCCAATTACATACGCAAGTCCTACTTCGCATTTTTTGGCAAGTCCTTGTGCTACAATATTTTTGGCAATGAAACGGGCAGCATATGCGCCAGACCTATCAACTTTATTTGGCTCTTTTCCGCTGAATGCACCACCCCCAACACGTGCATAACCGCCATATGTATCAACCACAATTTTGCGACCCGTTAGTCCTGCATCTGATTGGGGACCTGGAATATGCCAAAGTCCTGTGCCATTGACTGTAATGTCAGAATCTTTTGGAAGAGTAAAATTATATTTTTTAAGAACTGGCGTGAAGACATGTTTGATTACGTCAGATCGCACTTTTTCAGCCGGAGTTTTTTCATCATGAGCAACAGCTGCAACTAATTTCTCAACAGATACAGGTTTGCCGTCTTTATAACGAATTGTCACCTGAGATTTTCCATCAGGTCTGAGCCATTTAAGAACTTTTTTTTCGCGCATCTCATCTATTCTTCTTGCTATTGAGTGGGCTATCATTATGGGAAGGGGCATAAACTCGGGGCATTCATCACAGGCAAAACCAAACATCATTCCCTGGTCACCTGCTCCATCCTGATCAACCCCCATCGCTATTTCGGGAGATTGTTCATGGAGATAATTATTAAATTTCGATTTCTGACTAAAACCCCATTTAGGTTCTGTGTATCCAAGTCGCTTAACTGTGGCTCTAGTAATTTTTTCGAAGTTTATCTTGGCTTTAGTTTTTGTTTCTCCAAATAAACAAATCTGATTTGCTCCGGCTACTGTCTCAACAGCAACGTGAGATTTAGGATCCTCAGCAAGCAACGCGTCGAGAATGGAATCACTGATTTGATCGGCTATCTTATCAGGATGGCCTGCACAAACTGACTCAGATGTAAATACAAAATTTTTCATAGTTCGATAAACTCACTATGCTTCGAATTATGCTCAGAAAGTCGAAGCACAAAAAAACCTCTTAAGAAAGAGGCGTGTATTTTGTTTAAAGTTATCCTTTAAACCGCATCTCCTCCCGGACTGGCACCGTTATATTCGGTTGCCGCCCCGATCGAATCGGGGGCTCTTGATACTTGTATATTAGACCATATTAGATATTGAAATGCAAGCAGAATTTTGAATTGAAGGATTATCATTGTTTGAGACAGTGTTTTAATGTATATTATGTTTTATGAATAAACTAAAAGCAAATGGATACTTTTACAAAAATGTAACTATTGAAGTTCCCGGATCTACAGCAAATCTAGGTCTATATTTTGATAGGGCGGGAGCTGCTTTAACAAAGCCACACCTGCGGGTAATTCTTGAACCGATTAGGGGAGGTGAAATTGAATTAGTTGAAAATAGTTCTGTTGTTACACCAATTGGGAGAAGAAGAGGATTTGCCGGTAAGAGAGCTTTAAGTCATTATTTAAATCAGATAGGTGAAGTACGGGGATTCAGGCTGACATATGAAGATGTAGAAAAAGGAGGTTTTCCAACCGGCGGAACAGGATTGTCCGGAGCAGAGTCGGTAGGAGCTATCCTTGCGGCAGCGGTATTGCTTCACAAATTTTTAACGGAGACAGAAGTTGTGTGGGCAAGTGCAAAAGGTGAGCCAGGTGAGCATAAAGACAATGTCGCTCCATCAGTAATGGGCGGAATTGTTTTCTTGTCTGATATACTCGGAAGTCATGAGCAAATATTCAATAAAGTGTCGCCACCCAAAAATCTTGGTTTGGCAATTGGTTTTTCAACGCACTCAAAAATTGGGGGTACGGAAGCAACAAGAAATGTTTTGAGTGCAGATATAGAGAAAAATATTTTCATAAATCAGGTAGGGCGGGCAACTATCGGTGCCTTGTCTTTACAGCAAGGGAAAATAAGTGATTTTATAAAAGTTGTATCAGGAGATCAATTTCACGAACTGAGGCGTGCTGATGCAGGAATGTATGGCAATTTTAGTTATAAAAACTTTCTTGCTCTAAAGAAAAATCTTTATGAGAATTTCGGGATCGGTCTTGCCGTTTCTGGAGCTGGACCCAATATGCAGCTTTGGTATGATAAGAATGTATACCTCAATGGGATAGAGAAAGTCGCTAGGGAATTAATTAAGTCTTGGTTTGAAGAACAAGGCATAGGAATTTTAATACGCGATATTGGCATTGCTAAAGAAGGTGCATATGCTTATGCTCAAAAAAGATATCCTAATTCAGCACTGGCAAAAAATAATTCATAATACTTTTATAATTAGTTAAATTATGCGCGTGGATTTATTAATTTTAGAGGGGAATTTCATTTGACAATATTTTTCCGGGATTTAATATTCCATTTTCATCAAGAAGATTTTTAATGCTTTTCATTATGGGCAAACTCGTTGGATGCTCTATCTCGAGAAACTTTTTCTTATCTATTCCCAATCCATGCTCACCAGTTGCAGTCCCCCCGACGCTGATGGCGAAGTGAGTTAGCTTATCATTAATCGCTTTGGCACGCTCAAGAGAGGATCTATCATTAAGATCATAAAGCGCCCAAGCATGAAAATTGCCATCACCGACATGTCCGTGGTTGAGCATCTGGACACCATATTCAATTTGCAGATCTTTTACTTTTTTTATAAACTCAGGAACAAATTTTAATGGAACTCCTGCTTCTGCTGACAAAATTCCGGTGTTGGGGTCAATATTATAAAAGGCAAGCCTTATTCCCTTGCGGCAGCCCCACAATTTGGCGCATTCTTCCTCAGTTGTAAAAGTTTGAAAACTGGCAACTTTGGACTTTTTTGCAATATCTCTTATTTTATCAAGCTGCATGAGTAAAGTATTTTTTTCGCCATGTAGTTCAACCAAAATGGTGTTTAATTCCTCAAGTTTCATGTTTTGCTGTGCTTTATTGACAAGAGCTACATAATTTTCGTCCATATGCTCAAGAGCTGCAGGTTTTATATCGGAATGCAGAATTTCCATTATTGTTTTATTCAGAGATCTGATTGTGGGAAATGCAATCAACGCAGCCATTTTATTTTGCGGAGTTGGCAAAAGCCTAAGTGTTGCTCGAGTTATTATCCCAAGAGTTCCTGATGATCCAATAAATAGGTTTTTTAGATTATATCCCGAAACAGATTTTATAGATTTACTGCCAACACGTATTATTGTGCCATTGGCCAGAACGACCTCAAGCTCCATCACCCAGTCGCCGACTACCCCGTATTTTACTGCATACATGCCGCCGCTATTATTGGCAATAACTCCGCCAATTGTTGCTATGTTGGCGCTTCCGGGAAATGCAGGTAAAAATAGATTATGAGGTGATA
>DATIJS010000112.1:0-11885 GCA_035478335.1 Saccharimonadales bacterium (SeqCode) | reverse complement strand
GTAACAACCGACTTTGAGACGTTTGAGAAGTCACAGGTTACTACTTTTAACTCAAAAGCAATGGCGCTTTTTCCTGAGAAAATAAATGGGAAAATGGGAGCGCTTCTGACCATGAATACAGATATGCCCCCTGCTAAGATTGCTTTTGCGGAGTTTGATCGGGAAGAAGATATAAAGTCGCCCATGTACTGGTCTCAGTGGTATGAAAATGCCAATCAGCATACGATTCATCTGCTGCGTGATATGCGGGATCAGGTAGAGCTCGGATCTGCTCCTATAAAAACTGATAAGGGATGGCTTGTCATATATTCATACATCAAGAATTATATGTCCAACAATAAGACATTTGGAATAGAAGCTGTTTTACTTGATCTGAAAAACCCGCGCAAAATTTTGGGCAGGACTGACTCTCCTATGCTGATGCCGGCTGAGAAATATGAGCTTGAAGGAATGGTGCCGAATGTAATTTTCCCCTCAGGCGCACTGGTTCGGGATAATACGCTTTTTGTTTATTACGGTGCAGCCGATACGACTTGTGCTCTGGCAACTTGCGATTTAGATGCATTACTTGAAGACCTAGTGCCTGAGACAATTGAAAGTAAGCCGGTTTTGGAAAATGATAAAAATAAATTTGTCAGATTTGAGGAAAATCCGATAATTATTCCTTCACTTGAATTGTCCTGGCAGGATTTGGCAGTTTATAATCCAGCTGCAATTTATGAAGGCGGGAAAGTGCATATTCTTTACCGTGCTCAAGGGAAAGACGGGACATCGGTTATCGGTTATGCGTCAAGCAAAGACGGGCTGCATATTGATGAAAATCTGGACGAGCCTATTTATGTACCGCGCGAATCATTTGAGACCAAAATTCATCCTCAAGGCAATTCCGGTTGCGAAGACCCAAGAATATCAAGAATAGATGACAGGCTTTGTCTCACCTATACTGCATATGACGGAGTTAATCCCCCAAGAGTTGCAATGTCAACAATTGCCTTAAGTGATTTTTTGAATAAAAATTGGAAATGGGATAAGCCAAAACTTATAACACCTCCAGGCGTTGATGATAAAGACGCATGTATTATAAAAAACACAAGAGGAGATGGGTATATTGCCTTTCACAGGCTTGGAGACGTAATCTGGCTTGATTTTCTGAGGGATTTGGAGTTCCCAGAAAAGAAATTTTTAACTGGAGGAGTGATTGCTCAGGCCAGAAAAGACAAATGGGACAATATAAAGGTTGGGATATCTGCTCCTCCCATCGAGACAGAAAAGGGATGGATACTTTTGTACCATGGAGTTTCTGATCCGGGATTTAAATACATGGTTGGGGCAATGCTTTTGGATCTTGAGGATCCAAGAAAAGTAATCGGCAGAACAGAACAGCCGCTTCTAGTACCTGAGAAGCCGTATGAATTGATCGGGCAAGTTCCAAATGTCGTATTTCCATGTGGTGCGGTCGTGATTGAAGGGCAAATTTATCTTTATTATGGCGGGGCAGATTCAGTAGTAGGCGTTGCAACTATGCCTCTTAATTCACTTTTGGGTATATTATCCTAGAATTAAACCTCGGAATTCAATATTAATATTTTCAATTAGAATAGGGTTTGTCCTTATTGTTGGGTTGTGGATTGTGGAAGTTTGGTGTTTGGATTTTTCTTAACTGCCTCAGGAGTTGCGACTTGAGGTGGATTATTTAGATCTGAAACATTTACATTTGCGTTGGTTTTGTTAAGATCGTTACCAGTTTGTGCGGCTGTTGCTTTCTGTTCTGAAACAACTTTTGCTTTGAGTTCATCAAGAAGCTTAACTGCGATTTTGTAGTCAGGTGTACTCTTGTCTTTCTGAAGTAGTGAAACTGTTTGTTCAGCTACCAATTTTGCGTTTGCAAAGTCGCCTTTGTCGCGAAGCGCAATTGAAAGGTTGAAGTATGATGTTACATAGTCAGGTTTTAGATTTGCAGCGTCTGAGAAGAATCTGATTGCAAGGTCATAGTTCTTGGCAGAATAGTAAATTCCTCCAACACTAAGTCTTAATGCCGGGTTAAGCGGATCTCTTTGAATTGCTTTTCCATAAGCATCAAGTGAGAATGCTAGAGCGTTCTGTGCAACGCCTGAGATGTTCCTGTAAATTGATCCGAGGACCTCCCAGTTTCTACTTGACCTTGGGCTCAGAGCTACTGCAACTCGTCCTTCATTTACTGATTGTGAAAGAAGTGTCTGAATTGTTTTTTTGTCTGCATCAGATAGCGGTTTTTTTGTTTTGGTTGCATTTGTTGCAATTGCATTTGCCAGAGCAAAGTTGATTTGTGCCATGTCCACTCTATATAAGTCAACTTGAGGGTTGGTACTTTCCGCTTTCTGAAGATACTGATACGCAAGGGTTCCGCTTTTATTTGCTTGTGATAATGCAAGCCGGTGATAGTAATCAGCCTTAACTACATTGGTTGTTTTTATCAAAACCGGAACTGCCGCAATCAGGAAGATGATAAATGTAATAACCGGGAAGACATCGAAATTTTTATTGTTTGAGCTGGTTGCTTTTATGCCCATTGATAGCTCGGTTACTTTTTCTCTGATGTTTTTCTGCGATGCCATTAAAAGAGCGAATATAAATAAGGTATAAACAATTGAGATAAGCGTTGATGCGTGAATTGCCAAAAGAACAATAGATAGGATCGCAGATATACCAAGAGCCGGTGCGAGTATTTCTTCTGAAGTGAAAGATCCCTCAGATGAATTTTTTGAAGCTGAAGCAATACTTTTCCAGCTATTGAGAACAACAACGAAGCAGATATATAATGTTCCAACAAGTCCAACTAGACCAAGGGATGCTAATATTTGCAGGAATTCATTGTATGGTGTGTCAAAAGTGAAATTCCAGAACTTTTCCAAATTATACTCAACAGGTTTGTAGCTTGTGAAATCGAATAGATATGTTGATGGGCCTGTGCCTACAAACGGAGCATCTCTAAAAGCTGATGCTGAAACCTTCCAGGATATAGGAAGAGGGAGCTGGATTTCTTTTGGAAAATTGGATTCCAATTTTGAAAGACCGCCGATTGAAACCGGAGAATATGCTAAGGCAAAGGTCAGGACTATTACAGCAAGTGGAATAAGAAACAGCGAGAAGGATTTTTTGATTTGTTTTGGACGTGGCATTAAAAGGCAAAGTGCAAAAGTAATAAGAACGGTAATAAAGCTGGACAAAGAGCCTATCAGGATAACGGTCACACCAAATAGTATCGATATTGCAATAGCAACAGGTGCAGGAATAAATTTCTTAGGTTGGAATATTGAGATTAAGCTAAGGGGCATTAAAAGAATCAGGAATGCAATGGTTGAAAAAGATGAGCCGGTAGGTGTGAAGTTAACTGCTTTTGCAAGATCAAAAGGTAAGTAGAGGTGGAAAAAAGAAAAGAGAGAAATTAACGCTACCACAATACCGCTTGCGTAAATAACGTACAAGAATGATTTAACTCTACTAATAGTTTTGAGCTGAGAAACCGCTACAAAGTAGAGAAGAATATAGATTACCCAAGAGGCTGCTGAGCCATGGATATTTGGGAAATTTCCATAAATTGAAGTTAATCTTGAGCTGCTAAAGAAGGTAGAAATTAGAACAGCTGCCAATAGTCCCAAAAGAGGTATATCCAAAGGCGTTCTTGTAACAGCAATTTTCCCCTTAACAATCCAGGAAAAAATCCAAAGTCCAAGCAGGATTGCGGTTGAAAAAATAAGAAATGTTAATTTTGGAATGGAGTAAAATTCAGTCGTTTGATTTAAGAACAGGAGAGGAGTTACTCCTGCAACAATCAGAAGTATAAACAAGATAGCTGAGTCAAGATAAGATGATAAATTATTTTTCATGAACTGAAATCAGTATATCCATAAATGTTTTTATCAGTCAATAGGCAAATTTAAATTTTATCCCTTGACAACACGTAAATAGATTTATAATATTATTTTATGCTGAGGAAATTTACATATTCCCGTTTTCTTTCAAACTTTCCCACAGATGAAGCTTGTCTAGAGGAGTTTAAGAAGCAAAAATACCCGGAAGGCGTATACTGCATAAAATGTGATGAGTTTATTAAGCATTATAAAATCCGGGGAAGAAGTGCATACTCATGCAAAAATTGTAGACATCAAGTCTATCCCCTTAAGGGTACAATTTTTGAAAAATCAACAACCCCATTAAGGAAATGGTTCTATGCTACTTTTATTATGACTCATACCAGAGCGCAAATTTCGGCAAGCCAATTGCAAAAAGAAATTGGGGTTACCTATAAAACAGCATGGAGAATGCATAGAAATATAAAAAAGCTAATGCTTCAAAATAATGCTGATCTCATAGCGGGACCAAAAGACACAACTCGCAAATGGACATTTTTGGGAAAGCTTGAAATTACTTTTTCACACAAACAGGACTTGACCGAATGATACAGTTAGTTTTTTACAGGTGTTTTAATTTTTGGTTTTATACTTGTTCTTGCCGAGCGTTTTAATAATTCAAAAAAATCTTTTCTCGCACTATCCCGACCGCCGTTTTTTAAAAAGCTTTTTATTTTTTTATCTTTAATAATGCGTCTTTTGCTCATGATAAATAAATCTATAAAGTGCTATATGAGCTTCGGAGATCTTTTTTGGAAAGAGTATGCCCGCCAATTTTTTTCATAATTCTATTGGTTAAAATCAATAATTGATTCTGATCTGATGCGGATTGGAGGGACGCAAAAAGGGCTTCGTTATTTTTGTAAAAATCATCGCCGTAAACTTTGTTAATAAGCTTCTCAAGTCCTGCCTGATCTTTTGTAAAATAGATATCCGCAAAGTCGCTCTCCGGAATCAGATTGGTCATCTCACTTATAATTCTGGCTTGTATAGGATAGCCCAAATTGGTACTTGTATCCAAGTCATTTTTAAGTGCAGCTCTTGTAAAATACTCGGTCAAACCTTCTTCGAAAAAGAGATCTTTCAGTTTTTTATCCTGCGAAATAAAGCTCGCATAATGCAAGTATTCATGAGTCAGCGTTGCAAAATAATCAGCAACTGCATGTGAGTTTGTGGTGTCAAGCGAAATGCTGATAGAGTCAGTTGGTGTGAAGATGCCGGTTTCATTGGGAGCGTTAACTTTTTGAATTTGCACAGCTTTTTTTTGAGACGCATAAAGCTCTTCATAATATTGCATTTCCGAAATGAGCTTTTCTGCATTATCCACTTTTTCTTTGAGCGTGTTTGCACTGTTTTCTCTTTGTTTGGCATCTTGGATTTGTTTTGTTTGCTTATCTATACAATCTGTTTCTTTGGATCCTGAAGCAATGCAGTTTTTGTAATCAGAGTTAATCTTACTCAGATAATCCTTATCAGGAGTTGCACTAGCTGATGCCTGGGATTTATAACTAGCAATCCTTGCCGAAAGAGATGCGACATTGTCTTTCAAATTCAGAATTTCGTTATCAATTCTTGTGAGTGTTCTTGTAGAATCAGTTTCTCTGAACCGAACATATTCATCCTTTGTCATTATGGAAACTTTTGGATAGGCTTTAATTTGCTTGAGTGGAAAATATGATTTGACAAAAATATATCCTATTGTCGGACTGAGAGCTTGAATATCTGAGCGGTTCAATTCTGAAAAGATAAGAGTGTTGTCAATAAGAAGCATACTGGACCTTGGGTTTACGGGAATTACAAAAAAGCCCGGAATTGACTGTAAAATTTTACGCCCATATATATTGTCCCAGCCGGTTGTTGCCGAAGCAATTGCGACAAGCGATTTATTGTTATTGTTGTCTGCTGCGATAATAGAAGGAGGAGCAATGGCATTTTTAAGCGTCTCAATAATTTCTTTTTTGTCCTCAATCACGCCAACAGTCTGTGGGTTAATGTTTAGAAAAATAGATAAAATATTTAGCTGAATTACGGCAATTACAAGAAGCAGGACAAATGATATAAAAAATCCAAGCATAAATGATGCAATGATATGGACAGTGGAAAATAATAATTTTTTGTAGAAGTGATGTTTTTTATCAAATTTTATTTTCAGATGAAGAATAATAGTAAGGAATATAAAAAGTAATATAAATATGAACAGGTTATCAATAATAAAATTAACAATTGTCAGGAAATACGAAACAAGCGGATTAAAATTTGCACCAAATGTTTGATGAGAAATAAATGCGGCAAATATAAATATAATTGAGGAAATGATAGTAGTTATGAGCATAAAAATCTCTTTCTATATAATAGTATTATAATTGTTTTTTCTACAATAAGTATTAGCAAGCATTTTGTTCAGTGCATGAAACATGAGTCGTGATTAATGGAATATGGCATGAATTTGTCTAGCTATTTTCATAGCTTAATTAAAGCATATATTACTAATGAGATTAGTTTACTATCCACCAATTGAACTTGACGTCTTTTGCAACCGGTGCATCAAGTTTAAGAACAAATGAGCTTCCTGCGTTTTTCTTGTCAATCCAGTATCTGAGGGCCGGTGAGTAATCACCGTTAAAGATAATGTTGATAATAGACTCAGTGGTTACTGAGCTTGTATTAATGGTGATAATATTTTTTCCGCTTAAGACAGTTCCAGATCCTGCAGATGCTGAGAGCTGGGCAGTTGAAGTGTCTCCTGTTGAAACATTTAATTTTTCAGTATTAACGACCTTTGCGTTAAGCGTTCCTTTGACTGTCAGAGTTCCGTTTTTCTCAATTATCACTTTACCTGACAGGATATCTATTCCGCCTGCTCCCTCGTCTTGAAGCTTGAGGTCGCCTGCAGATGTATTGATGCTGGCGAAATTATCCTGATTCAGTCCGTTTACTGTCAGCAGGCCTGTCGTGATGCTATCTGTAACTCCAAGTTTGCTGACTGTTGCCCGGCCCAGAACAGTCAGGCTGCCAGAAACAGTTGCTGTCTTCACGTCAAGACTGTCAATAGCAAGTTGTGCAGAAGAGCTTGCAGTAAGAATCGGAGTTGGTGACAGCAGAGCTGACTCAGAAGCTGTTCCGTTTGCAACATCTGAGAACATGGTATCAAGTCTTTTGTAAAGATCTGCGACATTTGCAGACAGACTTGTTACCCTATCTCCCAGCCCGGATGAATTCTCAAGCGCTTGACTTGCGATTTGAGCAGTTCTCGTGAGCTCTGCAGAGTTGGATGCTACCTGCTGAGTAGTCGAGGCAATTTGTGCAAAATTTGAGGCCTCAGTTGTTTCAAAGTCAACAATCTTTGTGGTAAGCGCGTCTGTTTTTACAGCAATATCTGTGATATTGTTTTTTACTTCTTTAACATCGTCTTTAGTTGTTGCAATACTTGTACTAATTGCAAGCAAAGCATCATCAATCGTCCCGTTAACTTCCTTATCATCAATCTTAAGATTTGAAGCTAGTGAAATAGCGTTACTACTTAATTGACCGGTGATTATGTCTGTTTCGTTATTTGAAATTTTGGCCAATAAATTATTTGGATCGGCAAAAGATGTATTGACAAATACTTCTATTTTTCCAACTCCCGGAGTTGTAAAGTCCGCCATTGCTTTACCCAAAACTTGGCCTGGTTTAGTTGCCTTCATGGCAATACCGGGAGTTGATGAGCTAGTCAAGTAGTCGCCTTTGTGTATGGGCCCGCCTTCAAGAGAAACCTTAACAGGAACGCGTCCGGCCGTAGCAACTGGCACTGCTTTATCACCGTTTATAAAGTCTTCTTTTTGAGATAGCCTGAATCCTGGTTTGTCAGAGTAAATACCAATTATAGAGTTATCGTAAGCGACGTTTGATTTGGTAACATGTGAATCTTGGTCTTTATCAATCGAAAGGACATCGCCGGCCTCAAGAGATTCATCTTTTGTCGCGAAATCTTCGGCCAAGTCATAACTTCTGGATGTGCTGGTAATATTGCCTGAAATCTTAAGGTCTCCAGTGCTTGCAATAGCTAGAATTTTTTGATTATCGCTGTTTGAGATAGACAGAGCCTCCCCATCAGAACTGCTTAGACTACTACTGCCAATGCTTAATGATTTAGTACTTAAGCTCTCAGTTGTTATCTGGTCAGATGTTAGTGATCCAAAAGAACCGTTGGCAGAGAGGATAGAGGAGAATGACTGGTTATTCGTCAGAACATTATTTTCTTTATCGGTCAGATAATATTTATTTGCATTTTCCAAATCGGTAGCTGTAATAGCACTTCCTTTCGCAACTTGTAACTGTCCATCTGCATTTACCAAAATGTCAGGAGTGTTGTATGTTTTTTCAGCCATGATCATCACTTTTCCAATATAAACGTACGGTTTGGTATATGTAGATGGAACTCCGGGAACATTACTTGTGGGTATAGCAAAGCAAGGGTGAGCGCTATTTGCTCCGGTATCATCAGATGGCCAATTAATTTCATTTAATGAGTTTACTATTTGACATGCAGTCTCATCCCATGCAATTGTGGGCTCTATTACGCGTCCAACAATTTTACCCGGCTGAGTCTGCTTAACACCAATACCTTCTAAGTTGCTGCTTGTGATCGGATCACCAACATTGATTGAGCCATTTAGACTGGAGACTTTTACAGGAATACGCCCTGTAAGCGCAATGATCGCCGCATTACTACCTGAGGGAATGTCTGCTCCTCCTATAATCTGGTTTGGTTTGGTGGTGATAACACCCATGAGACTAGAGTCATTTGCCTTGGTTGATTTCATGACACCACTTGTTAAGGCGGGATCTGATGTAACGATATCGCCAGGTTGGATATCGGATTGGTTAGTTGGGTAGATCTCTGCCAAATCAGAACCGGTGGAAATTTCCTGAAGCTGAATATCCATACGGTCAACAGTTCCGGTTGAGGTGCCAACCTCTGAACAGATGGTAATAGTGATTGAGGATGCGGCAGGCGCGGTAACCAAACTGAACGTAAGAGTTGCAGGGCTGCCGGCTCCAAAAGTACCAATGTTTCCTCCAATTTTGAAATTAGTGGAAGTCGCAGAGTTACAGGTTGGTGTGGACCCGGCTGTATTTCCCCAGATCGATGCAGAGAAGGTTTTGTTGGTACCCCCAATTGTATTATTCATCGTACCTTGAATCAATACTGAATCATTGGCATTATTCAAGGTGATCGTAGGTTGAGCAGCACCACCTGTCCAGTAGTTAGTGCCGGCAGTTACAACGTGATTGGCAGAAGTCGTGTTGGTGAATGCTTTCACAGCACTCGCGTTTGTAATACAGTTGAATTTGTGAGTCGCTCCATCCCAAACAAGCTTTTTGGCACCGGAGGTACAATCGGTCAATCCCGCGCCATCAAAGGTGCCATCCACTACTAATCCGTTTCCCTTCCAGGTTCCGGCACTTCCAACTGTTAGGGTGTAGCCGCCAGCAGTTGACGCAAGCTCCATTTGAGCGCCCCATACAATGACCGAAACGGCGGAGGTGTTACCGTTATCAGAGAGGAACATTTGCCCATTGCCTGTTGCGGCACCGGTAAATGTTTTTGTAACGCTAAATCTTTGCCAAGATGTCGTAACTGCCTGTGCAGTTGTCGTGGATTCTGTGGTGCCACCTGAGCTTCCGCGGATACCCATACCCACCGTCGCAGTCCCGCTGGTCGTTTTCATCCAGACTGAAGCGGTGTATGTTTTGCTTGCAGCAGCAGTTCCAGGTGAGTTGGTTTGAGAAATATCATCAGTTGCCGCATTGGCAGCAAATGAAAGTGTATCTGCTGTCGCATCTGCATCAACCGGATTGGCAGTTGAGTTGGCAGTGACAGTTGTGTTTGCGGTCTTTGTCCAGGAAGCATTATCAAATTGCTCAGAGCGCAGGATCAAGTTTTGAGTTCCTGTTAAAGCAGAAGTATTAGTGTTGGCATATACTCCGGCTGTTGTAGACTCTTCAAGCTGAGTGCCCCAAGCATTGATAGTGACAGATGTGCCTGACATAACAAAGAATACTGAGGTATTAGTATCAGTTCCCCAGGTGCAATCATCAGTTTGGAATCTTTGCCAGGTGGTGGTAACAGTCCAGTTGGTATTAGCACAGCCTGTTGGTGATGTGCCCTGAGAATCGGTAGTCCCACTGTTACTCAAGTGGCCGGTAACTGTTGCAGTACCGGAATTAGTCTTCATCCAAACGCTACCTGTGAATGATCTACCAGTGAGCGCAATATTAGTTTGGTTGGATTGATAGACTCTGGATTCAGTGCCCCCATTTGTAGAGAAAGCGATCTGGTCAGCTGTGGTTCTGTCATCAGGAGCGGTGGTATTATTGGCTGTAACTGTTGGAACGTTTGTACCGCCTTTAGTCCATGCGCTGTTATCAAATTGTTCAGAGTAAGTCAGCATATTTGAGTAAGCTCCGATACCACCACTCGGGGTAGTAATGTAGCGTGAGTTAAGTGAAGTTCCTGTACCGAGCGAGATGTTTCCATCGTTATCAACAACAAATTTGTCAACGCCTCCAACTTGTAATTGAAGTAAGTTGGGCGTGTTGGAACCTGTTTCATTAAGGTAGATACCAGGGTTGTTGGTGGTCCATGTGTCAGCAGAGGACGGAGCTAAAGAGACAAATCCGTTTGTTGCGTTACATGATGCAATCTGGTTGGATGAATTGCGGCAGACAAAGGAGTTATTTGTCGCACTACCTAGCGTTGATACCTTGATATCTCCAGTGACTTCAAGCGTCGCAGTGGGAGTAGTATTGCCAATACCCACATTGCCTGTTGGGAATATAGCTGCATAATTATTTGTCGCAGATCCCGTTGGTGCATCAACCCGAAGGCCATATGCGTTGGTGATAGTACCGCTCAAAGATCCTCCCGCAATTCTTAAACCATAGGAATTAGTAATTGTTTGATTGGTGCCTGCATTAATTGCTCCTGCGATATAGAAGTTCGAAGTGTTTGTTGTTGTGACTGACGTATTACTTGCAGCAAGAGTTGATTGGGAAATTGCGTTGAAGACATTCTGTGCGGCTGTACCGCTTGAGGCAGTGCTGCTGTCTGTCAAAGTTGACGCTGAGATGGAAAGGTATTTTCCAGTTGCCGAAGGCGCGGCAGAAAGCGCTTTTGAGATATCAAGCAGGCCGGCAGGGGCGGTCGTGCCGATGCCCACATTGCCTGTACCTGAGAGAGTCAAATTGAATCCACCCAAAGGAATATCGGTATTTGCAGTGAGCGTGCCGCCGAGTTTGACAGCACCTGAAGTGTTGGTCAAACCGTTACTGAATGATAATGGTGTCTGGTAATCTGTTCCCGCGGTTGCGATTGAGAGAGCTCCTGTTCCACCCGTTGTCTTAACTAGCCCATTTGTTGATAAGCTCGAAATACTGGTTCCGCCTACGATGGTATTGGTTCCGGTTACAATGCCAAGCGTTAGGGCACCAGATCCATTTGCGCTAAGGGTAAGTCCGGTATTTGAGGTCGATGGTGAGATAGTTGGATTTGCACCTGAGAAGGTTAATGCAGTTGAGGTTAAAGTATTGGAGTTGATGGTACTATCAACAACCAAAGTACCATTTGTTGAAATATTGCCTCCACTTGTGATTGATACTCCTGTTGATCCGTAACCTCCTGCTATCTCCACATTTCCGGTTGATGTACCGGCAAGCTGCAATTTCCCGGTTGACCCGGCATCCAAGGTCAAATTAGATGTTCCACCAGCGGCGATAGCACCTTGTGCCGCAAAACCAAGACCAGTTGCACTTGTTGTGATTGTGTCAATTGATGAAACAGAGGAGAGTGCTCCAGAATTAATAACTATGCCATTTATCGTATTAGTTGTTGTTGCAGCTGTTATTGCACCTGCACTACTTACTGCAAAGTTAGAACCATTTATTACAGTAGGTCCTGTTGCAAGACCAAGTGTCAAAGTTCCTGTTCCATTTGCTTTTAGTGTTAATCCT
>DATIJS010000111.1:0-4957 GCA_035478335.1 Saccharimonadales bacterium (SeqCode) | reverse complement strand
AGCGCGTCAATGAAAAGACTTGTTGTTTTGACTTTGGTGAAGAGGACGATATTATTTTCAATAGCCGCTCTACCGATATGATAGTCATCCTGCACTTCCTTTTTTATGCCCTGATCAACAATATTTATAACCAAATCAATTTTTTTGGCTCTGAAATAATCAATTATGTTTGGTGACTTATTTTCATGAATCTTATAAAGTGTCTTTGCTTTTATCCCATTTTTCTTTAAAAATATTGCTGTTTTTTCAGTTGCAAAAAGTGGCAACCCAAGTCCTGAAATCTTCTTTGCAGTTTTCAAAAAATCAAGCTTCTTCTGCTCTCCACCAAGGCTAATGAAAATTCCTTTTGTCGGGAGCCTGTCTCCTGTTGCGATAATTCCCTTAAGATAAGCCTCCTCCAAGTCCCTTCCGAAGCAAGCTACTTCACCTGTTGATGCCATCTCAACGCCTAAAGCCGGGTTGGAGCCAATCAGCCTCGCGAATGAGAACTGTGCGACTTTGACAGCAACAAATTTAATCTTTGGCATTTCCACTCCCATGACCTTCTTGCCAAACAAACCGTCAACGAACATCGAGATCATATTGATCCCCGTTACTTTTGCGATGAATGGAAATGTACGGGATGCTCTGAGATTTACTTCGATGATATAAACTTCGTTATCCAAGACAAGAAACTGTATATTATACGGTCCTGTGATCTGGAGTTCTTCAGCCAATCTTTTCCCAATATCTTTTATGTCTTTCTGGATATCCAAACTGACATTTTGGACCGGCAAAACAATTGTCGCGTCCCCCGAGTGGACTCCTGCATACTCAACATGCTCTGAGATAATTGCCGCTTTTACTTCTCCTTCCTGAGCTACGGAATCAAGCTCGATTTCCTGTGATTTCTGGAAAAATTTGGAAACAGTCACCGGATATTCTTTGGAAATTGTCGCGGCCTCTTCAAGATATTTTTCAAGATCAACTTTGTCGTTGCAGATATTCATAGCACTCCCCGAGAGGACATATGAAGGCCGTATTAGAACAGGATACCCTACTTTGGCTGCGAATTCTTCAGCTTTCTCAAGAGTCGAGAAGGCATTCCATGCAGGCTGCTTGATCTGAAGCTTGTCCAAAAGGGAGGAAAACTTACTCCTATCTTCAGCCCGGTCAATGTTTTCAGGACTTGTCCCAAGGATTTTTGCCCCGTATTTAAATAGTGACTTCGCGCGGTTGTTGGGAGTCTGCCCCCCGACTGAAACGATAATCCCATCAGGGTTTTCAAATTCGTAGATGTCAGCAATCCGCTCAAAAGTCAACTCTTCAAAATAGAGTTTGTCTGAGATATCATAATCAGTCGAAACTGTCTCGGGATTGCAGTTAATAATGATCGACTTCTTATTATATCTTTTCAGACTTTGCACAGTGTTGACGCTGCACCAATCAAATTCAACTGATGAGCCGATGTGATAAGGACCGGATCCCAGAACAATAACTGCACTATTTCCAGCTGGTGCAACATCGTTGTGAGTTGCATTATAAGTCATATATAAATAGTTGGTTTGGGAAGGAAATTCAGCAGCAAGTGTATCAATTTGTAAAACAGAAGGTAAAATATTTAATTTTTTTCTGATTGCACGTACCTCAAGACCGATTTTGCCAACCAATTCCCCAATTCTTTTGTCCGAAAAGCCAAGTTGTTTGAGTTCAAGCAGGTGGGGCTTGGAAAGTAAGCCTGTCATCCCCGACCTGATCGGGGATCCATTCTTTTCCTGGATTCCCGCCTTCGCGGGAATGACATTATTGGCTAACTTTTGAAGCTCCGTTTCATGATCTGTGATATTTTTAATTCTTGAGAGAAACCAGGGATCAATGCCTGAAAGTTTGTAAACTTCCGAAGTATTCATTTTGTTTTTAAGGGCCGAGCTAACAGCAAACATCCGCTTGGGAGTCGGGTTTTTAAGTGTTTCGATTATTAAATCTTTTGATTTAAACATCTCATCATTGACTGCCCCTTCAAAATCTTGATCCAACATCCGTATTGCCTTCTGATAACCTTCCTCAAACGTCCGCCCGATTCCCATCACCTCACCGACTGATTTCATGCTGCTTCCGAGCTTATCAATTGCACCTTTGAATTTGTCCATGTCAAACCGCGGGATTTTAACAACTATATAGTCAAGTGCAGGCTCAAATGAGGCTTTGGTCACACCTGTTACCTTATTTTTCAGCTCAGTCAGACTGTAGCCAAGACCCAGTTTGGCCGCGATATAAGCCAGCGGATATCCTGTTGCCTTACTGGCAAGAGCAGAACTTCTGGAAAGTCTGGCATTAACTTCGATTACATAGTATTCCAGATTGCCTTTGTCATCGCGAGCGAAGCGTGGCGATCTTTTTAGAGGTTGCTTCGTCGTTTCACTCCTCGCAATGACAGTTTCTTTTGGCTTGGGGTTCAATGCAAATTGCACATTGCACTCACCGACTATTCCCAGACTGCGGACGATCTCAATAGAAGCCCTTCTGAGTTCATGATATTCCTCATTGTTGAGAGTTTGGGAGGGTGCGACTACGATTGAGTCCCCCGTGTGAATTCCCAGCGGATCCATGTTTTCCATATTACAAACAGTCACGCAGTTATCAAATTTATCCCGCACCACCTCATATTCAATCTCTTTGTAGTGATGCAAGTATTGCTCAATCAGTACTTGAGGGGCAAAAGCAAATGCATGTGAGACAATTTTCTTAAGCTCCGTCATGTTATAAGCAACTCCCGACCCCTGCCCGCCGAGTGCAAACCCAGCTCTGATCATAGCCGGGAATCCTATCTGGCCAGCTATTTTTACAGCTTGGTCAATATTGGTTGCAGCAAGAGATCTGGGGGTTGGGATATTTAGTTTGTGGAGATGCTTGGCAAATTTGGATCGATCCTCAGTCAAAATAATCGCAGAAACAGGAGTACCCAAAATTTCAATATTATATTTTTTCAAAATTCCGCTTTTGTGAAGTGCTATTCCGCAGTTGAGCGCCGTCTGCCCGCCAAAAGACAAAAGCAAACCCTGCGGTCTTTCTTTTTTTATTACTTTTTCAACAAATGCCGGTGTAACGGGCAGGAAATATACCTCATCTGCAAGCTCCTTTGAAGTCTGGATCGTCGCGATATTCGGGTTCACAAGAACTATCCTAATTCCCTCTTCTTTGAGGGCTTTTATGGCTTGCGAGCCCGAATAATCAAACTCCCCCGCCTCACCTATCTTGAGAGCCCCACTGCCTAGAATTAAAACTTTTTTAATTTTTTTCATAATTGTATTTTGTCATTGCGAGCGATCCGCCAGCTGGCGGAGAGCGCGGCAATCCCTAAAGATTGCTTCGTCGTTTTACTCCTCGCAATGACAATTAAGTTAGTTTTTCTAAGAAAAAATCAAATATCCACTCTGTGTCTTTGGGCCCCGGTGTTGCTTCCGGATGAAATTGGACAGACATAAAAGGTAATTTACTGTGAATTATTCCTTCAATGCTATCATCATTGGCATTTGTGAACCACTTATCAAATCCAACCGGTACATCTGAAATTGCAAAACCATGGTTTTGAGTCGTGATAAAACATCTATTACTTTTCTCCATAATACATGGCTGATTTTGACTTCTATGTCCGTATTTAAGCTTGTATGTATCTCCTCCTGCGGCAAGTGCAAGGAGTTGATTTCCAAGACAAATCCCGAGTGTCGGGATCTTATTTTCGAGTGATTTTTTAATAACCTCGATTGTCTTGTCTGCTTTTTTCGGGTCCCCCGGGCCATTGGAAATAAAAAGCGCATCAAACAAATTGTCATCGCGAGGAGCCAAAGGCGACGCGGCAATCTTTATTGATAGAGATTGCTTCACTTCGTTCGCAATGACATTTTTTAGTTGTTTTTGTCCTTCATTCGAAAACGGATCAAAATCCCAGGGAACAGTAATTGTCTCAACGCCCCTTTTCAAAAAGCATCTTTTTATATTGTTCTTCGCACCGCAGTCAATGATGATAACTCTCTTGTGCTTGTTTAAACCTTCGGGCTTCTCCTTAAGTATCTTTTTAATGGAAACTTGCTCAACTATATTAAGTACGTTTGGATCAAAAAACGGTGTGTCTTTACCATTAATTATTTTTCCAAGCATAGTACCGTTCTCGCGCAAATATTGAGTGATGTAGCGGGTGTCTTTTATCTCAAGAGCTGGAATTTTTTCCTTTTTCAGCCACTCCGAAAGCGTCATTTTACTCTGATGATGCGATGGAGTGTCGATATAATCTGAAACGATCAAACCTGAAATCTGAAGCTTACCCGACTCCCAAAATTTCTTTTTAGGGACACCGTAGTTGCCAATCAAGGGATAAGTCAAAATGAGTATCTGCCCTGCAAAAGACGGGTCTGTCAGGGCTTCAGGATATCCTGTCATACCTGTTGCGAAGACTACTTCACCGCCGACGGAACCCTCATAACCAAATGTGACTCCTTCAAATTCTTCACCATTTTTAAGTATTAACTTCGCCATTTTTAAATAATTTTATGCTTTTTGAGAAAAATTCAACTATCTTAACCTAATTTATGGTCACTTTTATCGCTTTTTCCCAAAAAAGCTTAAAAAATGATATATTATCGGGGCAAAAAAGTCAATATCGCTAGGGGTATTTTATTTTTTCTGAAGTTCACTAATGGCTTTTTCGTATTTTTCCTTCTTCCCACTCCACCATTTTTTCTCTTCCTCAATTGCAGCGATAATCTTTCCCAACTGCAGATTACCCGGACCGCCTTCATGATTTGAGGATTTCAAGACTTCCACCACATCGTATTCCGGGATCTTGTCCAAATTCAGACCTATTTCTTTATATGCATCCCTGAAAGGCATTCCCTTTTTGACCAATTCATAGGCCGCGTGTGTTGCAAAAAGATCAGGCGTGCAGGAAGCGAGTAGCACGTCCTCATTTGGAGTAAGATTT
>DATIJS010000110.1:0-2588 GCA_035478335.1 Saccharimonadales bacterium (SeqCode) | reverse complement strand
TCGATTGAAAATGTAGCTGTTTTGCCCCGATCCAATTCTTTGGTCAACTTTTTCTGGGCAATCATATCCTCGATATTATCCTGAATATAACGCCTGAGAGGACGTGCCCCAAACTCCGAATCAAATCCTTCTTTGCTTATTTTTTCAATAACAGCTGGTTCAAAAATTAGCTTGATATCCTGCTCTTCAAGTGTCTTTGTCAAACTTTGCAATAACAAATTAACTACTTGTGCAACTTGTGCGTCTGCCAAAGGTTTGAATGTAACCACATCATCAAATCTGTTGAGAAATTCGGGCTTAAATATGTTTTTTGTCTGCAGATATTCCAGAAGTCCCCGCTGAAATGCCTTATCAACCTTAACTCCTTTTCCTACCTGTTCACGAATGTACTCAGATCCCGCATTGGATGTTGCGATAATAATCGCGTTTCTGAAACTAACTGTAACACCTTTATTGTCAGTCAGACGGCCATCATCCAAGACCTGCAAAAAAAGATTGTGAATCTGCGGGTTTGCTTTCTCAAACTCATCAAGAAGAATAAGGCTTGCGGGATTATCATGGACTTTGTCTGTCAATTCTCCACGCTCATCTCCTTTCCCGGGAGGCGCACCAAGTAAGCGCTCTATTCCATCCTCACCAGTATATTCACTCATATCAAGTCTTATCATATTTTTCTCCCCTCCAAAGTAGAAATCGGCAAGCGCCTTGGCTGTTTCAGTTTTACCTACCCCAGTTGGGCCAAGGAAAAGAAATGACACAGGCTTCTCAGACGTCATCATTCCGGATCTGACCCTTCTCATTGCCTCAGAAATTGCGGTTATGGCTTCATTTTGCTCAATAACCCGTGCGTGTAATCGCTCCTCCAGATGCAAAAGCAGGTTTATCTCCTCACCGGTTGGCATACCAATCGCAACATGAGCATCCTTCTCAACTTCTTTGACCAAGTGTTCTTCCAAAACCATTTTTTGACGAGTCCCCTCAAAATATGGAGCATCTTTTGAAAGAGCTATTTTATTGGCAACTGTTTCCAAAAGTGCAATAGCCGAGCCGGGCAATGCCTGATCCTGAACAAATCGGTCTGCTAACTCAACTGAGCTTGCAATACTTCTGTAACTTAGAATTACTTTGTATTTTTTCTCAATTGTCATTGCATCCCCCAATATCATCTGCATAGCTGTATTTTTATCCGGCTCTTTCAGAGTAATTACGGTAAAAGCTTCTTTTAAGGGATTTTTTTCCATATAGGTCTTGTATGCGCCTGTTGTCATAGTTGCAATAAGCGGTAGGTTTCCTGTTTTGAGAAAAGGCAAAAGTGCGCCTGAGAGATCAAGACCGTATGAAGATGCTCCGAGTATATTTTGAAAATCGGGAACATACAATAACACATCCTGTGCATGGGAAATCTCTGAGATTATTTCCTGCAGCCTTGACTCCAAGTCTGATCTATTGGTCGTACCGGCAGTCAATGCGCCAACCAAAAGCTCCAGGACGCGTTTGTAATCCAAGTAACCCCCCAATTCCCCTTCAAAACTATAGTATGCAAGTGCACGAACCAAATTCTCTTTACCTCCTCCTATGTCCCCAACCAAAAGCACATTGTTATTTTCCACTTTTATCAATCCTTCGAGCATTGTTTTGAATTCTTCTTCGCGCCCTCTTATCATAGGCATATATTTAAGAGCGCTTGCTGTAAATACAGACGTATATTTTTTCGTTTCAGGAGTCCAGCCGGAAACAAAACTCTCGCCAATTCCGGAGCCTTCAAAACGTACTCTGAGTTTTTTGGGATTCTCCTCAAGAGGCATTTGAAGCCTAATCCAATAGGAAATATTGTACAAATCTTCAGATTTGAGCTGATGTGCAAAAAGTATTTTCTTGTCTTTCTCAATTAGGAAAAAATAGGCAACAAGTATGTCTCCAGTTGTTACAAATTTGCCTTTGAATGTAACAGCTGCGTCAAATGCACTCTTTACAAGCAATTCAGGGTCTAAGTCCACATAGGGCATCTCTCGATTTGAGATATTGGCTTTCTGCAGAAAAAGCTTTACCTGCGGATATTTGATTAATTTTCTGATAATCGCACTTGTTTTTTGCTGTGTAACAAATGGCAGAAGAGCTTGCATGGAAAAAGATTGATACGGATCTTTTCCATCATTTTTTGAAACAGGCAGGAGAGGACTGATTTTGCTTATTTTGTGATGGAAAAAAACTTCAAAAATTACAAAAAGATTAAAAAGAAATAAAGGAAGTTTGGGAGTTGATCCATGTATGACTTGGTTAACAATAATTAAAAGCAAAATAGAAAAAACAACAAGCCTGATGCTTCTAATTAAAGCCCGACGGTAAAAAGTATATATTCTGACGTATTCAATCATGGATTATGTAAAAAGCAACCAAACACTCATAAGCGGAAAAGCAAGGAATAAAACAGTTGCTAAAACTTCAAAAGCTAAAAGAGGAATTAGGATAAGAAGATCACCGATTATAAAAAATGATTTGATGAACATACCCATTGCACGGGAAAAACCAACCAATCCTTGTCTATACTCATTTTTTAGGGGCTTGAAAAAAGTCCTGAGAAACAAGGG
>DATIJS010000109.1:0-1701 GCA_035478335.1 Saccharimonadales bacterium (SeqCode) | reverse complement strand
GTTTTTAAATTTTCGAAAACCCAGAGTTGCTCCGATATCTTTTTTCCATTTGGGTTTTTCTCTTTTGTTCGGACAAAATAACCGCCAATACAAACAAACTGTTGGCCTTTCATAAGTTTTTGCCATCTTCTTACTTTGTTTCGAGCATAGTCAAGTGAAAAAGCTCGACGTAAAGAATACTCATATATCGTGGTTGACTCTGTTTTAACCTGTATGTAAGAGCTACTATATGTTATTTTATCATAAGGATCATAAGATCCTTTTTCGTACCATACAGTTACATTTTTTGTTTCATAGCATCGCCAATAATCAAGCCCACTGAATTTGCCTGTAAATGGTTCTACATTTACTTCATATGTGTATCTCTTTAAGTTTGATTCATTTAAGATTCCGTAATCGTTTGTGAGTAATTGATACGGGTATTTTTTTAAGACTTCTGGATTCATAGCCAAAAGTTTTAATGGTGTTATTAACAAGAAAATTATGAAATATTTCTTCATTATTTTGTCCTTTACATAAAGCATGAATAATGATGTAAAAGTATCTCCACTTCTCTGGGAGGCGGTTTTATCCCAAGCTTACCTTTATATTGGATTGCTGCATCTACCCAGGTTGTAGCATCACCTAGTTTAGATTTTGCAATAACCATGCATCTAAATAACCAACGAATTCCGGCACAGATGTTTGCAGTAGGGTTGAGTAACTTGGGATGATCAAAGCAAATGAGATAATTGCTTAGTTCGCCATGATGATTCCCAAGGATGCTCATTGTGTAGTCAGTGACTTGCATTAATCCGCGTGCACGTCCCTTTCCTTGTCCTGATGGAATATCAATTTCTGGATGAAAGCTTGATTCTGACACAATTAATGCTTTAACTAGATCAGCTGGAAGTGGATTGGAGAAAGAAAAAATATCATTCCAGTATTGAGTCCAGCCACGAATTTCAATGTCAAATTTATCGGCGTTTCCATAACCTTTCAATACACCAGTTTTTGGCGGGCCGCTTAATTGATGAAAATATTTCTCTGTCATTGCTTGGATTTCATCATATGACAAAATATCTTTTTTTGAAGGATTGGTAGCGCAATGTTCATGCTTTTCTATAGTTTTTCCGTTGGGATGTTTTTTGCTTGGAGGAATATGTACGATATGTTTTTTAACAAAATGTTTACCAATGGGACATATACGCCAAGGATGAATTTTATCATCAGATTGTTTAGTATCCTCAATGAGATCCTCTAAATCGTTAGTGGTAATCATCCGTTTTTTCCTTTTATAAAATTGGTTAATTATTTTTCTGTTTGACCCCGATCAATACTAGGCAATGCTTTATTAAGCTGATGATTCCCTAATCCATGAGCATAGGCATTATATTGCCAGACAATAAACTGTTGTAATAATCTAGCATTTTCGCATTTTAAACGCTCATTTTCTTGCTCTAATCGATTAATTCGTTCGACAGCAACTCTCATCGAAGGAAGAGTGCGAATGGGAGCATCTTCTTTTAAGCGAGTTTTACAAGCATCATAGGCCATAGTAATACGCGAGAATTTTAACAGTGTTTGTCTGACAGGCTTTTTGCCAATTACAGGCGCGCAAGCATCACATAAAGCCTCCCACGTTAACTTATCACGCCAACCATCAAGAATTTCTACAACACGTTCGATGTCTTTATCTGTAAGATGCTTAGCCAAGTCCAC
>DATIJS010000108.1:0-6580 GCA_035478335.1 Saccharimonadales bacterium (SeqCode) | reverse complement strand
TCATTGGCTATCAAGTCTTCTTCTGAGAATTCGCCGACTTTACCTTTATAGACTTTTGTCCTTCTTGGATCTGCGTATTTTTCTTTGAGTTTTATTATCTCGCCTTTGATAACTTCGAGAATTTTTTCAGAATGTGCCAGTAAATCTTCCAGATATGCAATTGTTTCTTTGATCATTAAAAGCTCGTCTTCAATTTTTTGTCTTTCAAGCGCAGCAAGGCGTCTCAACTGAAGATCTAAAATCGCAACAGATTGGATTTCAGAAAGCTTGAATTTGGTCATAAGATTTTGTTTGGCATCTTCTTGATCTTTGGAGGCTCGGATGGTCGCAATAACTGCGTCGATATGATCAACTGCGATTTTGAGTCCTTCCAAAATATGAAGTCTTGCTTTGGCTTGCTTAAGTTCAAATTCTGACCTTTTGCGAACTACAATATAACGGTGTTTGATATATTCCTCGAGAATGAGTTTGAGATTAAGTGTTTGCGGTGTGCCATTGACAAGTGCGACCATATTGACTGGGAAGCTGGTCTGCATTGAAGTATTTTTGAATAGATTATTTAATACTTTTTTGGGGAATGCATCCCTTTTCAGCTCAACATAAATCCTCATTCCCCGTCTATCTGATTCGTCCCTGAGATCTGAAATACCCTCAATTTTTTTCTCTTTTGCCAGATCTGCAATTCGGGTTATAAGAAGTGCTTTATTGACTTGATATGGGAGTTCTGTGATGATTATTGCTGATTTGCCCTGACCAATATCCTCAATTTCTGCTTTTCCTCTTATGATTATCTTTCCACGCCCTGTGACATATGCGTTTTTAATTTCTGCTAAATCATAAATATTGCCTGCTGTTGGAAAGTCCGGTCCTTTTATAAAGTCCAGTAGTTCGTCAATTGTAACTTCTGTCTTTAGCGTTACTGCTGAGGTTTGTAGAGTCAGCTCTTTTGCATTAGGGTCATTTGGATCAATGGGCTTTAACTCATTTTCCTTAGGAACTTCGATTTTGGATTTGCCGATAAGATAACTTATAGCATCGATCACTTCTCCCAAGTTGTGTGGTGGAATTTTGGTCGCCATTCCGACAGCAATTCCTTCTGCTCCCATCAAAAGCAGATTTGGAAGTTTGGCGGGAAGATAAAGCGGTTCCTGAAATGAGCCGTCATAATTTGGACCGAAATCAACTGTCTCTTTATCCAGATCGTGAAGCATTTCCATGGTGATGTGTTGGAGTTTGGCCTCAGTATAACGGTCAGCTGCAGGTGGGTCTCCATCAACTGAACCGAAATTTCCCTGGCCCAAAATAAGAGGATAACGCATTGAGAAATCCTGTGCCAAACGTACCAAAGAATCATAAATCGCCATATTTCCATGTGGGTGGTATTTTCCCATGGTTTCTCCGACAATTCTGGCGGATTTGAGATATTTTCCGGTCGGGCCAAGTCCCATTTCATTCATCGCATAAAGAATACGTCTGTGAACCGGCTTGAGGCCATCTCTCACATCAGGAAGCGCACGCGCAACGATGACAGACATCGCATAGTTCAAATACGATTTCTTCATCTCTGTTGATATATTGGTTTGTTGTAATTTACCGATTTGTGTCATAGCAATTTATTATTTGGTGAAACCTTCTTCCTTGAAGCGGGCAATGCATTCATCTACTATCTTTATAGCTTCTTTGGTATCCCCCCAGCCAAGTACTTTGGTTGTGCCGGGTTTCTTAAGATCTTTGTAGTGTGCAAAATGGAACTCAATTTTTTCCTTCCATCTTTTGCCCAAATCATCAAGCGATGAGATACTGTCTCCCGAATCGCGGTCATCAGCGGGTACGCAGACTATCTTGTAATCCATTTCCCCGTCATCTTCGAAATTGAAAATGCCGATAACTTTTGATTTTACCAAAACACCGGTTGGAATTGGCTCTGAGCAGACAAGCAGTACATCCAATTCGTCATTGTCTTCATCTTTTGTTGCCGGGATAAATCCGTAATTTACCGGTTTGGGAAATACAGACGGTTCTGCCCGATCGAGCATGAAAATCCCATGTTCACGGTCATATTCTATTTTGAGTACGGACCCTTGCGGTATATCAACAATTGCATTAACCCATCCTTCAGAAGGATCTCCGGGTGTAAGTAATTTATTAAAATCCGGCATAATGTTTAATATTTCCTCATTATAGCATGAGGTTTAATTTCTAATTTTATAAATCCAACTCCGCTTCAATTGCATTGGTTGTTATAAAGTGTTTTCTTGGCGGGACCTCATCTCCCATCAGCATTGTGAAAGTCGCATCTGCGTCCTCTGCGTCCTCAATATTTATTTGTTTAAGAATTCTGTTGACCGGATTCATGGTTGTTTCCCAAAGCTGCTCTGCGTTCATTTCCCCAAGTCCCTTATAGCGCTGGATTGCGATATTGGCATTTCCGGCTTTCATCTCACTCATTGCCGTGTCGCGCTCTGCATCGCTATATGCGTATCTTACATCTTTTCCTTTTTGGAGCTTGAAAAGTGGCGGAATTGCAACATAAAGATATCCGTTTCTGATTATCTCAGGCAAGTGACGGTAGAAGAAGGTCAGGATGAGAGTTTCAATATGCTCTCCGTCTACATCAGCATCAGTCATGATAATTACACGGTGATACCTCAGTTTCTCCATATTGATTGTATCCCCTATTCCGGCACCCAGTGCAATAATCAGATTTTTGACCTCTTCGTGTTCGATCATCTTATCAAGTCTTGCGCGTTCTGTGTTTAGGATTTTACCTTTGAGCGGCAAAATAGCCTGGAATTTACGGTCTCTTCCCTGCTTGGCACTGCCTCCTGCAGAATCTCCTTCAACCAGATAGATTTCAGAGATTGCAGGATTTTTTTCCTGACAATCTGCGAGTTTTCCAGGTAAAGTGGACCCCTCAAGCGCTCCTTTTCGGATAACTGCTTCTTTGGCTGCTTTTGCGGCAAGTCTGGCCTTAGCAGCTAGATAAACTTTTTCAAGAATTCGTTTGGCGTCAGATGGGTTCTCCTCAAAATGTGTAGCAAGTGATTCACGCACAATTGTATTTACAACAGCCTGGATTTCAGAATTTCCAAGTTTTCCTTTGGTCTGGCCCTCGAATTGGATCTTGTCTTGTGGCATTTTGATAAATACGACTGCAGTGAGTCCTTCGTTGGTATCTTCTCCTACAATTGAATCATCCTCGGATTTAAATGCACCGATCTTGCGCCCATAATTATTGATCGCGCGTGTCAAAGCCATTCTGAATCCTGTTAAGTGCGAGCCTCCATTGACTGTATTTATAACGTTGACATACGACTCGACGTTTTCTGTATAAGTATTATTGTATTGGAGCGCGACATCGACCTCCACGTCTCCTTGATGCTTATTAATCCTGATTGTCTTGTGAAGCGGTTCTTTATTCTCATTTATTTTTTCAACGAGAGCTGTAATTCCTCCTTCAAAATAGAAATTAATTTCTTTTTCTTCATCAGCACGTCTATCTAATAAGTGGAAATAAAGCTTGGGTACCAGATATGCTCTTTCTCTGATTTGTTTTTTGACAACGTCAAAATCAAAATTGATGTCTTGAAAAATGCTATCATCCGGAAAAAATGTAGTCGTTGTTCCAGTTTTTCTTAGGATAGGAGTATCAAGCCTGGATTCTTTAACTTCTTCAACTTTTGTTGTGGCTTTACCTACTTTATATTCCTGTCTATAAATCTTGCCATCTCTCTGCACCTCAACCCAAACCCATTTGGACAGTGCATTTACAACTGATGCACCTACACCATGAAGTCCTCCTGAGATTTTGTATGCACTGCCCCCAAATTTTCCTCCAGCGTGAAGCTTGGTCATAACCAGCTCGAGCGCTGATTGCTTGTATGCTTTGACCACGTCAACAGGGATTCCACGCCCGTCATCTGAAACGCTGGCACTGCCGTCTTTATTCAAAGTTATCCAGACATTGCGGGCAAAACCTGCCAAAGCCTCATCAACTGCGTTATCTATAATTTCTCTGAGTGATTCATGCAGACCCGTCAGATCAGTTGAGCCGATATACATACCAGGCCTTTTGCGGACCGGCTCCAAGCCTTCAAGGACTTGTATTTGCTGGGCACCGTATTCTTCAGTCTTAGGAGTCGCGGTTTTATCTTTTGCCATTTGTCTTTATATATTACACTAAACTGTCAAGCGATTTCAAGGATTGACTTTTCTTGGGGGGGGGGTGTTATAAAAGGATTATGGCAGAAGGCGGAGAAACTCCACAGACACCTGAACAACCAGCGCCAACCCCGACAGAAGCAAGTAAAGCTTTTTTACTTAGAATCGCAGGTGGTCTTTCAGCGGGAGTATCTGGGGCTTCATTAAATATGGCACTTCAAGCCAATTCAGGTAGAACTTCCGAAGCACTCGTTCGCGGAGTTACAGCTGTAGCTGCAGGTTTGGTTAGCTATAAATTAATTAATTCTGCTATGACCCTTGAATCTGGAAATGCAAATCCAACTGGGCAAGAAAATCAGGAGGTAAATGAATAATATAGCAGATTATATTATAAAAATCCTCGAAGCGATTGACTTCGCTGATGACAAAGAGACATTCGTAAAGGAGTTTGATGAAAATGTTAAGCTTTTGGCGTTTGATAATTTGTTAAAAAGTCTACCCGAAGAGCATCAGCAGTCAATCAAAAGCGAAATTTTTGCAAGCGCAGATAATTTGGAAAAAGTTGGGGAGATACTGAAAGCTAACTTTACCGAAGAACAGACTCAAAAAGTACTTGAGGATACTATGCAAAAAGTAGCTAGTGACTAGATGCAGGCTGTAAATCCAACATTAAATGATGCTCAGAGGAAGAAATTGGTTGCATTATCTCAAGAACTCAATCCTACTCCCCCACCAGCGAATGCAGTTTAATTCGTCATTGCGAACGAAGCGAAGCAATCATTATTTACTTCTCATGCTGGACTTAAATAGGTATATGTTTTTAGAAACTAGGTAAACAAAAAGCTTCAGGGCTCGGGAAGATAAGGTGCACAAAGTACAACACAAGATAATATATACAAATTATAGATATAAAAGTAATTTGCCCTTTTATTTTCCCATGCTCAACTGATGATTCCTTAACTGAAATCGCAGCATAAACTCCAATTGCGAATATGAAAATGAGCTGAGCGGCATCAAATGTAATTGTACTACCAAGACGTATGTGAGTGAAAATGTTTAAAAAAAACACAGACCCGCATGTAACTCTAAAAATGAAATTAAAAATTAGTATGCTTAGTGCCAGCAGTAGTAATACAATAACCTTTTTTCCCCGAGTAATTTTCTTTGCCGTATTAAGTTTGACTATACTGTCCATAGCTCCATCTTATATTGAATAAAAACTTAAAGTCAATTAATATAGATTCATGCTATTGGATAAAAATCTCAAAAATAAGAAATGCATTCCTTGTGAAGGTGGGGTGAAGCCTTTGACGCCTGATGAGTATGGTGCATATTTACGATCGGAACTGAAGGATTGGGTAGATGTTGACCAGAAAGCTATTGAAAAGGAATATAAATTCAAAAACTTCAAAGAAGCACTTGCATTTGTAAATAAAGTCGGATCATTGGCTGAGGAAGAGGGTCATCATCCGGATATCAATTTGCATGGTTGGAGTAAAGTAAAATTGACATTAAGTACCCATGCAATTGGCGGGCTGTCAGAGAATGATTTTATAATGGCATCAAAGATTGATAGTTAAACCGTCATTCTGGTAAACGTTAGTGCATCCAGAATCTCTTTCGAAAAACTTTAGCGATCATTGACACGGACATGATGACGGAGTATTTACATAAAAGTTTACAAATATATTGACAAATGATGCGTATTTACAATAAAGTTTACAAATAACTTGACAATTAAGCGGTTTTGTGCTATACTTGGCCTTGTCATTCTGAATGAAATGAAGAATCTCAAGAGATCAATCGCTAACGCTCAGGATGACAAATAATATATGTTTGAGCCTAAATTTAAGCTAACACTGAAAATGCTCTCCTCCCTTGGGTCTATTGAGAGGCTTTATGGTCAGATTCATGCAGAGAAGCTTATTCCCTCACTTAGCCTCAAGCTTTTTCAGGAAAATCAGATCCTGGCTACACACTACTCAACAAGTATTGAAGGCAATCCTCTCTCGCCTCAGGATGTGACCAATGTAATTCTCGGAGATCAGATCCCGACAACAAAATCAGAAAAAGAAGTAAAAAATTACTTTGAGATTCTTACACATATTTCCAACATTGCAAGGCAAAATGTACCAATTTCAGTTAAATTGACAGAAGAATTACACGCACAGCTGATGAACGGACTTGAGGAAAAAAGCAAATGGGGCCTCAGAGATGCAGGGGTTTTTGTCGGGCACAAGAAAGGTGAGGAAATAGTAGTCAAGCATAATCCCCCATTTCATAAAAAAGACGAGATTATCGCAGCATTGAACGAATTATATAAATGGTTAACCGAAGAGAAGGAAATTCATCCGCTTCTTAAAGCCGGGATCTTTCATCATCAATTTGCCTATATCCATCCTTTTTTTGACGGAAACGG
>DATIJS010000107.1:0-2498 GCA_035478335.1 Saccharimonadales bacterium (SeqCode) | reverse complement strand
TATAGGATTCTATTTGCTTGACAAAATATAAATTTGTAGCTACAATGTAATTACTATGATTACCAGCATTGTTTCCATCGGCAATTCCAAAGGTATACGGATTCCCAAAGTTCTGCTTGTTGAAAGCGGGCTGGGGAAAGACGTCGAATTAACTGTCAAAATGGGTGAAATCCGCATCGTTCCTGCGAAAAAGAAAAAGATCAAGGTAAATATTGATCCAATAACCCTTGCATCTGAAGCAGCGCTTGCCAAAGACTGGCTTAGGCCTGAGGAAGATAAAGCATGGGAGAATTTATAATAGGAGACATTGTTGTTGCACTTTTCCCTTTTTCCAATCTAAAAGGACAAAAGACACGCCCCGCTCTAGTACTGGCAAACGCAGAATTCGGAAATCTTATTCTTTGTCAGATAACCTCCAAGTCTTACTCAAGTAAATCCGCGCTAAAACTGTCTCGAGAAGATTTCTCAGAAGGCTCACTCCCCTCAATCAGCTTTATCCGTCCTGACAAACTATTTACGGCTGATACATCAATAATCCAAAGAGTTGCGGGAAAACTTACAGCCTCAAAACAAAGATTAGTTGCCAAAAGCGTGCAGAGATTATTTGAAATTTAAAATCTGGATTATTGACTTCCCGCCTAATTAGATCTAGAATCTAGCTACTATAATGTGGTATTTGTTAATTCCTGTCATAATTATTTTCCTCCTCAGCGTTCGTGTCGTTAAAGAATACGACCGCGGAGTTATCTTTTTTCTGGGCCGCTGCACAGGCGTACGCGGGCCAGGCCTTATTCTTTTGATTCCGTTTCTGGAACGCATGACCGGTGTCACTCTACGAACAATCACCATGGAAATCCCCTCACAAAAAATTATTACCAAAGATAATGTTTCGATCGATATCGCGGCAGTTGCCTATTACCATATAGTTGATCCCAAAAAATCCGTTGTAGCGATTGAAAATGTTTACGATGCGGTAAATCAGATAAGTCAAACAACTGTGCGAAACGTCGTCGGACAATTTGTCCTTGATCAACTACTCTCCAAAACAGCTGATATAAATACACAAATCAAAAATGTAATTGATGATCACACCGAGCCGTGGGGCGCACAGGTCACTGCAGTTGAGATAAAAGATATTACTCTTCCCGACAACATGCAAAGAGCTATGGCCAAAGAAGCTGAAGCAGAACGTGAAAGAAGAGCCAAGATTGTCGCAGCAGAAGGAGAATTCCAGGCAGCTGTAAAGCTTGGAGAAGCAGCTGATATTATCTCAAAGCACCCTGTCGCTCTTCAGCTCCGAACTCTTCAAACAATGTCTGAGATATCAACAGAGAAAAACTCAACAATCATCTTCCCCGCCCAATTTATGACCACAGTCCAGGATGCAATCAAAACCCTCAAATCCGACTCTGCAAAATAAAAACTCCTATTTATCAAAAGTAATTTGCAGCTGAACTTCTTCAGGAGGGTTATAAGATACAGGACCAGCAATAGATATTTGTCTAATTCTAATTCCATTCTTTTTATCATAATACTCATCCCCATCCTTCCAACCTTTCCTCATTGCCTCAGGAACCAATACCTCATCAGGAGATGTTTTAAGCTTTTCATTCCATGTATGAATATTGACACCACCCAATATACTTCCTTGCGGTCTAAAGCTAATATAATAACGTTCATTTGTGTCTGGTTTTTGGATACGTAATACTCTTGTAAGATCAGTTTTGTCAGGGTTGGCGTAATCCAAAGAGTCTAGAAAGTAGATTCCGCTTTGTGCAACAGATTGAACTTGTTCTCTTCCAATCCAACCCATCGATACTCTCTGGGGAGCATTATATCCAATTGCAACCTCCCTTGTTGCTCCCATTGGATCATCCAGTCCACCATATTCTGTCTTTTTACCTGATGCATTTATAGAATTGGCATGGGGCATACCTAACGTGTGCCCAAGTTCATGTTTCGCTACAGATTCGAAATCTGAAGCCTTATCATCTACATATACAGTTGCTCTTTTATAACGATTTCCTTCAATAGGCGAAAATGCTATACCTCCATATTTTGGATTACTATCTGAACGTAATACATATAGACGAGTTTGATATTCACTTAAATCTTGTCCTAAATTAGTTGCCAAAGCATCTCCTATATGAGCAACTACATCCTGTTGATCTCTGTCATTAGGTAAATTAGTAATCTGTTCAGGAAGTAAAGTAAACTTAAATTTGAGTTTTCCATAAGAATCACTTTCAACGCTGGAAGTCACTTCATCCAAAGCATCTTCTAGCTTTACTGCTAGTTGTGGCTCTCCATCCTCACGTAGTGGGATAACTAATACTTTCTGCTCAAGATCAGGCGACTTAAATTCTGGAAAAGGTGGAGGTTCTCTGTTTAATTGTTCATGTGAAGGAGTTTGCCCAAATACTTCCAAGATTCCTGCAGCTGGTAGTAGTCTCGCTGCTGCTAACCCACCACCGGCCCTAAAGAATTTACCTAGCGCT
>DATIJS010000106.1:0-1568 GCA_035478335.1 Saccharimonadales bacterium (SeqCode) | reverse complement strand
GTGGACGATGCAGGGATCGAACCCGCGACATCTTCAGTGTAAATGAAGCGCTCTACCAGCTGAGCTAATCGTCCAGAGTATTGATTATAAATGATTTTAAACTCATGATCAAGGATCGGATCCCAGAATTTACCTATTGAGCCCAAAAGTGCTATAATATAGGCATGAATGATAAAGCCCCGTATGTAATTACCCGTTATGACGCCTTGACCATAATTCTTGAGGAATCACCCCGTGCTGCTGAGCTTCTGGCAGAATACGGACTGCACTGTGTCAATTGCTTTGCCAATCAATATGACTCACTTGAAACGGGTGCCAGCATGCATGATATGCCAGAGGAAGAAATGCAGTCAATGATTGACGAGATTAACAACCAGCTAGAGAAAGAATGGAGGGAAAAGAATAAATCCGAAGCACGAAATCCGAAATCCGAAACAATTTCAAAATAATAATTATCAAATTCTAAAACGTTTTTTTAACTTTGTTTTTGAATATTTGAATTTGTTTCGAGATTCGAATTTCGAGTTTAATTTTAACTATGAATAAACAATTAAAAATCACCAATTTGCATGTTGAAACAATTGATGGAAAGAAAATACTCAATGGTATTTCTTTGAGCGTCAAGCAAGGCGAAATCCACGCAATCATGGGTCCCAACGGCGGCGGAAAATCAACTTTTGCACAAGCTTTGATGGGTCACCCGGGATATAAAATAACTGAGGGGAAAATAATTCTTAACGGGGTAGACATTAGTCGCTTAACTCCCGACTTGAGAGCAAAACAAGGCCTGTTTTTGGGTTTTCAGTATCCTGTTGAAATAGCAGGAGTGAATTTTGGCAATTTTCTAAGACTCGCCATGAATGAAAATGCAGAAAAAGACGCTAAAAAGATTTCTCCGATTGCCTTTCGCAATCAACTTGAACCAGCTGCCAAACAGTTGGGGTTTTCGCAGGAGATAGTCAAAAGATTTCTAAATCAAGGCTTCTCAGGAGGAGAAAAAAAGAAAGCTGAAATCTTACAGCTTGAGATGCTCAAGCCTGCTTTTGCAGTCCTGGATGAGCCTGACTCAGGTCTGGATGTTGATGCACTTCGTTATATCGGAAAAAGCATCAATGGTCTTGATTATGATCTTGGGTTAATTCTGATCACTCATTACCAAAGAATTTTAAAATATATTAAACCTCATTTTGTTCATATCGTAGTTGGAGGGAAAATTGTCAAATCAGGAAACGGGTCTCTCGCCAAAACGATTGAGGAAAACGGTTACGAATCTTATTTCTAACTATTTATTAACCAATTTTAAATATGAAAGTACAACCGGTTGTCAAAACAGATTATAAATACGGCTTTCATAAGCCTGAAACTCTTGACTTTAGAACCCCTAAAGGGTTGAATCGCCAAGTTGTTGAGGCAATCTCGCATTTTAAGGGGGAACCAGAGTGGATGCTGCAATTCCGCTTGCAGGCACTTATGATGTTTGAGCAGAAAATGATGCCCACTTGGGGCGCAGATCTATCAGGAATAGACTTTGATTCGATGTATTACTATATCAGTCCGGGGGAGAAGAA
>DATIJS010000105.1:0-1615 GCA_035478335.1 Saccharimonadales bacterium (SeqCode) | reverse complement strand
TTCAATCGGACGTGAGCACGTTGTCTCAATGGTCAACACTCTGGTTCTTGCCTATGCAGGATCAGCGCTTGCACTTTTTTTGTTTATCATACTTAATCCGCTTAAACTTCCTATCTGGGTGATGATAAATAGTGAGGATATTAGTGATGAAATAATAAGAACATTCGCCGGGTCAATGGGACTTGTCCTAGTCATACCTATTGTGACTCTTTTGGCTGTTTTTGTTTGTAATTCAGAAGTAAAACGTGCAGCAAAGCAAATTTTTCATTCGCTAAAGTAGCTTTTCAGATGTATTTGTGTTATAATTCATCCAGTTGAAATAGATTAGAGCATCAGCTGCATTAACCCCAACAGGTTTAAGTATTTTTGATCGCTCCCAAAGAGACAAAAACTTAAACACTCTTTTAAATAATTTACAAATCAACCCAAAATATATGTATAAAAAATTCAATAGTAGCCGTTCAAGTACCGGCCATTCCAAATTCCAAGGCAATAGCCGTTATGGCAGCGGTCGAAGATTTGGAACACCAAATCGTGGCAGAAATAACAATCCGGGTGAAAAAATTGACATTAATCGCTTTGTCAGTAAAGCAATTGAATTGAGTGCAACTGAGCCGTATAAAGCCGTTAATTCATTTGCTGATTTTAAAATCATAGAATCCCTCAAGAAAAATATAATTGACAAAGGCTATACTGTGCCGACTGAAATCCAAGATCAGACAATACTGCCTATTCTTGAAGGGCGCGATGTAATAGGAATTGCCAATACCGGAACTGGCAAAACTGCGGCATTTTTGATCCCGTTAATTGATAAACTAAGTAAAAGTAACTTGGAAAAAGTGCTGATCGTTACACCAACGCGTGAACTTGCTTTTCAAATTAACGAGGAATTGATAGCTTTCTCAAGAGGAATGCACATCGATTCTGTGCTTTGTATTGGAGGTTCATCAATGTTTCGTCAGGTTGAAAGGCTCAGAAGAAATCCGCAATTTGTTATAGGAACGCCGGGGCGAATAAAAGACCTGATTCAGCGCAAAAATTTAAATCTCTATAGCTTTAAAAATGTGGTTCTTGATGAAGTTGACCGAATGGTAGATATCGGATTTATAAAAGACATTGAATATATCGTTTCTTTGTTGCCAAGAGAGAGACAGTCTTTATTTTTCTCAGCAACAGTTGATAATAAGACACGTTCAATTTTGTCTTCATTTGTTAAAGACCCGATCACTGTTTCTGTCAAAACAACTGAAACCGCACAAAATATTAATCAGGATATTATCAAGGTTCTCCCGGGACAAAAAGTCGACCAGCTGCATGATTTGCTTACGCAAGAGGGATTTGATCGGGTAATGATATTTGGCCGAACCAAACACGGAATTGAGAAATTAACCAAAATGCTTGTTGAGCGTGGCTTTAAAGCAGCATCAATTCACGGAAATAAGTCACAGGGACAGCGCCAAAGGGCTCTCTCGGACTTTAAAAGCGGATATATTAAGCTGCTCCTGGCAACTGATGTTGCATCACGTGGAATTGATATTGATGATGTCTCACACGTTATAAATTACGATGTTCCGGCAACATATGATGATTACGTGCACAGAATCGGAAGAACAGG
>DATIJS010000104.1:0-11016 GCA_035478335.1 Saccharimonadales bacterium (SeqCode) | reverse complement strand
GCAAAACTATTCCTGAGATCTCGCTTGGAAACGGCAACTATGAATGGGATGAATCAACAGGAATTAATCGTAAATTGCGATTTAACATAGTTACATTTGATTTTTCTTTAACTTCCAATTATTTATCCTCTCTCACAGTTCTGGGAGCAGCTAAGCTTTCTAATCAAACTGATGCGATACAAACCGTCTCGGATTTTCTAACTTCGATTCAGCAACTGCCAACAGATATCGATCTTACAAAAACTCAAAACCCGCAAAGTGGTATAAATTACAATACATACCCCCAACTGTTTGCAATTCGTAATGGAGTTATGGTGCCGACAACAAGTTTGTCATCTGCCAAAGTCATAAGAGTTGATTTGTACCAAAAGGACCTTGAATATGATCTTGATACCGGGAAACCCGGAGCTACCCATGTAAAGATGAAGGTTCCCGTACTTTATCCCCACCCTCCTTATTCAACCATGAGTTTCTGGGTCGCATCAGGTCAGAACAATCAGGAGGTTGATTCAGCTAGTTTTGTTCACCGGGAAATTTTGACTGATTCTCCGGCAACTTATCCGATAAAAACTGCTCAAGAGGCATTTGACGGATTAAAAAATGGGGACGGATATATACCTTCCTATCAGGGAGCTGATAAAAATATACTCATAAGTAACGTCTACTTAGCATATTATCTGGGAGAAGAAAATCAAGCATATCTTATGCCTATTATCGTCTTTGAAGGACAGGATAACTTTTTTGCATATGTTTCAGCAATTAAGCGCTAAGGATTTACGTAACTCAAATTATTTGATATATAATCCAAAAGTGTTGCTGTATCTCCGAACCTATCCTGACTGTTCATCGTAACTATTATAAATGTGCGGCCTTTAATTTCAGCTGATGTAACCAATACTTCTCCAGCCCCTTCTGTGGTCCCTGTTTTTATACCATTTACACCGTCATATCCAAGCAATCTATTTAAATTTGTTAATGCATATTGTTGAGTTTTATTAACATTAAAAATTACTTTTTGATGCGTTCCGACAACTTTTGCAAAAGTTGAATTTCTCATCGCAATTACTGATAGTCTCCCCATATCAACGACCGTTGAATAATTTTCGTCATCATCTAGTCCTATACCATCTGAAAAGTGCGTGTCTGTCAGATGAAGCTCTTTTGCTTTTTCATTCATTCGAGCAACAAATCCAGTTCTTCCGCCTGGATAATTATCTGCGATAGCTGCTGCTGCATCATTTGCGCTGGGGAGCATCATCGCATAAATAAGATCTCTAAAATAAAATCCGTCTGAGAGTTGAAGATTCAATCCGGATCCAGGTGTATAGTAAGACTTAATAATAATTATCGAATCCGGCTGATAATATTCAAGCGCTACCAATGCCGTCATAATCTTTGCTGTTGAAGCTGTCGAAAATCTCAAATTTGGATTCTTGGAGAATAAAACCGCTTGAGAGTCTGCCTCCTGAACTATTGCTGCTTTGGCAGATAAATAAGGAGAAATAGGATAATTCAATACGGGAAATGGTGTAGTATCGTTACTCAATGCAGCCGATAACTTATTTGCTGCAATATCAATTCTCAACTTATGATCAATTGTATAAATCGTCAAAAAAACAATAGCCAAAATTAAAGGTATTGAGAAAAGAAATAAATCTTTATGAGCTGCTAAAAAATTGAATTTAGGAGTCTTTTGTAACTTTTGCGAAGGGGCAACAATTTTATCCTTTTGTTTTTTAGGATTGGGGTTTTTCTTTATGAATAACCTTCTCTTCTTTTTGGGTAACTGAAAATCTTTCATCTATTCGCTCCATGTCCCGGGGGAAAAGAGATGCTTCTCTTACATTTTCCAAACCCAGTAATTTCATTGTAAGTCTTTCAAGCCCAAATGAAAACCCACCTTCCGGTGGCATACCGTACTTGAATGCCTGCATGTACATTCCGAAATTTTCCGGACTGACATTTTTTGCCTTCATTGCTCTAACCAATTGATCATAATCATTGATGCGTTGAGATCCACTCATCATCTCGAGTCCGCGGAATAATAAATCGTAGCTCAAACTATACTCAGGATCTTTTGGATCAGGCATGCTATAAAAAGCGCGCTTTTTCGTCGGAAAATGAGTGATAGTTACAAAATCAGATTTATGCGCTTCTTTCGCCCATGTACAAATTTCACGCTCATCCTCAGGATTTAAATCCATCTCTTTTGACAAATCCCTTCCTGTGCGCTCAGTCACTATCTTTTGCGCCTCTCTAAGTGTCAACCGTGGGACCTTTGCGGGAACCAACGGAATATCAATCCCAAAATCTTTCAAAATATTTTCATGCTTTTTTGCAGCGTTTTTAATCATCACAGTTCCGACAAATTCCAAAGCGTCCAAAAGTTCATCAAAACTTTCAATAAATGCTATCTCTATATCCATTTGGGTTGCCTCTGTCAGATGACGTGTAGTGACAGACGGCTCGGCTCTATATGCTTTGGTGATGACGAAAACTCGCTCGAAAATACTCACCATAATTTGCTTATACAGCTGGGGGCTTTGTGTCAGAAAAGCTTTGTGATCAAAATAATCGATTTTGAAGACATCAGCACCTCCTTCAGTGGCACCTCCAGCAATTGTCGGAACTACAACCTCAATACATTCAAGTTCTGTCGCAGCCTTTCTGAATTCCTCAATAAGTGCTGCTTGGAGAACAAATATTTTCCTGACACTTTCATGTCTGAGTGTTAAAGACCTGTGGTCCAAAAGTGTCGGAAGTTCAAGATTTAAAACTTCCCCACCCATATCAAAAGGCAGGACCTCTGATTTTGCCAAAATCTCAACTTCCTGAGCCTCAATCTCAACTGTTCCTGACTCAAGCTTGGGATTGACCAATTTCTCAGGACGGGACTTGACCAAACCAATTATCGAGACTGCCGATTCGGAGCTGAGATTACTTGCCTCTTGATAAGCATTTTCAGAAACACGGGGATTTATAACAACTTGGACTAATCCTGATCTATCACGAAGATCAATAAAAATCAGCTTTCCATGATCCCGCCTTGCCTGAACAAAACCGGAAATCTTGACTTCCTTCCCAACTTCTTTTGGAGTATCCTTTGCAAGTGTTCTTTTTAATTTCTTTGTCATAATTATAGAATGTTATCTTTTTAGATTAAACTCCTACACATCATAACATTTGACCACGCAGCTTGACAAGATAAACTTTGTTTGGTATTATACTATAAGATTTGTATATTTATTATGGAAACTAATTCAGGTAAAAGAACTCCAGACAGAAGAATAACAGTAAAATTTACTGATACCAACATGCGAACACTTAGAAATAGCGTAGCAGTTGTTGATGCTGTAAGAACCATTATGCATAGAAACATAGCTGATGGGGTATGGCGTGAAGAAGACGCTACCAGACTTGCAGAGGGTTTGGGAAGAAGAATTGAAACACCTGGACAAGCTAAGAGAATAATAAGAACTGCAGAAAGAATCCGTTCAGGAAGAAATAGAAGATTAATATAGCTCTAGGAAAATATTATTTTCTAAAGTTTTGCGTAAACCATATCCGCAAAAAGCGGGGCCTTTCGATCCCGCTTTTTTGAAAATAATCCCAAATCTTATGCTTTTGCAGCAGAAGATTTTCCTCCGAAACCAATATAAAGATACAAAGCTGCTATTATAAGATGCAGCAAATTGTCATAAATATTTACAGGCAGTAGACCAAATAGACCTGTACCGACTCCTGTACCTCCGCTTGAAATAAAACCCAAAACAGTTACCAGCGCATAAACAACTCCAAATACTTTGAAGTATGTTTTGACTGTACTTTCGCTGCTTTTTGCGGCGAAGATCGCAAGTACACCGGTTAATATATGAACTATGTTGTGAAGAGGATCAACTAAGAAAAGCCCGAGAACTTTTCCACCCGGTACCAAAGCTGGAATAAATCCAACTACACCAACAACTAAAATAACTAATCCTACCCACATTGCGGTTGATTTTGCATTCATTTTAATTCACCTCCCTTCATGTTGCTAATTAGATATGTTAAATAATTTTTTTATCAAAATGGTAATTTATTCTGTTACAACTACCTCACCTTTCATATACGGATGAGGCTGACAATGATATATATACTTTCCAGCAGTCGAAAATGTATACGAGAACTTTTCCCCCTTACCAAACAGTTGACTATTTGGACCTTTTTGCTTTTCATCATCCATCGTGACAGTATGTGCAACCAGATCGAAATTTTCCCACGTCACTGTCGTTCCCCTTTTGACAGTAATTTTTTGAGGAGAAAAAGAATAGTTTCTTACTTCAATTTTATTGCCTGAAATTGGTGAATTAGAATTAGGGGTAATTGAATTATGCGGAGGAGATAATAGCAAGCGAAAAACTAAAAATAACGCAACGCAAACAAAAAAAACTATCAAAAATTTGTTTATATTTTTCACTATTTACTTACGCCTATCATGCAAGAGTTGGACTCAAGTGTCAAGTGGGATTATTTACATCTATATATATCCAATTAAATCTTACTAATCAATAACCTATTTCAAATAAAAATTATCTAAGAATCTACTTGCTAAATTCCGAAAAATTCGTCTTAATAATTATATGGAAGAAAAATTTGAGGAACTGGCTGCTGCCCCCTCAATTGCCTTAGAAAAGGGAATTGCAGCTACAAAAAGACTTGGGAAGGAAACAGCTTCTATTACTCGTATAAGACGGGCTAAAGGATTCTGGGCCAATCTTGGTCCCGGTCTCATTACCGGTGCAGCAGATGACGACCCTTCGGGAATTGCGACGTACTCGCAAGCTGGTGCTCAATATGGATATCAGCTTCTTTGGATGTCTGTATTCACCCTCCCTTTAATGGCGATTGTCCAGGAAATGTGTGCACGGATTGGACTCACAACAGGACGTGGTCTTGCCGGAAATATCCGAATTAATTACCCAAGATGGGTGCTCTATACCTGCGCGATTCTTCTTTTCTCGGCCAATACTCTTAATATCGCAGCCGACATAGGAGCGATGAGTAAGGCCACACAGCTTTTGGCTCCGAATTTAAATTTCGCGGTTCTAGTTTCGGGTTTTACATTTTTTTGCCTAATGCTTCAAATTTTTACTCCATATCAGCAATATGTTAAATATCTTAAATACCTTGTCTTGGTTTTAGCTTCATACGTAATAACCGCTTTTATCATAAAATTAAGTGTCGGAGAATTGATTATGCACACGTTTATCCCGACACTTACCTTTTCAAAAAATCAGCTTTTTTTAATAACAGCTATTTTGGGAACGACAATTTCCCCATATCTTTTCTTCTGGCAGACTTCACATGAGGTTGAGGAAGAAATACTTCATGGAAGAACTTCTCTCAGACTAAGAAGTGGAACCACTGATCAAGAAATCCGCAAAATGAGAATTGATGTCTGGATAGGAATGATCGTTTCAAATTTGGTTATGTACTCAATTATCGCTACTTGTGCAGCTGTCCTTTTTTCTCATGGTATTACAAATATCACATCTGCCGCCGATGCTGCTGCTGCATTAAAACCGCTCGCCGGAGAATATGCGTTCTTGCTTTTTGCAGCCGGAATAATCGGTATGGGACTTCTTGCAGTGCCAATTCTAGCAGGATCTGCAGCCTATACAATGGCTGAGAGCTTTAAATGGAAGTCCGGATTATACAGAAAACTCCACGAAGCAAGACCATTTTACGGTATCATGATTTTCTCCATGATAATTGCTATGGATATAAATTTTCTCGGCATCAATCCGATTAAACTTCTACTCTATTCTGCAATCGCCAATGGTCTTGTAGCGCCGGTTATACTGTTCCTGATAGTTCATATGACAAGCAATAAAAAAGTTGTGAAAGAAAGGGTCAACTCACCTTTAATTGCTACTCTTGGATGGTTCATAACGGGTATTATGATACTAACGGGAATAGGAACGATTATCTCCCTTTTTATAAATTAAGTTTTGTAACACTTGACAAATATTAGTTTAGTTACTAAAATAATAAGTAACTAAACTATGAATAATACTCGACAAGATCTTCTCCAATCACTTATCCAGAAAATGCGCTGTGTTATAAAAGGCATGCATACACTCCATCCTTTCGGAGAATTAACACTTGGCAGACCGCAAGTCGGAATCCTTTTTTTTATAGAAAGAAAAAAAGAAGTATCTGTTAAGGAAATTGCCGAGATGCTTAACGTAACATCCGGTGCAGTAACACAATTTATCGATGATCTCGTTAATAAAAACCTTGCGCTTCGTGAAGAAAGTAAAACTGACAGAAGAATCATCAACATAAAATTGACAAAAAAAGCAGAAGATAAGTTCAAAGAATTTAGGAAAAATTATTTCAAGACAATAAGTCCTTTATTTGATGATTTGGATGATTTTGAACTTCAGAAACTTCTTTTACTTCTTGAAAAAATTAAGATTGCAAATAAAAAAGAGGATTGTAAGATATGACTTCCATGATTACCGTATCAGGACTTAGTAAAAAATTTAAAGACTTCACTGCAGTTGATAATATTTCATTTGATGTCAAAAAAGGGGAAATTTTTGCATTTCTTGGCCCCAATGGAGCCGGCAAATCAACAACAATTAAAATGCTGACAACACTTCTTCATCCGACAACAGGCGAGATAACTCTCAACGGACACAATCCTTCAAAAGATAAAGATGCAGTCCGAAAAGCATTTGGGATAGTATTTCAGGATCCAAGTCTTGATGATGACCTGACAGCCTGGGAAAATATGTATTTTCATGCGGTTTTATATAGTATTCCCGCATCGCACCGCGATAGCAGGATAAAAGAATTATTGGAGTTTGTAGAATTGTTTGACCGAAAAAATGATTTGGTAAAAACCTTTTCAGGCGGAATGAAAAGAAGATTGGAAATAGCACGAGGGCTTCTGCATCATCCTTCAATACTTTTTCTAGATGAACCGACAATTGGACTGGATCCTCAAACACGAAATCATATGTGGAGTTATTTACAAAATGTAAATAAGAAAGAAGACATGACAATCTTTTTCAGTACGCATTATATGGAAGAGGCCGAGAAAATTGCACAGAAGATAGCCATAATAGATCATGGAAAAATTATCGCAATCGGAACTAATGAGGAATTAAAGAAAGAAACAAAAACAAAAAGTCTTGAAGAGGCTTTCCTCAAACTCACCGGAAAAATGATCAGGTCTGAAGAAGCATCCGGCATAGATCACCTTCGGATGACACGTAAAATGTTTAGAAGATAAATTATGAATACAATTTACATATTGTGGCTCAGACAATTGAAAAAATACTTTAGATCTCGTTCAAGAATTATTGGATCGCTTGGTCAACCAATATTATTTCTTGTAGCTTTTGGGTTTGGGTTTGGATCTATCTATCAAAAAGCAAACGGCGGAAATTACATCCAGTTTTTGGCACCCGGAATAATTCTAATGGGTGTATTATTTACTGCAGTATTTTCTGGCATTGAGTTGATTTGGGACAGACAATTTGGATTTTTGAAAGAGACAATGGTTGCACCAGTCAGCAGATTTAATATAATGCTCGGAAGAACACTGGGGGGTGCAACTGTTGCATCGATTCAGGGACTCATTGTATTCTTACTCACACTAATCATCGGATTTAGACCTCAAAACTTTTTGATGGTTCCGATTGCATTTATTTTTATATTTTTAACTGCCCTATTGTTTACTTCTCTGGGAACTGCGATAGCATCACTTCTTGAAGACATGCAGGGATTTCAGCTCATTATGAATTTTCTTGTGATGCCGATATTTTTTCTATCCGGTGCATTATTTCCATTAAAAGGGGTGCCTAAAATAATGGAGATAATTGCAAAAGCCGATCCGCTAACATATGGAATTGACGGAGTACGGGGATCACTTATCAGTAATTCAACATATGGCATAGTTAATGATTTTCTAATACTTTCTGTTGTAACAATTTGCATACTGGGAATTGGAAGTTATCTGTTTGAGAAGATTCAAATTTGATTGGAGGTGATTAATATATGAAAGATTTTAAAGAATTAGCAAGCAATGAATCAATTGAGAAAACTATTGCTGCGCTAAAAGCAAATAATATTGATGCGTTCGTAGTTGAAACAGAAAATGAGGCAAAAGAAAAAGTTATCTCAATGCTTCCCAAAGGAGCTGAGGTGATGAATATGACTTCAGTTACATTAACACAGGTTGGACTGGATAAAGAAATACAAGAATCAGGCAATTATAATAGTGTCAAAGCCAAACTGAACAAGATGGATCGAGCTACGCAAGGTAGTGAAATGCAAAAACTTGGCGCTGCTCCTGAATATGCAGTTGGGAGTGTCCATGCTGTTACAGAAACAGGCGAAGTAATAATTGCATCCAATACAGGAAGTCAGTTGCCTGCATATGCCTATGCTTCACCTCATGTAATCTGGGTCGTTGGAACACAAAAAATAGTTGCAGACAAACCTGAAGGGGAAAGAAGAATTTACGAATATGTTTTACCACTTGAGTCAGTAAGACTGAATAAGCAATATAGCATGACTGCCGGAAGTTTTGTTAGTAAACTTTTAATTGTAAACCGTGAATTCCAACCGGGAAGAGTTACGGTAATTTTGGTCAAAAAAGTTTTGGGATTCTAGTCTTCAAATAAAACACCAAGAACAATTAATCATTTTAGCTTGGGCTATATTTGTAAATTTGTCCTTGCAAATATGCTCAGACTAAGTTAAACTTTGTTTGTAAATGCCTGTAACATTTGTAGTCGGTTCACAGTGGGGAGATGAAGGAAAAGGCAGAATGGTTGATTACCTTTCCGGCTCTTATGATTACGTAGTCCGTTTTAATGGAAGTAATAACGCAGGACATACAGTAATAAATGGTTTTGGAAAATTTGCGCTCCATCTAATTCCCTCTGGAATATTTTACCCCAAAACAAAATCCTGCATTGCAAACGGAACGTTGGTTGATTTGGAATCTTTGATTTCTGAAATTGATTCGCTTGAAAAAGCAGGTTTTAATTTAAATAAGCGCTTATTGATATCTCCGCGCTGTCATCTGATTATGCCTTATCACAAAATTCTGGAAAAACTGTATGAAGAGGCGTTGGGTAAAGCCAAAATAGGTACAACCGGTCGAGGAAACGGACCTGCTTATGCAGATAAAATCAGTAGAAATGGTCTACGCATTATTGATCTTTTGAATAAAAAACAATTTTCTGAAAAACTAAAAATTGAACTATCGCTTAAAAACAAAATAATAGTTGCTCTAGGAGGAAAAGCAATCGATCAAAAAACAATTGAGAAATCATTTCTATCAATGCTGGATAAGATTCTACCCTACATCTCCGAACCCTTTCCGCAACTTCAATCCGCACTAAAATTAGATAAAAATATTCTTCTAGAAGGCGCCCAGGCAATCTTTCTTGACAATGATTGGGGCACATATCCCTTTGTTACTTCATCAACTGTTGTTCCTGGCGGAGCCAATGCCGGATCGGGAATCCCACCAACTAAAATCGATAAAATAATTGGGGTTGTAAAAGCATACGCAACACGTGTTGGATCAGGACCTTTCCCAACCGAGCTACAGGATAAAGATGGAGTAAAATTGCAAAAAGATGGAGCTGAGTTTGGTGTAACAACAGGACGGACAAGACGTTGCGGATGGTTCGACGCAGAAATGGTAAGCTTTGCCGCCCAGATTAGCGGATTTACTGAAATTGCTCTTACCAAAATCGATGTGCTTGATGGATTTGCTGAAATTAAAATTTGTACAGGATATACTTTGAATGGGAAAAAAGTGAACTATTATGATGGTGACGCTATATTTTTGGAAAATGTAAAACCTGCTTACAAAACTATAAAAGGATGGAAGTCATCAACTCAGGGAATTACAAATTATCAAGACTTACCTACCCAAGCAAAACAATATATCATAGAGCTTGAAAAACAAATCGGAGTTAGAATTAAATATATTTCTACGGGTCCTGCTCGTGAAGCAATTATAGTCCGTTAACACTTCCTGACTCTTTACTATTCAGAAATGCAGTTATTTCATCAACCAGCTGCTTAGGAGTAACCTGCGATTTAATAATATATCCATCCATTCCAACCTTAAAAGCATCATCGATAACATTTTGCTGTCCTAAATTGGTAATTATAAATACCGGAGTGTCCTTTATGGGCGGCTCAAGTACTCTTAGCGCCTGTAAAACCTCTATCCCTGACATTTTGGGCATCATAACATCAAGAAGAACAATATCAAACAAATCGCTATTTTTTATCTTGTCCAATGCCTCAGCTCCATCTGAAGCAACTTGCACATCAAAGCCGGATATTGAAAAAATACGGCTGTAAACATCCCTTATAAAAAAATCATCTTCAACTATCAGGATTTTCTTCATTCTGCGTCTAAATAATGATATCTATTAATATTTTTACTGTCAAGTTCTGCTATAATAATTACATGACCAAACAGCAATTACAGCAGGAACTCAAACAGGCAATGCTTTCAAAAGATACTGTCAAAACTTCAGTTCTGCGAATGGTAATTTCAGCAATCGGATATTATGAAATTCAAAAAGGCGGTGCCGGCTATGAAGCAACTGAAGAAGATGTCCAAATAGTAATTGAAAAAGAAGCTAAAAAAATAAAAGATTCTATCGAGCAATTTCGCGCGGCCGGCAGAACCGAACTTGTTGATAAAGAAACCGGTGAACTGGAAATTTTGAAAAAATACTTACCCGAGCAAATGACTGAGGAAGAAATTAAAAAACTTGTAATTGATGCTATTGCCACGACTAATGCCACCTCACCTGCCGATATGGGAAAAGTCATGGGAGCGTTGATGACTCAGACAAAAGGCAAGGCAGATGGAGGAACGGTAAGTAAAATTGTTAAAGAGGAACTGTCAAAATAGTCTTTAATTTCTTAATTCGTAATTCTTACTTCTTAAATCTACGTCGTTGATCCCACTCCTGCCAAACTACA
>DATIJS010000103.1:0-2868 GCA_035478335.1 Saccharimonadales bacterium (SeqCode) | reverse complement strand
ATCCTCTACACCTCCACCCCCAACTGCTGGTATAACCTTGCAAAAAGCAGTAGATTTAGGAGAATACAGTCCACAATATCTTTCCACTTTTCCAGAATGGCACACCTTAAGTAATGTAATAAGATGGCAGATGATCAAACAAGCATTGGACAATAGAGAAAGGCGGCTCGTCAAACAATGGGCAGAGATAAATAATTTAATTGATTTTAGAAAAAAGCCTCATCTTCAGGAGGCACTTAGAAATATAGAGATCCAAAGACAAAAACTATTGGAAGATAAAGAAAAATTAATGGTTGAATATTCGAGTAAAGGATAATTACTAAATTTTATCTACTGAATCTTTTCTTGGGGCCGCCGAATTTTTTATTTCCTGATCTTGCTTCTGCACTTTCCCGTCTCAAAGCTTGTGAAAGCGGGTGATCTGATTTGGGTGCACTGTCGCGGTTAAAAGAAGGCCTATCTGATCTGGGTTGTGAGTTGCCATATGGCGCTGAATTTCGATTGAAAGATGGGCGAGGGGAACCCTGAAATCCTCCCTGACCTTCATCTCTTGGCGTACGTGGTCTATCAAATCCTTGTCCCGGAGGTGCACCATTGTCATCTCCATCAAGAAGCATTGTCAGATTGATTCTTCCCTGCTGATCTTTTTCCTCAACCTTTACCTTCACCATCTGTCCGACCTTTACAACTTCTGATGGATCTTTTATAAATGCTCCTCTTTTCATCTTACTTACATGCACCATTCCCTCACGTCCGGGTAAATACTCAACAAATGCACCAAATGGCAATATTCTTTTAACTTCTCCCTCAAATTCCTCACCAGGTGTAACGTCTCGTGTCATACCACTGATCCAGTCAACAGCTTTTCTGACTGATTCCTCAGAAATTCCACTTACACTTACTGTACCTGAGTCGTCAACATCAACATCTGCTCCAGTTTGAGCGATAATTGCCTTAATGTTCTTGCCTCCAGGACCAATTATTTCACCGATCTTATCAACCGGGATTTTGATTTGTTCTATTTTCGGAGCGTATTCTGAAACTTCTTTTCTTGACTCAGGAATAGCAGCAAGCATAGTCTTAAGAATCTCCATTCTTGCTGTTCTTGCGCGGGCCAATATCTCAACAACCTGCGCATCAGTCAATCCATCAATTTTTACATCAAGTTGAATTGCTGTAATACCCTTTTCAGTTCCGGCAACTTTGAAATCCATATCACCTGAGAAATCTTCAAGCCCGATAATATCTGTTAATAATACATATTTATCATCAACAGACATCATTCCGATCGAGATTCCGGCAACTGGAGCTGTTATCGGAACTCCTGCATCCATAAGAGCAAGCGTTGAACCACAAGTGGAGGCCATAGAAGAAGATCCGTTCTGTGAAAGAACTTCTGAAACAACTCTTATGGTGTATGGAAATACTGCCTGATCCGGAATTACTGCTTTAAGCGCACGCTCAGCTAGCGCACCATGTCCTATTTCGCGCCTAGATGTGAAACCCATTCTACCTGCTTGTCCAAATGAATAGGGAAGTCCTGAATAGTGATGAATATAGCGCTTTATTTCTTCGCCTTCAGCTGACTCAATCAACTGCTCAAGCCTAGGGGAGCCAAGTGTTACTATACTAAGAGCCTGAGTAATTCCACGCTCAAAAAGCGCTGATCCGTGAGTTCTTGGAAGGATTCCGACATTTGCGCGGATCTCACGAAGTTCATCCAATTTTCTCCCATCAACCCGCTTATTCTTAATTACAGTATCTGAACGGATCGTCTTGAACATGACGTACTCAATTGCTTTTGCCAAAAGCTTTTTATCAACTTCTGCTTCAGGATTTTTGGCTTTTTGCTCATCATAAACTTTAGTTATCAACTCTCCTGTCTCATCTCCTGCTCCTTCTTTACTGACACGAGCCTTGATAAGCGCATCAATTTCTTTCTGATACGATTTTTCAAAAAGCGCTATTGCATCCTTAAGTGCTGTTTCTTCTTCAACTACTATTTTCTTCTGTCCTGCTTTTTTAACAAGCTCTGCAATGCCGGCTAGGACTTTTCTTGTCTCTGTGTGAGCCTGTACGATTGCTTCAGCCATCACATCTTCTGCTACCTGAAGCGCACCTGACTCGATCATGACTGATTTTTCCTGGGATTGGGAAACTACAACATCAAGAATTGAATGCTCGGCTTCTGTTGTAGTTGGATTTGGGAGATAGGTACCGCCTTCTTCGAGATAACCCATCCGTACTGCTGCAATTGGTCCATTCCATGGAATCCTAGACATTGCCAAAGCTGCACTTACTGCGTTAAGAGCCAAGATATCTGCTTCATTTTCAGAGTCAACTGAAAGAACAGTAACAATTACCTGAACTTCGTTTTTGAAACTCTTTGGAAATAGGGGACGGATGGAGCGGTCTATAAGTCTGCCTGCTAGGATTGCCTCATCTGACGGACGTCCTTCTCTTTTTACCCACCTGCTGCCTTTGATCTTACCACCTGCATAAAGTCTTTCAACATAATCAACACTTAGTGGGAAGTAATCAATTTCTGGTCTTTTTCCGCCTTCTACAACTGTTGCGAGAACTACTGTGTCCCCAAGTCTGGCAAAAACAGAAGCTGTTGCCTGCACGGCAAGCTGTCCTGTTTCAAGGGTCATTTGTTTTCCTGCAAATTCAAAACTAACTGAGGTTTTATTGTCTTTCATTAATATTTATATTCTTTCGTCCTTCTTGATTGTCATCCTGATCTTTTCAGAGGTCTGGACCTGCCTGCCGGTAGGCAGGGATGCTAGAGTTTACCCAGCATGACAGTTTTTGAAGTCGGTGTCAATCTTTCATTCCGATTTTTTTCAGAATGTCTCCAACTCTTGT
>DATIJS010000102.1:0-5621 GCA_035478335.1 Saccharimonadales bacterium (SeqCode) | reverse complement strand
CCCAGCGAGTCAATTTCTTGACTGACAACCAATCTCAATCGCGAGAGAATTTCTAGATGCGGGTGTGAGGATAAATAGAAACCCAAAAATTCTTTTTCGAATTTTAACTTTTCCTCTTCGGTAAAGTCATCAACTGCGGAGTTTGAAAAATCATCTATTGAGTTATCGTGTGCTTCGTCAGGATCATCGCCAAATAGAGATTTTTGTCCGTCACTGGCTCTTTTTTTAATACTCTGTGCTTTGTTGGTATTTTCAGAAAGTCCTATTAGAAGAGCAGCTCTGTTGCCAAATTGGTCCATTGCTCCGGCTTTGATCAAGCTTTCCATTGTTTTTTTATTTACAGTTGATAAGTTAACTCTCATGCAAAAGTCAGAAAAACTAGTAAATAATCTTTCGCTACGCGCACTAAAAATACTTTCAATTGCTGCACTGCCGACATTTTTTATTGCAGATAGACCAAAGCGGATTTTTGAATTTTCCTCAATTGTAAAATCTTCGCCTGATTTATTAATGTCCGGTGGAATAACTTTTATTCCAAGTCTTTTACATTCCAAAACAGCTTGTGCGATTTTTTCGTTTTTTATCGGTCCGGTTCCGGATCTTGACTCAGCAGTCATAAGAGCAGTCATAAACTCTACCGGAAAATTTGCCTTAAGATAAGCAGTCCTAAAAGCAATTGTTGCGTAGCATGCAGCGTGAGCTTTATTAAATCCATATCCTGCAAAGGGAGCAATGGTAACAAAGAATTCTTCTGCTTTTTTAGATGTTAGCCCATTTGCAACACAACCTTTTACAAATAAATCCTGCTGTTTTTTCATTTCGGCTGGGATCTTTTTACCCATCGCTTTTCTAAATTTATCAACTTCAAGCCATGAATATCCGGCAAGTGCCATAACAGTGAGTAAGACATCATCTTGGTAGGTCAGTATTCCATACGATTGAGCAAGAATGTCTTTAAGACGCGGATCAGGATAGGTAATTAGTGAGGGGTTGTGTTTGCGCTTAATAAATTCCGGAATAACGCTCATTGGTCCGGGACGGTATAGAGCAACCATTGCCTGAAGATCAAAAACAGTTGTAGGCTTTAGTTCCTTTATATATCTTCTCATCCCGGGAGATTCAAGCTGAAAAATACCGGTTGTCTCGCCAAGCGACAATAATTCATATGTTTTTTTGTCTGTCAGGTCAACTTTGGTCAGGTCAATATCTTCTCCCTGGTTTTGTTTGATAAATTTTATTGTCTCCTCAATAATAGTTAAATTACGAAGACCAAGAAAATCCATTTTCAATAGTCCTACGCCATCCTCACCAACTGAATACATATCATACTGGGTCACCACTTTATCTCCATTGGATTCTTTTTGAAGGGGAGCGTAATCTGTTAATTCGCGATCTGCTATTACTACGCCGGCCGCATGAACGGAGGCATGTCTGGAGACTCCTTCCAGTTTTTTGGAAATATCCAGAAGTTTTTTTGTTTCAGGTTCAGAATCGTACGCTCTTTTCAGATCCGGGCTTTGAGAGAGTGCGCTTTCCAATGTCATTGCATGTCCCTGCCATCCTGGCGGGATCATTTTGGAAATTCTATCAGGCCCTGCATATGGCATTCCAAGCGCGCGGCCGGCGTCTCTGACAGATCCTCGAGCCTCCATGGTTCCAAAAGTTATTATTTGTGCAACTTTTTCACGTCCGTATTTTTTAGTAACATATGCAAATACCTCATCTCTTCTTGTGTCTGCGAAATCAAGATCAATATCTGGAGCACTTGGCCTATCAGGATTTAAAAATCTCTCAAATGGTAGTTTGAAAAAGAATGGATCAACATCAGTTATTCGCAAAGCATAAGAAACAACTGATCCAGCCGCTGATCCACGTCCGGGTCCTACCAAAATTCCTTGTTTCGTTGCCCAATTGACAAGATCAGATACAACAAGAAAATACGTTTCATATTTTTTGCCGGTTATAATAGATAGTTCATAGTCAACTCTTTCTCGTATTTCTGGGGTAATTTCTTCATAACGTGTTTTTAAACCTACATCTACCAAGTCACGTAAATATTGAGCTGTAGTTATTCCAACTGGCACATCAAAAATCGGCATAATCCATTTGCCGAGTTTTATTTCCAGATTACACCTCTCAGCAATTTTAACTGAATTCTCAAGAGCTTCCGGTATATCCGCAAATAATTTCTCCATTTCCTCAGCAGATTTGATATAAAAATCAGGGCTTCCTATCATTGAAAGTTTTCTATCCTTATCATTAATCGTGTTTTGAGTTTGGACACAGAGGAGTATTTCTTGTGCTTCGGCGTCATCCTTTTTGGTGTAATGATTATCATTTGTTGCCACAATCGGAATACCGAGCTTGCGCGAGAGTTCTAAAAGCTTCTTATTTACATTTTCCTGAGGTGGTACATCAATATGTCTTTGAAGTTCCAGATAAAAGTTATCAGGACCAAATATTTCGGAAAGTTTTTTTGCTCTTTTTTCGGCAAGTGCAAGGTCATTTTTCATAATCGGTTCTGAGACATATCCATTAACACAGGCACTTAGACAAATTAAACCTTCATGATATTTTTCAAGCAGCTCAAGGTCTGTACGAGGTTTATAATAAAATCCTTCAAGATTGGAAACGGTTACAATTTTCATCAGATTTTTGTAGCCAGTCTCGTTTTCTGCAATAAGAATGAGGTGGTTGTAATCTTTGTCATGCTCAGCGGTTTTATCAGTTAATGATCTTTTGGCAACATAAATCTCGCATCCGATAATTGGTTTTATTCCGGCCTCAAGACATGCCTTATAAAATTTGATTGTTCCATACATATTTCCGTGATCCGTAATCGCAATCGAGCTCATGCCGAGTTCTTTTACATAATCAACCATATTCTGGATTTTGGAAAGTCCGTCTAAGAGCGAGTATTCGGTGTGGTTGTGAAGATGAACGAAGTCTGCCATGTATCTATTATAAAGCGTAAAGCTTAAAACGCAAAACTTAAAGCAATTATTATTTCTATTATCGTTTGAGTTTTTTTAATATATTCTCTTTTACAATATTTGCATCTACTTTTTTACCAATTTTTTTCATAGTCTGTCCGAGTAGGAACATGAGCGCATTCTCTTTTCCTCCTAAATAGTCCGCTACTACTTTTTGATTTTCTTTAAGAACTTCATCAATTATTTTATCCAATTCATTTTCCTCAATGTTGTCTGTTTGGTTTGTGCTTATGATTGCTTTGACCAATGCAGCAGGCAATACTTCATCAATATCAATCTTTTTGTTTATAATAGTATTGGCTATTGATTTTGCATTAACACCGTGTTTTTTTCCTACTTTTATTGCTTCTTCAAAATAATCTGCAAGAGATTTTTCCCGGGTTAGTATTTCAGCGTCATAAGCAGATAACTGGAATTCTTTTTTAAATCGTTCAAGTTTCTCATCGGGTAATTCAGGCAAAGTTTTTTTGAATTCTTCAATCTGGTCTTTGGTAAAAGTAATTGGCGGGATGTCCGGTTCCGGGAAATATCTATAATCATGAGCATCTTCTTTAACGCGCTGACTAAAAGTTTTTGCCCTTACTTCGTCCCAACCCCTAGTTTCCTGAACAGGGTTTTTTCCATCTGAGAGAATTTCTTCATGGCGTTTTATTTCATAGTTTATCGCTTTTTCAACAAATCTAAATGAATTAATGTTTTTAACCTCTACTTTATATGGCGGTAGTTTTTTGGGATCGGTGCTTAGTGAAATATTTGGCTCAAGTCTCATTTCGCCTTTCTCCATGTCCGCGTCAGATACTTCAAGAAATCTGACAATTTGCTGGAGTTTTTGGAGATATTCTTTGACTTCTAGAGCATCATTGAAATCAGGTTCTGTGACTATCTCAACAAGAGGCAGACCAGATCTGTTAAAATCGATCAAACTTACTTTTTCACTTTCTACTACCTGGTGTGACAGTTTCCCAGTATCCTCTTCCATATGGACACGAGTTATGCCGATTTTTTTTCCATTGGCCAGTGTGACAAATCCCTTTTCGCCAAATGGCAGATCATACTGGCTGATCTGATAACCTTTGGCGAGATCAGGGTAGAAATAATTTTTCCTGTCAAATTTTGAGAAAAGATTTATTTCACAATTCAAAGCAAGTGCAATCTTAATACACCATTCAATTGCAAGTTTGTTGGGGACAGGTAATGCGCCGGGTAATCCGAGGCAAACAGGACAAGTGTGCGTATTTGGCTCTTTGCCGAAATAGTCTGCAACACAACTGCAAAACATTTTTGATTTTGTTTTGAGTTCTACATGCACTTCAAGCCCGATGATTGGTATAAGTTTATTCATAAATTTGGTTTTTGTTTGCCCCATTCTGTCGACTGTTCATACTTGTACGCGACATTGAGAATGATCTCTTCGCCCATTTGTGGACCTATTATTTGCATACCGATAGGGAGTCCTATTTTTGAGAATCCAACAGGTACATTTATTCCGGAAAGACCAGCGAGTGAGGATGGCTCCACAAGTATATCTGCTAACTCTCCAAACATCGCCTGACCTTCACTAGCCCCAACAGGAAGTGCAGTGGTGGGCGAGGTGGGTCCGATTATTACGTCAACATCCTGAAATGCTTTTTTAAAATCTTCAATTATCACAGTCCTTACTTTTAGAGCCTTATTATAGTATTGATCATAGTAGCCTGAGGAAAGAGTATATGTTCCAAGCATAATTCTTCTTTTTGCTTCGTCGCCAAAATAAGACCTGTCATGTCCGTAACGTATGCCATCAAGTCTTGCGAGATTTGAAGAAACCTCTGCTCTTTGGATTATTGTGTAAACAGCGATTGTATATTTTGGTGAAAAAAGATTAATCTTTTTGACAGTTGCGCCTAATTTTTCAAGATGCCTTACTGCTTCCTCAACTTTTGTTTTTACTTCAGCATCAACACCTTCAAAATAATCATCAGGAACTCCTATTTTTAATCCCTTTATATCATTATTTATATTTTTCAAATAATTCGGTATAGCATCAGGCGAAGTTGTTGCATCCATTTTGTCTTGTCCTGCAAGAATTTGTAAAATCATTGCGCTGTCTTCAACTGTTTTTGTGATGGGGCCGGGGCTATCAAGCGATGATCCCATCGCAACTACTCCATAACGGCTTACTCTTCCATAGGTTGGTTTGAGTCCAACCACTCCGCACCAGCTTGCAGGCTGCCTGATCGATCCTGCAGTTTCAGATCCAACTGCAGCAACAGTTTCATCAGCAGCGACACTTGCCGCAGCACCTCCTGATGAGCCTCCTGGGAGATGGTCAGTGTTCCATGGGTTTCTGCTTGGTCCAAAATCGGATGTTTCAGTACTTGAGCCATGAGCAAATGCGTCCATGTTGGTTTTGCCAAGTAGCACCATTCCTGCATCTTTTAATTTCCTGACAACTGTTGCATCAAATGGTGGAATATAATTCTCAAGTACTTTACTGGATGCTGTTGTTTTGATTCCACTTGTTGAAAAGTTGTCCTTTATCGATAGAGGAATGCCAAGTAGAGGAAGATCTGCTCCGTTTGCTCTTCTCTCATCTGCATCTTTTGCATTCTTCAGTGCCTCCTCTTCTGTAATTGTCACGAATGCCTG
>DATIJS010000101.1:0-2478 GCA_035478335.1 Saccharimonadales bacterium (SeqCode) | reverse complement strand
GCTTTATATTGAGATTACAGGAAGATTACAGATATAAACAATTTTCCATTTGCCAGGTTCCATCTTCCATTTATTGTCTATTTATTGATTTTTCCATTTCTCTCTGAGGTTAAAATAGAAGAAGTAAATATTCTAATAAATTCCTGTGCCTCAGTTATTAATATTTTTGTTTCACTTTGAACTTCCTGTAATTCTTCGTTCGCGCTCGATATTAACATAAGCCAATGTATGGATTCTTTTGACTCTTTCCTGCAGATCTTAAGTCTGTGAGCAAAGTCTTTTCGGCTACTTGCCTCTATTGCTTCAATATAATTGGCTCCCGGAGATGCTGATGATCTAATTAATTGTGAGCTATACTCGTAATTATATGTAGTCTTCGGTAAAGATTTAACCAACCTTTGACATCTCTTTGCAAAAGACAAAAGCCGATCATACAATTCTTCAGAAGTCATTATTCAAATGTACAAGTTATAAAATGGAAAATCAATGGCAAATGATAAATGGACAATGGAAAATTTTTAGTTTATCCCTCAAACTTAAACCCTCTTCCCTTCACAGTCAGGAGGTGTACCGGATTATTAGGGTCGTCTTCTATTTTGCGCCGTAACCTAAAGACTAATTGATCAACAGCCTGATCAGTAATACCGGCCGTTGATTTGACACTTGACCATACTACACTTATCATTTCATCCCGCTCAACGATACGCTCAGGGTTGAGAAGAAAAAATTTAAGCAGTCTGAATTCTGAGGAAGTAAGTTGATCAGAAAGTACAACTTCTCCCATCTTTATAGAATTTGTATTGTCGTCAAAAACGATAACTTTTGTGCTTTGTTTGAACTTTCCGACGTGTGACTTGATATGTCTTTCAAAAAGCGGGATTTGAATCTTTTTGTCTTTAAGTATTCCAACCGTTTCAAGATATTTTACGGCTGCAGAATCATCAAATTTGTCATTTATCAAAACAGCCTGCTCGGATGGAAGTAGAGATGCACAAATCTGCATAAGCGCACTTTGGATCAATTTCTGGGAATAAAGATAATCTCCAAAATTCTTGTCATCAATAGCGCCCTGCGGGGAAAGGACTGTCTCAACCGATAATTTGATAAGTCTCCCTACTCCACCCGTCTCTATTAAAATCTCTGCAATTAATTTTGCCAGTATTTTTTTGTGCGTAATCTTTTCTATATATGCTACTCTGAAATCCGTCGTGCTCTTGTCATACAAACCCGAATAAACATAGTGTCCGGCAATAAATTCGTAGAAGTCAAAAAGCTGGTCCTGTTCCAAAAGATCCTCAAGCGGTCTGTTGAGTGAAAATACAACTGAAAATTGATATTTGGCTCTATTTCTAAGCGTTCTGAGATTGGTAAAAAATTCAGCAGTTACTTTGGGAACATACTCTTCAAATCTATCAAACAAAAAAACAATTTTTAACTTTCTCTCAAGTGCAAGATAATCAATTGCCTCTTTAAGTGCTTGAAAAAGAACAAGTTCGTCTTTAAATCCCAATGACTCTTTGAACAAATTATTAACTTTTCCGTATTCGCCCATCTTACGTGCTCTTAGAGAATCAGCCAGGCTTAAAAACAAGAATTTCATCACATCAAAAAGCGGACGTTTTTTAACTTCTGAGAAATGAACGGGCACAAAATGGATGGCCGAATCGCGACCAAAATGCTTCAAACGGACCTTGCTATTATGCGCAAGAAGCCCAAGAATTGTTGATCTTCCGGCACCGGGAATACTCAGTAATTGACATGATGTTCCGTTTTTTATAAAGCCTGCTAGCTCTTCAATTTCAGTATTCCAGGCAGTATCCGGATAAAGAGATTCTAAATTTACTTGTTCCACAAAAACAATTGTACTAGTTATATAAAATTAGTTCAATTGTTTCAAATCCTAAGCACAAAGTTATAAATCCGAAACAATATCAAAATACAAATATGCCAAAATTAAAAACATTTTGAGGATTTGAATTTAGATCATTAAAATTTTTTTCGGATTTCGAGCTTCGAATTTCGAATTTAATTTTTCATTCCTTGCTTTTAAATGGAAAAATTTGTACTGTATATCTATGAAGTATTTATCACTCAAACTCCCTGGCGGAGAAATTACCCCCCCAAGCAGCGTTCCTCATGGAGGAATTGATGTAGTAAGCAAGGTTTTCCGCAATAGTTTTATAATTATGCTTATAATTTGTGTTGCCTTGGCACTTATATTTATGGTCGTTGCCGGTATACAATGGACTCTCTCAGGCGGAGACAAGAACAAAGTTCAGGCAGCTCGCGCCAAACTGACTTGGGCAATCATCGGGCTTGTAGTCGCATTTGTAGCTTTTTTCATAGTCAGCATTATCGGATATTTCTTTGGGGTCAATCTCCTGCAATTTGCGTAATCAAATTTTTGCTGTATTGACAAGCCTAAATTTATTGTTCTATTATAGATATGTACTTATGAAAAAGATTTCAGCGATATTA
>DATIJS010000100.1:0-10364 GCA_035478335.1 Saccharimonadales bacterium (SeqCode) | reverse complement strand
AAAAGATATTGGTACAGAATCCAATCTTCCATCGGGGAGCAAATTTACAGTTGGCAGCAATACGAATCTTGCGGCAAAAAATGACAGCGCATTCTCAGGGGGAAATAAAAAAGCTATTACGGTTGTAAACAGCAGCGATCTTGCCAAATTAAAGACAGATTTACCAAAAAGCCTCGAGAAAAATGCAGCAGATGAACTTTCCAAAAAAATAGGGAGCGAAGAAAAACTTCTTCCGGGTTTCTCGGACACAACACTCAGTAAGACCAAATTTGATAAAGGCGTTGATGACGAAGCAAAGCAGGTAAAACTAACTGCAACTATAAACTTTGATGCTATGAGTTACCAAAATGGAGATTTGGAAAATTTTGATAAATCTATTTTGAAAGATCACTTCACACAGGATATAAGCTTTGCTGATAATAGTCTCAAAAATGAAGTAACAGATGTTAAGGCAGGGGATGACAACGAGGAAAAAGCAACTCTAAAAATCACAGCAGGATTATTGCCAAAGATAGATAATAATGAAGTTGTAAATAAACTAAAAAATAAATCAGCTAAAGAGGCAAAAGAAATATTAAATACCCTACCACAAGTTGCCGGATCAGAAATCAAATTTTCGCCAAATATCCTTTTTCTTTCGAGTATTTTTCCAAGATTGCCAAAAAATATTATTGTTACAGTAAAATCAAATGAATAAACACCTCTATAAAAAAACCAAGAAAAAAAATGTCAAAAAGCTTATCCGCTTTCTGGGACTGGGAATATCTCTTTTTGGCTTGATTATCGGATTTTATGTATTCTTTCCCCTCTTATCTTGGGAGATCTATCTAAGTCCGGAATTTTCAAACAAATCTTATGCATCCCCCATCCCCAATAGCACAATAATCACCAAGGACTATTTGCACAGTCTTATTGCAAATACTACAAATGCCATATCGGGGATTGATTTCAATAATGCAGCCAATTGGCTTCCGCCCTCATACAAAGAAACGTCTGTTGTTGAAAACTTACCGACCTATTATATTTCTATCCCCAAACTTAATATAGAAAATGCTACAGTCTCAACTATTGACACAGACTTAAGTTCTCACCTTGTTCATTTTCCAGGAACCAGTCTTCCTCCAAACAAAGGAACTGCTGCTATATTTGGACATTCTACATTGCCTCAACTCTATGATAGGAAAAACTACAAAACTATTTTTGCCAATATACATGAGCTTAAAATCGGCGACAATATTATTGTGAGTTCAAACAATACATTGTATACATATAAAATTTCTGACATGATTATTACAGATCCGGAAGATACGTCTTATCTTTCACAAAAATATGACGGGAGTTACCTTGATATTGTAACCTGTACTCCTCCAGGGACCACTTGGAAAAGACTGATAGTCAAGTCTCGGCTTGAAAAATCCTAAATAATATTATGGAAAATAATCAACAGCAATCACGTTTTAAAATAATCATCCAGCAGATTTGGCCTTACATAAATAAGATTTTAAATTACATTTTTTATTTTATTCTCGGTCTTATCAAAACATTTTTTAGATATGCAAAGCAAATGATCAAAGGAGAGTAATAATGACAGATACGTCAGCCGTAAGTGCAATTCAAAATAAATTAAGTGGAAAACGACTTAATTATCATCAAATTTTTTCAATAATGGACGAGATCAGCCACCATCGGCTGGGAACTGTTCTCACAACTTATTTTGCAGCATCAGGATACGCCCAGGGATTTAGTAACGAGGAACTTTACTTTCTGACTGAGGCAATGATCAAAACAGGTGAGACGCTTAAGTTTAAAGGACTTGTTGCAGATAAACATTCTATTGGGGGTGTTCCCGGTACTCGAACTACAATGATTGTAACGCCTATTGTCGCATCTGCCGGATTTACAATCCCAAAAAGCTCTTCAAGAGCTATCACAACTCCCGGCGGAACAGCTGACGATATGGAAGTTATATCTCCGGTAACTTTTAATAAACAACAAATCTATAAAATCGTCGAGAAAACAAATGCCTGTATTGTATGGGGAGGAGGGGTAGATATCGCTCCTGCTGATGATGAATTAATAAAGGTTGAAGAACCGCTTGGACTTGAAAGTTTTGATAAAATTTTGGTGTCAATTATGGCCAAAAAAATAGCTTTTGGCTCTAATCACATAATTATTGACTTGCCATATGGGGAACATGTTAAAGTTCATAATCTCAGAGACGCAGAAGAAGTTAAGAGAAAATTTGAATATTTGGCTGACAAATTTAATGTTAAGATTAAAATTTTAATTCATGATACGGAGCAACCTGCAGGCCGGGGAATTGGTCCTCTTCTTGAAGCACGAGACGCTATAATGGTTCTTGAACAAAACCCAAATCGCCCAATTGATCTTGAGCAAAAGGCACTACATCTGGCAGGCTCCCTTCTTGATCTTTGCCTGAAAGATTCAGCTGAGTCTTTAAAAAATAAAATTAGAGATGAATTTGGCAGCGGACGTAAATGGGCTGAATATATTTTATCAAGTGGTCATGCTCATTTAAAAATGAAAGAGATTATAAAAGCGCAAGGCGGAAAATCTGATATAATGAGCGAAGACTTGAAGCCCGGCAGATTTCATTATTCTGTTGTTTCTAAAAAAAATGCTGTAGTTAAAAAAATTAACAGCCGTAGTGTTACAGTTATTGCTAAAATTTTGGGCGCACCGACTCAGAAAAAAAGCGGAATATATCTGGATAAGAAAATAGGTGAATCAACAATTGTCAGCGATCCGATTTATACTCTGTATAGTGAAAAAGATTATAACCTTAGCGAAGCAATTGAATCGCTGAAGCATTTTCCAATTCTGGAATACTGATCTAAAAGTCATATGAAAAAATCAAAAAAATTCTCATTTTTAATTGTAATATTTATACTTTTGGCTACAGGATTGCTTGCATGGTGGGTAAACGCAGCTTCTGCAGTAGATATATCAAATAAAACTCAGCAGGCATTTGTGATAAAAAAGGGTGAGGGTATCCGTGAAATTGCCAACGACTTAAAGAATCAAGGACTAATAAAAGATCCTGTCATTTTTTATCTAATTGTTAAAAGATTCGAACTTGATCAAAAAATACAGGCAGGAAATTTTAAATTATCACCCTCTATGAATTCAGTTGACATTGCAAAAACACTTCAAGTTGGGACATCTGATATCCAAGTTGTAATTCCTGAGGGAAAAAGAGCGCAGGAAATTGCAGACAAGCTCAAGGAATCTGTCTCAACTTATGATCAGTCATGGAGAGGACAATTAAATCTAAATGAGGGTTATCTTTTTCCTGACACATATTCCTTTCCTCAGGATGTCACAATCGACCAAGTAATTGGAATAATGCGCACAAATTTTGAGAAAAAGTACTCAGAAATTAAAAATGTTCAAAATTCCTCTTTGTCAAAAACTCAGATAGTTATATTAGCATCGATGGTTGAGCGCGAAGCCAAAAATCCTGAAGACCGTCCGCTTGTTGCATCTGTTTTGCTAAATCGCCTAAAACTTGGAATGCCGCTTCAAATAGATGCCACTATTCAATATGTCTTAGGTTACCAACCTATTGAAAAAACGTGGTGGAAGAAAGAGATTACTTATGCTGATCTTAAAATTAACTCCAGCTACAATACTTACACAAATACAGGACTTCCGCCCGGACCGATTTCCAATCCCGGTTTAGACGTACTAAATGCTGTTGTAAATCCTGCACAAACAAATTATATTTTTTATGTTTCTGATAAACAGGGACGCAATCATTACGCAGCAACTCTTGCGGAGCACAATGCCAATATAGCAAAATACGGCCTTTAACTATTTTTCTTTAATCTGAAAAATCTTTTTACCTCTCTCTTTGGCTTGTTCAATATTGGAGATTTCTTTTCATTCTTTGCCTCACTTTTTAATTGCAAATTAGAAGATTCAATTGGCTCAATATAATCATCTCCATCTATAATTTCTTCATATTCCTCTTTTGTAGCCTCAATCGATTTTTCAAAATCATTTAACTTCTCAAGTCCTTTATCTGTCAGATCTTTAACAATCTCCCGGCCTTTTTTTGTTGTAAAAAGCAGTGTGACTATGCCTCCAACAACAACACCCATTAAAAATCCATTGCTCGGGGCATAATTATGATCATGTTTATCTTCCATAGAATTTAATCCTTGTCTTTTTTCTCTTCTTTATCATGACTAACAAAATTCTTTACAAACTTTGCAATTGTTATAAACGATCCCGATTTTATACCCAAAATTAGAGATGAGATTGCTGAAAGCGGTTCTTCAATATTTTCTGTAATTGAATCTGCCCTGTCTAGGATTTTATTGGCTTTTTTCAAACTAGTACGAACTTCCTGAAGAATAAAAAATATCTGTACGCCCAGAACAACCAGAAGAATTGCCAGAACAACAATAACAACTAAAAGGATTACTTGGACAGGATCTACCATAGTCTATATACGTTACATTATGAAAACTAACCTGTCAAGCAAACAATGTGGGGCAATTGTATTCTTTCTGGAACAAAAGTGATACTATTTTACTGTAATGTTCACCTTTTGAATATTTTCTCTTCCTGATCTATTTTTTGCTTTAACAGTAATGCTTGCTTCACCCGGAAAAAGAGTAAGAGTTTTAACAAATTCACCATTTGTCTGAACAAAAACCGGATCATCATTTATCGTAATAATAGCATTGCTATCTGTTGTTCCGGTAACTTTTACATCTTGTGAGACAATGCTCCCATTTTTTGGTGTTTTAATGCTAACTGAGGGCGCAAAAAACATGTCGCGAGCTTGGAAAAGAAAAAAAACTGCTAGTACAGCAAAAATTATCCCGCCAATGAATAATCTTCTTATGTTTACACGTTTTAACGGGAAATCTCTGGTCTTTGCCATTCCCTCAGGCAGAACTTTAACTGCTCTTTTCTCGTCAAAGTCTCTTTTGAAAAGAGCTGATGTCTGCACATTTGGAAGTCCCAGAAACTCAGCGTAATTTCTGACAAACCCCTTTGCATAAGCAGGTGATGGCAACTCATTGTATGCTCCGTTTTCAATTGCTCTTAAGAATTGAGGTTTTATTTTGGTTGCGATTGCCGCTTCTTCAAGTGTCAGTTTACGTCTGATTCGTGCATCTTTTAGTAATTGTTCAAGCCTAACCATAGTATTTTGTATTTGGTATATAGTATTTAGTATGGTATAGATATTCGGAGACAAAATACGAAATACTTGATACTAAATACTAATTCCCTTGTTGCTGATTTGCCAAATACTCTTCGGCATTTCTAACGAGTACATCCCGGGGCTTTGAGCCTTCAGCTGCTCCCACAATCCCCATTTCTTCAAGCTGATCAAGGATTCGAGCTGCCTTTGCATAGCCAATTGACATTTTTCTCTGCAAAAATGAAGCACTCGCTGTATTGAACTGGCACACAACCCGGATTGCCTCTTCAAGTTCGCCGTCTTTCCCCTCTTGAGCAATTGATCCGCCTTTTTTAATCACAAGAGGCTGACTTGTAACTTCTTCTGTATATTCAACCGGATAATTCTTGTCTTTAAGAAAATCTACAAGCTTTTTAATCTCTTTCTCGATATATGCTCCCTGAATACGAGTTGGTTTTGCCTGATCTGGCGGTATATAAAGCATGTCTCCCCGACCCAGCAGCTTCTCAGCACCGGGCGAGTCTATAATAACGCGTGAGTCAATCATAGAGCTTACACTAAACGCTATACGGCATGGCACGTTGGCCTTGATCAAACCTGTTATAACGTTTACTGATGGCCTCTGCGTTGCTATCACTAAATGAATACCTGTTGCACGTGCCATCTGTGCAAGACGGGCAATTGCATCCTCAACTTCAACCGGTGCAAACATCATAAGATCAGCAAGCTCGTCAATAAATATCACAATATATGGCAATGCCTGAAAACCTGAAAGTTCATTGTATGAATCGATATTCCTGACTCCCCGCTCCGCAAAAATTTTATAGCGCTTGTCCATCTCGCCCATTGCCCATTTCAGGGCAGAAAGTATTTTGTCAGATTCAACAATAACCGGTGTCAAAAGATGCGGAATACCATTGTAATTTGTGAACTCAACTCTTTTCGGATCAATCATAATAAGACGCACTTCCTGTGGAGAAGCCCTAAAAAGAAGACTGGAGATAAAGGCATTAATCAAAACAGATTTTCCCGAACCTGTAGTTCCGGCCACTAATACATGGGGCATCTTTGCAAGGTCAACTGCGATTGGATTTCCTGAAACATCAAGCCCGAGGGCAACAGTCAGCTTGGATTTGGATTTTTGCATTGCAGCTGATGCAAGCATGGTTCTGAGAGTCACAACTTCAAGAGATTTGTTTGGAATTTCGATTCCAATTAAACTTCTTCCCGGAATTGGTGCTTCAATCCTGATCTGTCCGCCAGGTGCCTCAGTTGCCAAAGCCAAATCATTGGCAAGAGATGTAACTTTTGAGATCTTTGTTCCTTGTGCAATTTCGAGAGCATATTGTGTAACCGCAGGACCCAGATTCACTTCAGAAACGCGCGCTGCAATTCCAAAACTATCAAGTGTCTTCTCAATTTTCGAAGCAATTTCTTTAATATCTCCTCGTTCTGCTTTTTTACCAGGCTCCTCAGACAATAATGAAAGCGGCGGATATTCCCAGACCCCCGGTGAATCCCCGCCCAATACATTGCTAACCAGAGTTTGGGGCAGCATCTCAACTTCTTTTTTATTAATTACAGGTGGAAGATGAATCTTTGCAGGTTGTAGCTCTTCTTCTCTCTTACCACCTTTTATGGTCATTGGCTTACTTCTATCAAACGCCGGTTTTTCTTTCTTCATTGAAGAGAATATTTTTCTTGGTATAAGCCTGCCAAGAGTGCGAATAATCATTCCTATCAAAGTAAATACTTCATCAATTGATGTATCCAAAAGTACAATAAGCCCAACTAGGATACCAGCTATGAAAACCATCTCAGCTCCCGGTGTGGTGATGATATCTTTAAGAATCTGAAAAATTCCGTTGCCGACTGTCCCACTCTTCGTGAGTCCAATGAATGCCATGAATAGCAATGCATAACCAAAAGTTGCATTTAAACGCGATAGATAAAATTTAAGATTTAAAAAAAGGAATCCGATTAGGATAAGAATAAATGGAGCAAAAAAAGCGAACCATCCAAACATTTGATTGAGTTGCTCGGAGATTGTTGAGGTTGAATCTACCGGTTTGATAATAGCAAGAAGTAAAAATACACCCATGAGAAAAAATCCTATCCCAAAAATAGTGTAGATTGTTTTTTTCTTAAGTTTTAATTTGAAAGCTTTTCTTCTTCCGCGTCCGCGCGCTTTTCTAGCCATATTAAATATTATATACCACCTCTATTGAAATTCAAACCTGTATCTGCAGCCGAAGGTAGACAAAAGAATATAGAGTTTTAAGATTTTGTAGACAAATAAATTTTTGTATATAGAGGTAGCGAAATGAAGATTTAAACATTCTTGTAGATTATAACACAAAGTCCTATAGTTGTCAAGCTGCAATAACCTTTATTTGCGTAGTTTCGCGTTCGATTTAGCGTAGTTCAGCGATTCAATAATCCTAAACCTCAATCACTACCGGCATGACGAGAGGGCGAGTACGGAATTTTTTGAAAATATGCTTCTGGGTTGTTTCACTTACCAAGCGCCTCAGATGAACCCAATTCGTAACTTTTCCTTTATTCGGCGTAAGCATCTTACCAAGCTCATCAGCTAATGAATCAGTTATCTCTTTGGAGTCAACGAGCGACGAACCTCGAGCAACAATAATCGGTTTTTCTGCAAGCTGACCATCTTGTGCTCTTATCTCAGCCATAACTATCACTATCCCTTCTTTTGCAAGTCTTTCACGGTCGCGGATAACAAAATTTTCAACCTCCTCCCCTGACACCTGATCGACATAAATATTTCGGATTCCGATTTTGTTTCCAAATTTTGCAAAACCCTGCCCAAACTTTATTTCCTGTCCGTTTTCCACCATTAAAATATTTTTTTTCTCATATCCCATGTCCTCAGCCATTGTCTTGTAGTACCCCATATGCCGATATGTCCCGCTGATTGGAAGGAGATATCTGGGCTTTGTCAACGCAACTAAAAGCTCATGATCTGATCTGGAACCATGCCCTGATACATGAAACCAGCCGCTTGAATCCGAATCAATCACACGTGCCCCTTTTTTTGTGATTGCATTAACCAATTCGTTTACATTGATCTCATTTCCCGGAATAGTATCGCTGGAGAATACAACTGCATCTCCCGGTCCAATCCGTATGTCTTTGTGTTCTCCATTTGCAATTCTGGTCAGTGCAGAATTCTCCTGTCCCTGACTACCCGCAACCACAAGCATCAATTGATTGCTTTTGAATTTACCAAGATCCCTTAAGTCTACTTCTGTCTCAGGTTTAATTTTCAGATAACCAAGACTTGCCCCAATTTCTTTAACCTTCAGAACTGAGCGCCCGACAAAACAAACTTTTCTATTTACTTTTTCAGCTGCTGCAATTGCCTGATTGAGACGTGCGATATTTGATGAGTAAGTTGTGATTATGAATTTTCCATTGACATCCCTCATTGCCCGCTCAAAGTTCCGTCCCAAATTTGCTTCAGACTTGGTATGCCCAGGTCTATCTGATCCCAGACAATCAGAAATAAGAGCAAGAACTCCTTCTTCGGCAGCATTATTTATTTTTATGAAATCTGATCTCTGTCCATCCGAGGGTGTCAGATCAAACTTGTAGTCACTTCCATGAAAGAAATTGCCTGCAGGTGACTTTATAAAAAAGTTTGCACTATCAGGAACGGAATGAGTGACCCTGATAAAGGAGATTGTAAATGGTCCTATCTGCACATCAGGATCTGTAAATTTTACTGTTGTGACATTGAAAGGCAAATTATATTCTTTGAATTTGGCATTCGTTAAAGCTGCTGTCAAGGGGGAGGCATAGACTGGAAATTTCAAATCATCACGGCCATCCGGCATCAATTGTGGAAGTATAAAAGGTGTTCCTCCGATATGATCTTCATGGCCATGAGTTAAGAGCATGCCTATGATTTTTTTCTTACCGGTTTTTATTATATCCAGTAGATAAGTAATATCCGGAAGCAGAAGATCAACTCCGAGCATTGTTTCATCGGGAAATCCAATACCGCAATCAACGATCAAAATTTGATCTTTGTAATCATAAACATACAAATTGCGCGTAACATCCTCAAGTCCGCCAAGCGCAATAAAAGAAACAGAATCCGGCTGAGGTAGATTTTGAGTAATCTGAGGATTTGTTGGTGAATTATTTTCGTCCATTAAACTGTCCTAATTATAGACTTCTCATGTATGTAAAACAAGTAATCGGGCTTGACAATTATTATGATGCTTAATTACTCTAATAACAGATGAGAAATAGGCTGCCAAATAGTTACTCAACATTTTATTGCTTTACACCTCTTGTTTCTCTTGCCACGTTTATAATTGAATTTTCTTTGGCGATTTATACACTTTCACGTTACAAACTTAATAAGTTTAATAAAATTGCTGCAGTCACCATAATATGTCTTGGCATATTTCAACTTTCTGAATATATGCTTTGCACAGCAAATCAAAATCTTTTCTGGGGAAGAGTCGGTACAACAAGCATTACTCTTCTTCCGATTTTGGGACTAAATCTGATAACTTTCATGACCAAAAAAAGTAGATGGCTATACATTGGATACGCTCTTGCAGGTATTATAATTTACTCAGTATTTTTTCTGTCATTTTTAAATAATTATCATTGCACAAATAAATTTGTCGCTATCCAGTTTGCAAACCCGAGTGACATTGTGTACGTCATCTATTATTTTGGGTTTTTACTTATTGGGCTTGGAATTTTATTTCAGCATTACCTCAGTCAGGAAAAAAACTCAATAGAGATGCTCTGGATGACAGCGGGTTATTTATCTTTTATTATTCCAACTGCAATTATTTATATAATTTCCCAAACAACATACTATGCTATCCCCTCAATTATGTGTGGCTTTGCCATAATGTTTGCATTAGTGCTAACATTTAAAATAATCCCAGAATTTAATAACAAACCGAAGAAAATAAAAATTAAAAGATAAGTGTAGCTACTTCTTCTTCACAGGATGTCCGCCGAAAGCGATTCTGAGCGCCCCTACCATTTTCGCAGCGAAACTATCCTGAACCGATTTTTCCGTCTCTGATCTTTTTCTGAAATCAATTGCTTGCTGTATGGACTCAACGGGTTGGCCTGTTTTCTTGGCTTCATCAACAGTCCATAATGCCTCACCTGAAGCACTCCCGATAAC
>DATIJS010000099.1:0-12179 GCA_035478335.1 Saccharimonadales bacterium (SeqCode) | reverse complement strand
ATTGACCAATCCCCGATCGGCAGAACGCCAAGATCAAATCCCGCAACCTATACAGGTGCATTTACTTATATTAGGACTCTTTTCGCCTCAACCAAAGAAGCAAAACTGCGTGGATATGGTCCGGGCAGATTTTCTTTCAATGTAAAAGGTGGAAGATGTGAGGCTTGTGAAGGAGAGGGACAAATAAAAATAGAAATGCAGTTCATGCCGGATGTGTATATTTCATGTGAGGTTTGTGGGGGCAAGCAATACAACCACGAGGCTTTAGAGGTATTATTTAATCAAAAAAATATCTCAGATGTCCTGAATTTAAGTGTTGCTGAAGCAGTTGATTTTTTCTCTTTTGTGCCCTCTCTTTCTCACAAGCTGGCTACTTTAAATGATGTCGGGCTTTCATATATTAAATTGGGACAACCTGCTCCGACTCTGTCCGGTGGAGAAGCGCAAAGAGTAAAATTGGCAACCGAACTTTCCAAAAAAGGAAGAGATGCACTTTATTTACTAGATGAACCGACAACCGGATTGCACTTTGCGGATTTGGAAAAACTGCTTTATGTCCTAAGAGGTCTGGTTGACGCCGGCAACTCAGTTATAGTTATTGAGCACAATCTGGATATTATAAAAAATGCTGATTATATTATTGATTTGGGACCTGAAGGCGGAGAAAAGGGAGGGGAAGTTATTGCCTGTGGAACTCCTTTGGAAATTGCCAATAATCCTCTTTCTTACACGGGAAAGTATTTGAAAAAAGTACTATGATTGAAGGGTATCAAAAGTATCAAGGGTATCAAGAGTACCACAAGCTTTGAATAGATGAATATAAAACGCCTATTTTCCATAATAAGTTTGAGTTTGGTTTTTTTTGTTTTTTTACCCAATAGAGCAAACGCCGCTAGCAACTTTACAACTGATTACAACATAATTTACACCATTAATTCCAAGGGAATAACTCATGCTGATCTAAATATAATTTTGACCAACACATCGGATAAATTTTATGCATCGTCATACCAAATGCAGCTTGGTTTTCAAAATATTAATAATATAAAATCATCAGATCCGCAAGGTAATGTAAAGACAACTCTAAATAAAACATCTGATGGGTCTACTATAAATCTTACCTTTAACAAAAAGTCAATTGGAATCGGTGAAAAGATACCTTTTAAATTGTCATTTGATACCGATAGTATAGCGCACCATAACGGTAAAATATGGGAAGTTGATGTTCCGGGAATTAAAAATCCAAATGACTATAAAACCTTTACTGTACAAATTAATCCTGACTCAACATTTGGTAAGCCAAGTTTTATAAAACCATTCTATGACAATAAAGATCTTAAATTTAATAAGCAGCAGCTTGGAAAATCAGGGATCTCAATAGCTTTTGGTAATAAGCAGGTATATAATTTTGATTTAAAATATCATTTAAAAAATTCCAATCTATTCCCTCTTAAAACAGAAATTGCTCTCCCGCCTGACACAAATTATCAAAAAGTCTCTATAAATAATATAAATCCCAAACCAAGTAATGTGAGCATAGATAATGATGGTAACTGGCTTGCTCAGTATTCACTATTTCCAACCCAGAAGTTAGATGTAACAGTAAGCGGAAGCGTTGAGATTTCACTTAACCCAAAGATTTCAAATCTATCGGGCACCGAATTTTCGAAGTTTACCTCCCCGACGCAATATTGGCAGTCAACTGACAAAAAGATTGTAGAGTTGGCAAGTAAACTTAAATCAGCTGATGCAATTTATGCATTTGTTGCAAAAACATTAAAATATGATTTTACGCGTGTTACACAAAATAAAGAGCGTCTTGGAGGAGTGGGAGTATTAAATAATCCAACTTCTGCGGCTTGCCGGGAATTTACAGATTTATTTATTACTTTATCCCGCGCCGCCCGCATTCCTGCCCGGGAAGTTAATGGGTTTGCGTACACTGAGAATAGCAAAGAGCGTCCTGTTTCGCTTATCCAGGATGTTCTCCATTCATGGCCTGAATATTATGACAAAAACAGAAAATCATGGATCATGGTAGACCCTACTTGGGGATCAACAACAGGTGGGGTAGATTATTTTAATGTAATGGACTTTGATCACCTTGCTTTTGTGGTCAAGGGAATTAATGACAATTACCCAATTCCGGCAGGAGGATATAAAAATTTAAACAGTCATAATTCAAAAGATGTAGAAATTTCATTTAAATCAGCCAGTTTGGATAACACTCAGCAAGTTGATATTAAAAATTCTTTTCCAGACAAGCAAATAGCAGGAATTCCCATCAGCGCAAAAATTAAAATATTAAATAACGGGCCTGAAGCTATTTCTCCGCAGTTAATGTATGTATCATCAAAAGACTTGACTCCATCCGATCTGGGATTTCAAGTGCCTCGGATACCGCCATTTGGATTTATAGACAATAAAGTAAGTTTTGAAAAATTTGGATTTTTGACAAATAAAGTTTTATTATTTAAAATCCGTTATGCCGGAAAAACTTCCGAACAGAAAACTAAAATTGTTCCGTTTTTTCTTTTTCCATGGAACTAAAAAATAAAAATGATTTATTTGAAATCTACATACAAAAAACTTCCTGAAAAAGCCGGAGTTTATATTTATTCTGATAAAGACTCAAACATTCTGTATGTTGGAAAAGCAAACAATCTCAAGTCACGTGTATCCTCATATTTTTTAAATAACTCTTTGCTTGGTGAAAAGACTAGACTTCTTGTTAGTCAAATCGAAAAAATTAAAATAACAATTGTAGAATCAGAGCTTGAAGCATTACTTCTTGAAGCATTTTACATAAAAAAGTACAAGCCTAAGTACAATATCCGTTTAAATGATGACAAATCATATGTTCAAATTGGAATCTCAATTAAAGATAAATATCCGGTTGTTCAGCTGGCAAGACGCGGGCAGGACAAAAACTCAATTTATTTTGGTCCCTATCCCAATTCAAGTGCTGTTAAACTTGTTTTAAAAACAATTCGAAAAGTCTTCCCTTTTGTTTCCGCGCCCAATCACCCAAAAAGAATTTGCCTTTATAATCATTTGGGACTTTGCCCATGTCCTCCAATATTTGATTCAATTGAGCTTAAAACGCAGTATAGAAAAAATATCAACGGAATAATCAGAATTCTTGAGGGTCAATCACAGAAAGTTTTAAAAGAGCTAGAAAAACAAAGGAAAATTCAAAGTGAAAATGAAAATTATGAAGAAGCAAATGAGATTAATAAAAAAATTAGTGCATTAAAAATTATTACAGAGCCGCATCACTTGCCTTTTGAGTATCATGTCAATCCAAATCTCAGAACAGACATAAGGGAACAGGAGATGCGGGAACTGATGCAAGTCTTAAATGCGCACGACTTGGATTTGAAAAATGTAAACCGAATTGAGTGTTATGACATCTCAAACATACAAGGAACACGTGCAGTCGGATCGATGGTTGTTTTTACAAATGGCGAAAAGGATTCGTCACAATACCGAAAGTTTAAAATAAAAATAGACGGCAAACCCAATGATTTTGCGATGATGGAGGAAGTTATTAAGAGAAGAATTGGACACATTGCTGATTGGGGTTTACCTGATTTAATAATTGTTGATGGGGGTAAGGGTCAGGTCACATCAGGGCTTAAGGCGCTTTTTGAAAGTAAAGTAAGAATTCCCTTAATCGGTCTGGCAAAAAGAGAGGAAACAATTATTATTCCACAAGGGGAATGGGGAAAGGGGAAAGGGGAAAGTATGAATACGACTTTACACTTATTGCTTCATGCTTCGCCCTTCACTGAAGTTTCATTACCAAGAAATAGTAAAGCGCTACATTTAATTATGAGAATCAGAGATGAGGCGCATCGTTTTGCAATTACCTATCATCGTTTGTTACGCAGTAAAAATGCACTGAGCGGATAATAAACTGCTTGGATTTATTTATTTGTTCTTGATATATCGTATTCGTAAGGAAAGTATAAAAAAGTTGCGGGCATATCTTCGATTAAGAACTTTTGAAAATCCAAATATATTTTTTTACGCTCATTAATATCAGTAGTTTTGCGTCCGTCTTCAAGTAATTTATCAATTCTGACATTTTTATATTTGGTAATATTGCTTACTTGATTGGAATGCCATAAAGAGTATTGGTCTGAATCTTTGGGTACATTAAAGTCGCTTAAAAATACTTGAAATCTGTCAGGAATTTCATCAACTACTTTTATGTCAGTTTTTACCCCTATTTTTGTCCATGAATCAGCGACCACTTTTGCAGCTTGATTATATTTCCTAAGCGTTGTGATTGTCAATTTTACGTTATTATTTGGCAAAAGTAATTTTGCATGGTCAATATCTTTAGATCTTTCTGTAATATCGCTGTTAAAGTAGATTGAATTGGATGAATATGGAAGATAAGCTTTTTCACCAAATTCAATTTCATTTGGAAGTGCATAGCTTAGCGCAAGACGCATTTTTTTGTCTGAAAGAATTTTGTCATCTGTTGCATAAAACAATGTGACAAGATGAGAGTAGTCTGTTGTCTTAAGAACTGTAACTTTTGGAAATTTTTGAAAAGCTAAACTTTTAAATTTGGCACTCCGCAGTCCCTCGGCTTCAGTTACTTCCCCGAGCATGAACGCATCTTTTAAAGCAGTTTCGGTCGGATAAAATATTAATTTGATTGTTTCAAATCTGTTGTTATTCCGACTAAGAGTAAGACTCTGGACGAAGTTGCCGTTTAGCTGAATATTTTTTATAAAATAATCCCCAATACCTATCAATCCTGATTTGAAAACCGGTTGTGAAACAGTTGAAAGAAAAGGAGCGTATGTATCTTTAAGTCTAAATACTATAGCATTCTTATTTGGAGTTTCAATTTTTACGTCTGAAAAGTTGTAATTAAGATCAGATGATTCTAATGTTTTACCATCAGCAAAAACAGCATTCGGATCGAGTTTAAATGTATAAGTTTTACCATGATCTGTTATTTTATAGCTTTGCGCAAGATCAAGCTTTACGCTTCCGTCTGCTTCTACTCGTGTCAGCCCTCGTGATAATTTGCTTTTAATAAAAAGTGGTAAATTATTTTTCTCATATGTCCCGACGATACCTATGACAGGATATCTATGAAGAGAAAATAAAGTTTTTAAATATCTGGATCCGAATAAAATTGCAAAAAATACTAAAAGCCCGGCAAGAAAAGAAAAGATAAGAATTTTTTTTGATTTTTTGATATAGGCTTTAATCAGCCAAAATATGAGTCTTTTTCTAATAATAACCATAGTTTATTGAATTTTTAATTCTTTATTTAATTTGGGGTAAAAGAAGTGCAATTGACAATGCTACAAGAAGAATAGCCAGCACAATCGTTGAAATAACCAGAAACTTTTCAACATTTCTTTTACTTCTGTACATTTCTCCCCCTCCTCCAAATACCGGTGATAATCCTTCTTCCGGTGCTTGAAGCAATATACTGGCAATTAAAAGCACTGCTACAATTATCTGAGCAATTATTAATACTTGTTGAAGCATATTCACTAATTATATATCTCCAGGCATTGGGATGCAAGCCTTGCAGACTAGTCCATTAACCATGATAACGCAGATTCAATTAATGAAATAACAAAAGCAGTAAAAATATATGAAAGGTAAATATTAAGTGTAAAACCGGGAGTGGAAAAACCTGAAAAATGAGCAGCATGATATGTAAAAGAAGAAATTTTTACACCATCTATGAATCTCGTCATCAAATAAAGAATAAATGCGTTAGTTACAACAGAAAATAGCCCAAGAGTAATTAAATTTACCGGAAAACTAATTATATTAAGAATTGGCTTCAGCACCAAAAACATCAGCGCAAGTGCTGCGCCTCCCATCAAAAGAGTTTCAAGTCCGCCTGATATTTTGACACCAGGCACAATAAACGGCAAAACATAAAGTGTAAAGGTGTAAATTGCAATTCTGCGTAAAAGTGTCTTCATATTTCGATAAACTCAATATGATCCTGAGTAACATCGAAGGACCATAAATAAAAGCGTAGCAGATGATTATTGGCAGTGTCAATTTTTAAGTAAACCTTGATTAAAATTGTTTTGCAGAGTATTATTGTTAATACTTATGAACATGGTCAAGTGCAAGCATTGCGGAAAAGAATTTGAGCTATCTGAAGCTCTTACTCATCAGGTAACTGAAAAAGCATTATCTGAGGAGCTGGAAAAGCACAAGCGCGAAGTTGAAGTAGTCCGCAAAGAGGCCGAGGAAAAAGCATTTAAAAAAGCGGAAGATGAGATGAGTTTGAAGTTAAAAAATACTCAGAATGAAGCTGAGGAAACAGCCAAGAAAAATGAAGAATTGCGCGAAAAACAATTGGAGTTAAGTAAAGAACTTCGAAACCTCAAGGAAAAAGATAAAGATCGCGAAATTGAGATGCAAAAAACACTTGAAGAAAAAGAAGAAATAATAAGAACTAAGGCAGAGAAAGACGCTGAGGAAAAGCAGCATTTATTAATGGCTGCAAAAGATAAGCAGCTTCAGGACGCTCAAAAAGAGCTTGAAGATGCAAAAAGAAAGCTTCAACAGGGATCGCAACAGGGGCAAGGCGAAGTATTCGAATTGGAATTTGAGAAGATTCTGCAAAGGGAATTTCCGCACGATAAGATAAAACCTGTCAGTAAAGGAGTAAGGGGGGCCGATATAATTCAAGAGGTTTGGGATGCGAGGGGAAACTATAACGGAAAAATACTTTGGGAGTTGAAAAATACAAAACCTCCCTGGAAAGAAGAATGGGCCACAACTCTTAAGAAAAACAAAAGAGAAATTGCAGCTGAGGAAGCAGTGTTAATTACTGAGGTTCTGCCTAAGGAAATTAAAACATCAGGTTACAGAGAGGGAATTTGGGTAACTGAAAAAAACTTTGTTGTAGGCTTGGCATCTGCATTGAGAGCCAGTCTTATTCAGATTTTCTATATAAAAGAAGCTGCAAAAGGGAAAGATGAGAAAGTTGAGATATTATATTCATACTTATCAGGCGTTGAATTTAAGCACCGCATTGAGAATATAGTTGAAGCATTTTCAAATATTCAGGCAAGAATTGAAAAAGAGAAAAGATATTTTTCAAGCAAATGGACGCATGATGAAAAAGATTTACGTTTGGTAATTGACAATACATTTGGCATGCATGGGGATTTTAAGCATATAATGGGCAATAATCTCCCGGAAATAAAAGGATTTGAGATTGATGAAAATTTGCCAAAGCTTTTGCAAACAAAGAACGAACAACAGGAACTTCTTGAAGAATAGCATCATACTCAAATTAATTAAATGCCTGAAGTATAGGAAACTGCTGATTTGGAAGCGTAATTTCAATTGGTGCATTAATTAATTCTTTGTCAGAAATAGATTTGTCTTCTTCTCTTATTAAGTATATTCCTGTTAATTCCTGCTTTTTTGTTTCCTTTGCTTCAAGAGTTGCCAGCCAGTTGTTTGAATAGTTTTTCATAATTATTTACCTTTCTGTAAGCATTATAGCTATGGGAGTCACATGGGGCTTTACTTTTAGATTACAAAATACACACAAAAACCATAATAATTTTGTAAGGAAAATATCAAGATCAAAATTGTGAGGTTTACTATACTCCGCATATGAAAGGAAAATTATGATGTCAGAAAGAAGATCATCAATGACTATGGCTCGTCCAATGCGGCTGGCCGGGCATATTAATCGTGGGTTTAGACCGGAGATAGTCTCAGGTATAAATATGGCGCCTAAAACCTCAATAAAACCTAAATCAATTGGTCCGAATAGGCCATTTACTTTAAATGATGCTGTTCACTTATCGCCTTCAGTTGAATTTAAAAAACTATCAGGGCTCGACTTAAAAAATCTTAAAGACTTTCCACTAGCTGAAAATCTGCCAAAAAGTAATATGTCAATTCAAAATACACAACCAAGCCATGCTGTTGAAATTTTTTCAGCATCTAATCCAACTGAGGGAAACAATCGACACAATCATCGACGCCGCCCAAATAGAGTATCAAAAGCACATAGACCTGCTAGTTATGATGCTGGGTCACTAAAAAATACTGAGATTATTAAACCGGTTAACATTGAACAGGCAACAATTCCTGAAACTATTCTTAATAGTTCGAAACCTATTTCAACTGATTCTCAAGTCAATGATACTCAGATTGAGCCCAAAATAAGCGAACATTCTATTTCTTCCACTTTGGAAGCAAGCAGTTTATCCGATAAACCCAAAGCCGATGAATTGGCTTACGTTTTTCCGCTTGAAATAAGTAGACCACAAGCATCGACAGTTCCATATCTGTTGCCTGAGGTAAAGACACAGGAGGTAAAAATTCCATTAATCAAAGAACCTGAGATAGAACACCTCCAGGAAGTGGTTAATAAGCTGAAAACAGAGAAAATTGCAACGCCGGTTAATATACCTAAAAGAGAAATGGTAGCAGTCAGACCTATTGAAAAGCCGAGAATTGTAACAAAATTAGCAGCACAGCCTGTGGTTAACGCTGAATTTAGTCAAAAAAGTGTGCTTAGTTCAGAATTAACACCCATTGCTGTTGAGCAGGCAGTCAAAATCGTTACAACCAAAGCAAAAGCTGAAACAGCTGTAGTTAATAGCGTAAATAAACCAACCATAAGTACAGCGGAAAAACCTGCACCAATAATTAGTAGTAAAAGTAAAAAAACGGGAATATGGGAGAAAGCTAAGTTCAAAGCAAAAGAATATCTTGTTTTTTCAAAAAACTTTGCATTACAACTTAAATCGAGATTTGCAGAGAAGCGAAATTTCAAAAAGAAAAAAGCAATTGTAGATAAAAATGCGAATGCTGCCAGATATGATGCAATTGAGAACATAAAGAATATTTTACTTAATAGAAATGTTACAGATGGAAAAATTTCTTCGTGGAATGAAGCGGTTAAATTATTGCCGGAGGAAGCACCTGAGCCAATGGTGAGCGGAATTTTAAAAAGTGTCGTTGATAATAAGAAAATACTCGGAAACGATAAGTCATGGAAGCTTGTTAAAAAAGTTTTGAATAAAATGGGCTATATTAGTCAAAGTCAAAAAACAGAAACGGTTTTAAAGCTAATTCCGGCAGTTGAGATTGGGGAAAGTGGTGAACCTGTAACTCTCCAGGATGTTCTGAATGTTGTTGGACAAAACAGTTTTGACATTGCTTCCTAAGTCGACATATCAAAATAACCTCCAATAACTGACTTGTCTTTTTGGCGTAATTCTTCGTTGCTAATCAGCTCAAGTATACTCTGTTACTATCGCTGATTAGCGCCTTGAATTCCACTAAAAATTTTAAGTGATTTAATGGAACTTATTTTGATACGTCGACTAAGCAGCGGTTTCTTCTTCCGGAGTAATTGATTCAACTTCAATATAGACTTTATCACCATCTTTTTTCAATACGCCTTTTACTTTGGAAAATCCGTCTATTACATTTTCGCCGCTAAAATATCCAAGTGTAGGACCGTTATCATCAGTTAAAGTTAATACAATCCTATTATTTGTAGTATCATCTACCTGTTTTTTCACAAAGAATTCTTTATCAACTATCTCTTCTCCCCCTGCTTGTTTGCCTTCTCCCTCTTCGCCCGGTTTGGCATTTATATAGTCCTGCTGCATTTCAATTGCACTTTTTTGTTTGCTTTTTCTCTTCTTTAAAATAAAAAATATAACAGCGCCGGCTATTAGCAAAACGAAAATTAATCCAAAAATTGTAAAAATACTGCCTGCTCCGGATGATTTTTTTGGAGTTACTTTTGCTTGTTTTTTAACAACAGTTGGTTGAGGAGTTGGTTTGAGTATTGTGGGTTTGGATGTAGGTTTGATAGTTATTTGAAAAATTGATGGTACAGGTAGTCCTAGTTCAAGAAGTGTTTTAAAACTGTTGAACATAAGATTGTAGTCAACTCCGTCAATCGTACCGTTATCATCAAGATCAGCTGCTTTCTTATCTGTGCACCCGGCAGAATCTGCTTTGGTACCAAAACAGCTAACCAATGCATTGTAGTCATTTATATCCATAAGGTTATCTTCTGCTCCAGCCGGATAAATATCCCCTACAATTACCTTTTGGTTAGTTATGTTAATTGATTCTCCGTATGTGCCATGAATTTCAATAACTTTTCCCCCGACGTCTTGATCCCTTTCTTTTAGAAGTTTTGATAATGCATGATCCGGTTTAAAACTGATTTGATATTTACCATCCGGAACTTCTGTTCCCAGATCAATGTCTTGATTTACAAAGCTCCCATAGGTCGGACTATCCGGATTTGAATCATATGTTGCTTGGGTTTTAAACGAAGCAATCGGTTTGACAGCCGGATCATCTGAATTTACTTCAGGGTTAAAAAAATAAAGTGTGATGTTACGTACACCATTTAATGGTGTTAAGTTTCCGCTTTCTGTTCCAATTCCCGGAATTGTGAAATCCAATTTTACGACAGTACCAACTGGTGTAGGAGCCGGCTGTGTAGGCTGCTCTGATTGAGCATACAGTTTGGAAGTAAAGTTTGGTATTAAAAAGAATATGAATAGTATTAAAGGCAGGAATCGTTTCATAGATTTTATCTAATTTACATCAAGTCTAATCATTGGCTATTGATCATTACTAGTCTCCTTCATATTGATGAAAAGCAGAAAGAAGTAGATTGTAATCAATTACATCAGCTTTTCCATCATCATTAAAATCAATTATATTTTTTGTTTCGCAACTTTTGTTCTGAAAGCAAGGCAATGCAAGATTATAATCGTTTATATCAATTACATTATTTGTGTTTAAGTCACCTTGAGTTAGAGGTACAACCGGTAATACATTTATTGACTCACTTGTAAGATTTTGGAATTGGGGGATCATAAGAGAAACCAATGTATAATTTGAGGCGACTTTTATCATATATATGTCATTGGCGAGTTGACCCAGATGAATTATTCCTCTAAATAAGTCGCTGCCGTCATATTTCAGAAATCCATTGCCGTTTAGAACCAGCTTGTTTGATTGATCATAAATACCGATTGAAACAAATCGCGTTAAGTGCTTTGGTGATTTGTTTCCTGCTGCGCCAACACCGTTTATTCTTATGCTTACATCAACCTTTGTATCCGTTAAATTTGTAATAATTCCAGGCGTAGGTGAAGGAGTAGTTGACGGTGTAGAAGTGGGTTGTTGGGTACCAGTGGGTGTACCAGTGGGTGTACCAGTGGGTGTACCAGTGGGTGTAAGTGATTGTGTAATTGTGGGGCTGCTGGTAATAGGAGGGGTTGTAGGTACAGTGGAATTGGTTGAGCCAAAGTCAAGTGTCCAGTAGGTATTTACATCACTTATTCCAGCTTCTTTGACGTTGGTATTTAGCATATTCGCGTTATGAACAGGTGAATTTTTCCAAGCAGTAAAAACTGCTTGAGGATCATTGCTTCCCATATAAATATTTTCTGCATAACTTGTCCAAATATAGCCGCACTGTGTAATTCGGGTAGCCGGATCACGCCCCAATGAATCGGTGTGACTAAATGTATTATGAGACGATAAATCATTGGAAAGCCAAGCCGCCGGTTTTTTAAGACCCTGAGACCAGATGAGAGCCGGCAGATTATTTTGCTGACGATATGTATTTATTAATGACAGTAAGTTTAATTCAGCTGAAGTTTGTATCAAAAGTGATGACGACACATTGCAATTGGTTGTGCTCTGTTGTGCGTTAACTTGAGTTTTGTTGAAGAATAAAATATATGAGAAAAACACTGATAGCAAAAGTAAAAAATATATTTTTTTTTGCAAAATTGGCATATATAGAAATAGTATATGTTTTTATTGAGGTAATCAAGCCCGATCAGATTGGGTAATGATTAAGTTAAGGCTGTATTTTTTGTGTAATTTTGTTAGAATAGAGTAATCAAAAATGGGCCGCTAGCTCAATGGTAGAGCAGTACCCTCTTAAGGTATTGGTTCCGAGTTCGAGTCTCGGGCGGCTCACTGAATCAAGCTTGTCTGTTTAATTAGCTTGAAACTACTCTATAAGGCATTAAATTGGTGCACCCGGAGGGATTCGAACCCCCGACCACTTGGTTCGAAGCCAAGTACTCTATCCGCTGAGCTACGGGTGCATCTCTGATGCAATTCTAACAAACCGCAAGTGGCAATACAATCTAAAT
>DATIJS010000098.1:0-17627 GCA_035478335.1 Saccharimonadales bacterium (SeqCode) | reverse complement strand
TCTATAAGGCATTAAATTGGTGCACCCGGAGGGATTCGAACCCCCGACCACTTGGTTCGAAGCCAAGTACTCTATCCGCTGAGCTACGGGTGCATCTCTGATGCAATTCTAACAAACCGCAAGTGGCAATACAATCTAAATTAATTTTACATTAGTAGCTAAAGTTGTATACTAATTATAGTGATTCAATTTATCAAAAAAGTACTTAATTATTTTAAACATCACAGAAAAATATCAATGGCTTTGATTTTATTCTTGGCTGTCGTAGGATTTGTCCTCAGGCCCAAACCTCCAGCTCCTGTTCCGACGCAAATTGTAAAAAGAGGAGAAATCAAACAAACCGTCTCCGCAACAGGAAATATAGTCGCCAAAAAATCTGTAAATTTGGTTTTTCAGGTTCCTGGACTTGTAAGTTATGTTGGAGTGAAAAAGGGAGATATAGTTAATGCTTATCAGACCATCGCGACTATTGATCAGCGGGAAACTCTTAAAAATCTGCAAAATACTTTGCTGTCATACAATATTCAAAGAGATGCATTTGATCAAACCAAAGATAACAATCACGTTGATAGCCCGCAAAGCGCATTAAATGACACCATGAAGCGAATTCTTCAGGACAATCAATATAATTTGGATAAAGCTGTAGTTTCTGTAGAACTTCAGGATTTAGCTAGACAAAAATCTGTTCTAACAACACCTATTGCTGGAATTGTCTCAAGAGCTGATGTCGAGACTGCTGGAATCGTAGCAACTCCGACGACAACTTATACTGTTGTTGACCCTGACAGCGTTGTCTTTGATATGGATGTGGATGAAGCGGATATTGCCAAAATAACTGAGGATCAAAGTGTCAGTGTTGCACTTGATGCCTATCCTGATAATGAGCTTAATTTGACTGTCTCAAATATTGATTTTGTCTCACACAATACCTCAACAGGCGGCACTGCATATACAGTTGAAGCAAAGTTGGATGGAAATGAAAATTATAAATATAAATTGGGAATGAGCGGGGATGGCGAGATCTTAATTCAAAAAAATACTGATGTTGTAATAGTTCCACTAGTTTCTGTATTTAATGATGATCATGTGTATGTCAAATCAAAAACCGGATTTGAGGATAGAAAAATTGTTTTGGGCCTTCAGAATGAAACTGATGCAGAAGTTTTAAGCGGATTGGAACAAGGTGAAGTAGTTGCACTCATACCTAATTCCGTTCCAAAGCCTCCAAAGAAATGAAAGCAAAAACAGAAATAATAAAGCTCAGTGATATTTACAAAAAATATGTGAGCGAAGAACTCGTCACAACAGTATTGAAAGGAATATCGCTTACTATCAATTCCGGTGATTTTGTTGCCATAACAGGCCCATCAGGATCGGGTAAGTCAACTTTGATGAATATAATCGGATTGCTGGATGCGGCAACAAGCGGAAGTTACATTTTAAACGGTACAAATGTCACTAAATTAACAGAAGACGAGCAGGCATATGTACGAAATAGAGAAATAGGATTTGTTTTCCAGTCATTCAATTTACTTTCAAGAGCATCAACTCTTGAAAATGTGATACTTCCTGCTATTTACGCAGGAATTTCTCCTAAAATTAGAAGAGAAAAAGCGATTGAATTATTAACCACAGTTGGTTTGGGAGAAAAATTAAATAACCGGCCCAATCAGTTGTCAGGAGGTCAGCAGCAGAGAGTTGCAATCGCAAGAGCACTTATGAATAATCCTGAGCTTATTTTGGCAGATGAACCGACAGGAAACCTTGATACTAAATCCGGAGATGATGTTATGAAAGTTTTGAATGATCTAAATAAATCCGGTAAAACAATCGTCATGATTACACATGAAGCAGATATTGCTAAAAAAGCCAAAAGAATAATAACTGTAAGAGACGGATTGATCATAAAATAACATGAATTATATTGAATTACTGCGTCTTGCCTGGGTGGCACTGGTTGCAAATAAATTAAGGAGTATGCTTACGACTCTTGGGATAATAATCGGAGTATTTGCAATAATTCTTCTTGTTTCAATTGGGACAGGGCTTCAAACCTCCATAACTGGGCAGATTTCAGGTCTTGGATCCAATTTGATTTTCGTAGTACCCGGAAATATTAACGGACAGAGAAGTCCGGGCGGAGTCCTTCCGAACAAACTTGTTTTGAATGATGCGAAAAATCTTTCGCTAAAGTTAAAAGAAATTGCCTATGTTGCACCGGCTGTACAGCAGACCACAACAATCAAATACAAAAACAAATCAAACAAAAATACAACAATACTTGGTACAAGTGCCAGTTATCCCCAGGTTGTAAAAACAGATATGCTGCTTGGAAATTTTTTCTCTACTGCTGCTGAGCGCTCAGGATCAAAAGTTGCTGTAATAGGAACTACGGTTCAGACTAATCTTTTTAACGATACGGATCCGATTGGCAAGCAAATTACGATCGGAAGCAGTAGGTACAGAATTATCGGAGTTGCCGCCAAGAAAGGATCAATATTTGGAGTGGATCGGGATAATTCGGTCGCAATCCCAATAACTATTGCTCAGCGCCAATTTGGTTTTACAAATGTCAGTACTATTTATATGGCTGCGAAAAAACCTGAACTGGTGCCTGTTGTAAAAGAGCAGGCCAAAAATGTACTTCTCAGAAGATTAACAATAGATGATTTCACTCTTCAAACTCAGGAAGATACTCTTTCAACTGTGAACACGATTACAAATACATTAACAATCGCATTAGGTGGAATTGCAGCAATATCTCTTCTTGTTGGGGGCATTGGGGTTGCAAATATAATGCTTGTTTCAGTGACAGAACGGACGAAAGAAATTGGTCTTCGGAAAGCGCTTGGTGCAAAAAGAGAGGATATCCTTAAGCAATTTTTACTTGAGGCAATAATACTTTCTTTAACCGGTGGCACTATCGGAATTCTGCTCGGAATGGGAGCATCAATAATTGCATCGAGATTTTTGCAAACTAGCGTTACTCTCTGGTCTGTTGCATTGGCTTTCGGGTTTTCAGTCGCAGTTGGTGTAATTTTCGGAATGGCTCCTGCTATCCGCGCATCACGATTATCACCAATCGATGCATTGCGTTACGAGTAAGACAAATTTGTAGTTTTCTCAGTAAAATTTTAGTACAATACCATAATGAACAACCGATTTATATCGATTGCAAAATATCTGATTGGCTGGCCATTTTCCATACTATCTTTGATATTTATAATAAGATTAATTTCCCCAAAGCTTCCTGAGATATTATCAAACATTAAAAATATAAACATAACTTTTCTTTTTTACGCGCTTGGTCTTTTTTTGGGATTTTATTTTCTCAGAAGCTATATCTGGTATAGATTGGTTAAATTTAAATTTGAAAAAATTTCATTTAAAGAATCTTGCTATTTCTGGTCTATTTCAGAGTTAAAACGTTATATACCGGGGAATATCTGGTCATTTGTAGGCAGAACTGTCATTTTTTCCGACCTAACAGGTCTCAAGAAAAAAGAAATTGGCAAATTGCTTGTTCTTGAAGCAAGTTCATTTGTTCTTGGAGCTGCTATTTTTTCGCTGCTCTCTCTTCCTTTTATTGCAGATTATTTTGTGCATCAATTGTCTTTTTTGTATCAAGTTATAATCTCAGTAGCTATATGTTTCATCGCTCTTTCTTATATATATCATTATAAATTTCTCGGATTTTTTTCCGATTCACATCCAGTTGAAAATTTGTCGATAGTCTTGATGAGTATTATTTCAGTAAGCTTATTTGGTTTTGCTCATTATTTCACCATATCGGCATTTATCCCTCTAAACATTCAGCTTTTTTTTCAACTTAGCGGCTTTTTTGTACTCGCATGGCTTATTGGTTATCTTTCGGTATTAACTCCTGCCGGATTTGGGGTAAGAGAGGGGATAATAATAGGGGGATTGTCAAAGTTTTTAACCGGTACAACGAGCGCATTTGCAGCGTTATTTTCAAGAATAATTTTGATTATATCAGAACTTATTTTTGTTGCATTAACTTATTTACTCTACAAGATAAAAAATAAAAAAATAGATAAAGTTGAAAATTGGATGGGTGAAAACTTACACTTAGTAATATTAACGCTGGCATTTATTGTCTATGTTATATACTTTTCAACAGCTAGTTTTGCAAGATATGATAATTTTTATACCGGAAGATTTGATCTTGGAAATATGGCCCAGACAGTCTGGAATACTAGTCATGGGAGGATTTTTCAGTTTACAAATCCGGATGGTACGGATGTAATATCCCGACTTGGATTTCATGCAGATTTTTTGCTTATTTTTTTGGCGCCATTCTATTTAATTTGGCCAAATCCCAAAATGCTTCTTCTGATACAAGCTTTTATTGCCGGAGGCGGTTGTTATTTTGTTTATCTGATTGCAAAAGACATTCTTAGAAATAAAAATATTGCATTTGCACTTTCGCTTAGTTTTTTATTAAATCCCAGCGTGCAGCGGGCAAACCTTTATGAATTTCATGCAGTTACCTTAGTCACAACTTTACTTTTGGCGACCTACTATTTTTATATGAAGAAAAAGTACATGCCATTTATTCTTTTTGCTTTACTTTCTGCAATTACCAAAGAAGAGATTTGGGTGATTATTGCGCTATTTGGTCCCGCGTTATTTTTTCAACAAAAGAAAAAAGTTATGGGAATTTTATTTTTCTTGTCAGGAATTGCAGTATTTTATTATTTAGTCTCATATGCTATTCCTCACGCTCATGGCGCAAAGCATTTTGCCTTGTCTTATTACTCAGATTTTGGTGATAGTACAGCTGAAGTAGTTAAGACAATTATCTTGTCGCCACAGAAAGTAATAGGTATTGTTTTGCAGCCAAGCAGATTAACATATCTAAAGCAATTATTTATGCCTCTTGGGTATTTGTCAGTGTTTTCGCCGTTTTATCTCGTCTTTGCATTGCCAGAATTAGTAATTAATATGCTCAGTAACAACTCTCAGTTTCATCAGATATATTATCAATACACGTCTGCAGTTACTCCGTTTATTTTTATAAGCGCAATATATGGAATTAAAAGAATAAAAAAAATATTTTCCAAAATTTCAAATACACTTTTAATTGCTTATATTATTTTTTGCTCACTTTTGGCTGCCTATTTAATAGGTCCATTGCCCGGTGCGAAAGAAGCAAATTTGGATATGTTTGTAAGACCTGTGCAAGATAGGGAATTTATAGATTACTACTTGTCAATAATTCCAAAAAGATTGAGTGTTGCTGCCTCAAATAATGTTGGTTCACATTTGTCCCAAAGACAAAAAATTTATGCGCTTCCACTTGGGATTGATAAAGCTGATGTTATAGTATTTCTTCTTGATGAGGGATCTGAATTTAGCAGTTCATTGTCTACAGAGAGATCCCAAGTTGATAAATTACGTCAGGACAAAAACTACAAGTTGGTAATAGATAGAGACAAATTTGTAGTCTTTAGAAAAAGAAGTATATAATAAAACTATGATTAATGTAATAAAAGCGGATAAGAAACATGAAGAGTTTAAAGACGAAAAAGTTTTAAATTCTATCAGGCGTGCAGGAATTCCCAAAAGTCTTGAACAAAAAGTGTTGGAGCATATCAGGTCAAAGCTTTACGATGGAATATCAACAAGTGAGATTTACAGGCATATAATTGAATTTTTGGGTGAGTCCGATCATCCGTTTACCAAAACAAGCTATAGCCTCAAAGAGAGTATTATGGCTTTAGGTCCAACCGGATATCCTTTTGAGGATTTCATTGCAAAGCTACTTGAGGCACATGGATATACAACAAAAGTTAGACAAATTCTTTCAGGTGAGTGCATAACCCATGAAATTGATGTAATTGCTTCAAAAAACGGAAAATCTGCCATGATTGAAGCAAAATTTCACAATAGTCCGGGGACGCGTTCGCAAATTCATGTAGGGCTTTATACTCAAGCAAGATTTGAGGATATTAGAAGAAGAAATAGCCTGGATGAAGCATGGCTTGTCACAAATACCAAGACGACAATTGATACAAATACGTATGCTCAATGCAAAAATATTAAGATTATGAGCTGGAGCTATCCGGTAGGAGAAAGTCTAAGAGATCTTATTGAAGCGACGCGTCTTCATCCTATTACAATTTTAACTACTATTAATTCTTCGCAAAAAAAGCAACTTTTGGATAATCATGTTGTAATGTGTAAAGATATTAACCAGCAGCCTGATTTACTAGATTCACTTTTTCTGTCTGAAATAGACAGACAAAAAGTTCTTTCTGAAGTCGCATATATCGCTCGCACGGAATAATTTTCTAATTTAATTCTTACATTCCACACATATATTCTTTACCACACTGGAATAAACTGCTATTTATTGTGAAGGAGGTGATGAATTTATGGCAACAGTTGTAAACAATCCGCCTGCAACTACTGATGGAAGCGGTGGTAGTGGATTTTTGGTAGGAATTATTTTACTTATAGTTTTTGCAATTTTGTTTATTTTTTATGGTTTGCCCTATCTTAATAATTCGGTAGGGGGAAATCAGGCTCCTCAGGTTAATGTACCTGGGAAGGTTGATGTGAACGTTAATCAATCTAAGCCTAAATAAAATCGTTTAGTCAAGTTCTTACTTGAGGAAGGGAGGTGGAAATTAAATTATGAATTTTTTAATTTGGATTGTATTTGGAGCAATAGCTGGCTGGATAGCCTCTATAATTATGGGTACTGATGCACAGCAAGGTGCGCTTGGTAACATCATTGTGGGTATTTTAGGTGCATTCATCGGGGGATTAGTTATGAACTCGTTTGGTCAACCCGGTGTAACAGGTTTTAACCTTGGTAGTACTTTAGTTGCTGTCTTAGGTGCGGTAATACTTCTTTGGGTTTACAAAATGTTCAGTCACAGAAGTGTTTAATAAATAATAGTAAGAAAGCCCGTCCGTTAACCATCAAGGTTGTCGAGGCGGGCTTTCTCCTCAGTTGCAAATTTTGCCCGCTCATATCTATCGCTCATAAAACCATTCGGTACAGTTGTGAGCTTGTCTGAATAAAGCAAAAATCCGTTACGGATAGTGTGAGATCCAAATCTTTCATTTATTTTATCCATAATTTTGGTTAAACGCTGCTCTCTTTGTTCTTTTAGAAATAAAGAAGCAGGTATATTAATAGTGTCATGCAGATTAAACGCCCAAATGCTAATTTGACGAACATATTGTTCCGGACCTACATTAATAAACCTTGAAAAAATGTCAAATAACTCCCTTCCCGTATTCATGTACTGATCAGTTGTATGACGCATGCCTACAGGAGAACTTCCCCTGAGATAAAATCCCACACCGCGGGCTTTTTTATTGAGCTTTCTTAATTTTAGAGCGACTTCTTCGCATAATTCATAGACATTTTGAGAAACTTTCCTAAAATCATATTCGTTATTGGGAAGACAGTAATTGCGTCCTACTGATTTGGCGCTAGGGGACTCTGTATACGGGATAATTTCCCGTAAATCAATGCCCATTCCGACATTTTTCAAAAATGTTCCCTCAACCTGCCCAAATTCTGCAGCTAGAGCACTAATTGGGGCATTTCTTAATTGCAATAAGCTATAAATTCCCATTTGATTGAGCCGTTCCTCGATTCTTGATCCGATTCCGCAGATATCGGTTAGTTTTGCATTTTTGTAAACTGTTAATATATTATCAGGTTTTATCTCAACTACTCCATTTGGTTTTCTAAGCCCTGATGCGAGTTTGGAGAGAAGCTTATTATGCGATATGCCAAAAGAGGCTGTTATGTATACACCCACATCCGTTTTTAATCTGCTTTTTATCTCCTCAACTATCTTCATCGTGCCGCCAAAAAGATGAGCTGTTTTCGTCACATCCATAAATACCTCATCGAGTGAAAAAATTTCAACAAAAGGCGTATAGTCTTTACAGATATTTACAAATTTTTTACTGATATCCCAATAAAGCGTAAAGTCGGATGGGGCAAAAATAATTGATGGACAAATCCTCAGTGCATCAAATGTTCGCGATGGTGATTTGACCCCAAGCGCTTTGGCTTCACGGGACGCAGCTATTATTGCTGTCCTGCCATTTGCGGCAGTAATTCCAATCGGCCGGTTACGGTAAAGCGGGTTTACCTGCTGAGCAACACTTGCGAAAAATGAATCAAAATCGATGTGAAGAATAATCCGCTGCATTCATAAAGCATAAGTAAAATTTATACGAAAATCAAGATGACAAAGATATTCTTTTTATATCAAAATTTATTATTTTGATTCCTCGGCAATAAGCTTAAAAACCTCTTTTGAGAACATGTGAAGCATGTTATGGCCGATTGTGTTAGAAATTACATTTTTTACATTAGGTAATCTGCTACTTGATAGGGGAACCAGTTCATCGTGCTTTGCTGAGATGCACAAAATTTTCTCGGGGTTATTAATAGGCAGCTCAACTAATTTTTTAATAAATTGGCTATTTGGGAATATCTGCCATCCAGCTTTTAAGAAAAAAAGTAAATAAGCCTTAGGCGTGCCCTTGAGTGGTCCGGCAACGCTTATAAACTTACTTACCCTGTCCCATCCATCCAAGTATTGTAAATAATAAAATGCACTTACCGCCCCGTAGCTTATTCCGACCAGTACTGCGTTTTTTATATCATTTTCTATGAAAAATTTTTGTAAATTTTTTGCCCCGTCATCAATTCCCCCTTTTAATATACTATAATCTACCCAGTATACTTTATAGCCTTTCTTCACAAGATAATTTTTCATAAGGAAATGCCAGTAATTCTTGTTAAACCACTGCTCGCTTATAACGATTGGAAATTTTTCCGTGCTAGACGGATTTACTAATTCAAGCGGAAGTATGAATTTTAAAACCCCCAAAACAATAGAAAATGGAAATATGATAATTGCACAGATTTCGAGTACATATCCTGTTGCAAAATTATGTAGCTTATTCATACCAGACTCAAATATTGCAATTTGAATCAAATACATTATACTAAAATCATAACAAGATAATTTATGTACTATTCACACACATGTCCTTATTGCGGAAAGGTTTTTTATACTTATAACGAAGACAAGGAATTGGCTGCACAAGCGATATACGAAGGGATAAAAGGACATGAAAAAGAATATGATGAGGAAAAAAAGGATAATGTATTGACTCATGGGGAAGAATATGACACGGATCAGATTTATGAAGAATTAGCAGAGTCTGAAGATGCCCCAAGCGCAGCCTATGAAGTCTAAAATTTTGTCCAAAGCCTCTCTTCAACGGTATGGGGACCAAAGCGTGCCATACCATCGGCTTTTTCTTTAAGTTCCGGATATCTGGGCAAAACTTTCTTTATTACCCCGGCTGTAGTTAAAATCAAGTGGACTTCCCGCGGTTCTGCATTTGAATATGAAGCTACGCCATCTATCACTGTAATATCTTCAGGCTTTAAACCGCCTGGACCTTTAAGTTTCCGGGCAAATTGGAGAAAGGCATTTAAATAATGGGCGTCTCGAACAGGCGTTTCCGCTGCTTGAATACTTGGTACTTTATCGCAGTGGGCACCTTTGGATAATGCGGCACATAATTTATCAGGTATGTCTTCAGCTAGTATTACTGGATGAGAACTGGCTGCCTCCAAAAATGTTCTTAGCGCACTGCTTGCATCAGATTCAAATTCTTGAGCGTGAATATCTGATGGGCCAAGGGCATCTACTCTATAATCCAGCCCAAATTTTGTAAAAGGGCACGATCCGCGGGCTATTTTTTTACGTGTAGCACGGGCAACTCCATCCGGAGTATATCCTTGAACAGTGATCTGATAAAGCATTAGTAAACGGTGACCGCGAAATAATAATGGTTCTCCTGATGAAATAGGTTCTTTAGGCACTTTGAAGTCTGGTGCAAATGAATATGCAAGTGGCTCTCCCATAGTAATGAAGTATAACATATATTTCGTCATGGAACCAAAATTTATTGTTTAAATTGGTAAAAATGAAAGTTTTAAATATTTAACAAACGATACTTTAATCGTGCGTTCTGAATTGATATACTTATACCTGTATTTGGTGGGTGTAGCTCAGTGGTAGAGCGCTAGCTTGTGGAGCTGGATAAACAGTTTTTACTAATTATACTCATTGACATCAAGTCCACATAAGCACTGCACTAGCTCCATGAAAATTTGCCATAAATGCAATAACAAATTTAAATCCTCTAGTAGGCATCTTACTTGTTCAAGTTGTAGGAAAAAGTCATATAAAGTTCTTTGTTCAATGTGTGGGAATTTAAAACAACGTAAATCTAAATTATGTGTGGCATGTTTTAGCAAAAGTAAACAATATCCATTTTCCAAAACCAAGCATGTCAGTAGAGATGGCTATATGTATGTGTATTTTAGAGCTCATCCAAACTGCGAAGAAGGACGAATATATGAACACCGCTTAATCATGGAGAAGAAACTTGGAAGATATCTTCTTCCATTCGAAAATGTACACAATAAAAACGGAATCAGAAATGATAATCGAATACAGAACTTAGAACTTTGGGTTAAAGTGCAACCTACTGGCGCCAGAGTTGAAGATGTTGTAAAATGGGCAAAGGAAATAATCGAGTTATATGGTGGCGTTAGCTCAGTTGGTTAGAGCGCTAGCTTGTGGAGCTGGAGGTCGCCGGTTCGAGACCGGTACGCCACCCAGATTTGACTTAGAACGCATTTATTATGAGCAAAAAAGCGTTAAGTATCGTTTCCGTATTTCTGCTTCTACTATTATTTTTTGTAAGAAATACTCATATTTTTCAGAATTTAGGAAGTGATACATCTAAGTCTGGCCCTTCAAACTTGGAACTTCGGCAAATAAAAGATATTCCACTAACAGGTGGAGCAAACAGGTTGGACTATCAAAGCATAGACTACGAAACAAATCTTCTCTTTATATCACATCTTGGTTCAAATATGGTTCATGTATTTGACCTGAATCAGCAACAGATAATTAAAGACATTCCCATTAATTCAAGCCCATATGGTATTTTAGCTATTCCAAGTCTTAATAAGGTTTTTGTAGGGGTTGGGGGTAGTAATGAGGTTGCTGTTATTGATGAAAATACATTAAAGGTAATCAAGTACATTCAAGCAGGGGATACGCCAGATGGTATAGCTTACGACCCAAATACAAAAAGGGTGTTTGTGACAAATGAAAACGGGGGTACAGTAACAGTCATTGATGGAGTGAAGAATGAGCACATTGTTGATATACCAGTTGGTGGTTCTGTCGGCAACACACATTATGACCCAGTATCAAAGAATATTTATTCTGTAAGCGGTCAGGATAATACATTGGTTGAAATTGACCCAAAGTCCAATAAAATTGTTACCAAATACCCGACTATAAACTGCTCTCATCCGCATGGTTTTTATATAGACGAGGTAACTCATTACGCACTTATTACCTGCCAAAATAATGATAAGATTATTGTATTTGATTTGGATATAAAAAAAATAGTATTTACCGATACAGTTGGCTCTGGTGCTGATGTGCTAGCCTTTGACCCAGCATTTCATCGGCTATATGTAGCAGCAGAAAGTGGAGTTGTAGCCTTTTTTAGTATTGAAAGAAATAATGTTAGGAAATTAGGACAATCTTTTTTTGCAGACAAAGCTCACTCTATAAGCATAAATACCAAAACGCATGAAGCATATTTTCCCCTTGAGAATATCAATGGAAAACCAGTCTTGCGAATATATAAAGAAAAGTAAGTCTGTTATACTCAAAGGAAAGGAAATAAATGCAAAGTAAGGAACACTCGCATACAAAAGAGCATAGTCACGATAAAGAGCACGGACACACTCACGGAGTTATTGACCCATCTCTTACCTCAGGAAAAGGTTTGTGGGCTGTCAAATGGTCTTCTATAGTCCTATTCTTTGGAGCATTATTTCAACTAATTGTGGTACTCCTCTCGGGGAGTGTTTCGCTTCTTTCTGATACCATTCACAATTTTGGTGATGCAGCAACAGCAATACCGCTCGGGACTGCTTTTGTATTAGGGCGAAGAAAGGCAAACAAGAAATTTACATATGGTTATGGACGAGTTGAAGATATAGCTGGAATAATTATTGTAGTTTTTATGCTGGTCAGTGTCGTATATACTCTCTATATTTCTGTAAATCGTATATTCCATCCCCAAACAGTAAGTCATTTGTGGGTTGTTGCTTTGGCTTCTTTGGTAGGATTTGCCATAAACGAAGGAGCAGCTATATTCCGTATCCGCATTGGCAATCAAATTCATAGTCAGGCTCTAATTGCTGATGGATACCATGCAAGAACTGATGGCTGGTCAAGTCTGGCGGTTTTACTTGGAGCAATAGGTGTTTGGCTCGGGTTTCCTCTTGCAGACCCACTTGTCGGTATTCTAATTTCCATAGTTATTCTTAAAACAACTTGGGAATCAGCTAAAGAAGTATTTGCAAGGGTTTTAGATGGAATAGACCCCAAAGTAATTGATGAAATAAAACACATTGCCTCTCATGTAAAAGGCGTTGAGGAAGTTACAGAAACACGAGTAAGATGGATTGGACACAAAATCCACGCTGAGCTAAATGTAGCTGTTGACCCAAAGCTATCAGTTGAACAAGGGCACGATATAGCAAGCAACATATCGCATGATTTATTGCACGAGTTGCCATATATTTCCAATGCGAGTATCCATGTTGACCCGCTACACATTTCAGGGGAAAAGCATCATGCGTTTAATAAATAACAGAGGTAGTCTATTTATGCCTGTAGAGGAGAAAATTTAGGTTGGAGTATAGAATTTTCATATCTTCTAAGCTATAATCAAGTTGTAAGGATTGGTTAGTGAATATGTCCACTAGCCCACCCACAATACAAACTTGATTGTGCCAAAAGAAAATATGTCGGCAATCCGTTTTGAAACTAAATTATTTAAAATCAACTCGTGGACTATTCTCAGGCTACCTGAGAATGCCTCAGCAAAGCTTCCATCGCGTGGAATGATAATGGTTAAAGGCACTTTGAATAGCATTCCCTTTAAAGCCTTGCTTGAGCCTGATGGGATATATGGAGCAGGGAAAAAACCAGGCCATTGGTTCCGTCCAGATGAAAAGTTACTTGAAGACGCTCATGCAGCTGCAGGAGATACAGTAGAAGTCTCACTTGAACCGACTAAAGAATGGATAGAACCCGAAGTACCAGAAGATGTAAAAAATGCACTTTCTACCTCTACCAAAGCTGAAGTTTTATGGAAAGATATTACCCCCAGTGCCCGTTGGGATTGGATACGCTGGGTACGCGCTGTAAAGACTGCGGAAACGCGCCAAAAACATCTGGATGTGATGCTTGATAAGCTGAACCGCGGAATGAGAAGGCCATGCTGCTTTAACCGCAACGCATGTAGTGAGCCCTACGTATCGAAAAACTGGGTACTCCTCGAGGCAAGCTAAACTACAGCGCTAATAGGGCTGAAAGCAATTGGAACATCATTAGGTGGAATACTAATTTTCGAAGTTTGGATAGTTCGATTCAATTATTTCAGTAAATTCTCTTTTTCTTCTGTTTCTAACATATAAAACAGCAGCAGATACTAAACCTACCTCAGAGCCCAATAAGCCGCCTGTATTTAATGGAGAAAGACAGCCAGAACTGTCGACTACTTTTTTTGGGAGTTGGCTAAATTCTGCAACACCATGCTTTCTCTGTAATTCTTCAAAACAGTCAGTTTGCCGACTTGTTCCTACTGCGCAAACACCAAGAGATGCAGCAGAAACAGCCAGGCTAAGCAAAACGCTCCGCTGCGTTCTTATAATTTTTTTAGTTCTCGGAAATCTCGGTGCTTCTGACATAATTAGAGTATTATAGTACTTTCAATTTTTAATTCAAGCAGCAGGCATTCGAAGTTGACCTATTGTGTATTATCACATAAGCGCCTATACTTCATTCAAGCATGAGTGAAACAGATTCTTCTTCAGAAAAAGTTACGGTAATTAATCCTGCTCCGAGTAATAATTCAAACGGTGGCAATGGGACCGGTTTTCTAATAGGAGTAATTGTTTTAATTGTATTTGCTTTTCTATTTTTTGTTTATGGTCTTCCATATCTCCGTAACTTAACTGCAAACAGCGGAGTCCAGGTTAATGTCCCAAAGAGCATTGATGTCAACATAAAACAGTCAAAATAGTATTTATATGATTCAAATTATTGCAATCGTTCTTCTGATTATGTGGCTCGGGGGATTCACTTTTCATATTGCAGGAGAATTTATCCACATATTACTTGTTGTTGCAATTATTATGTTTCTACTGCGATTTATCAGAGGCAGGGCCTAGATAAAAAAATTCTTCTTTTGCAAACTTCCGGTTGACTTTAGCTCACATTTTTACTATCCTTAACATACTCTTTCGGGGTTTTGTGACCTTAAACAGGAAGTCAAAATCGGTGGTTATACTCCACGACCCCGACGTTACGTCGGGAACGAGTCTGTGAAACTCAGACAGCGACCGTACAGTCGGGATAGAAGAAAGAAGTATGCGTTACAGTTGTAGCGTTTTGGCCCCGTATGACGGGGCTTTTTTGTGTTATGTTTACAGGAATCATAAAAGATCTGGGAAAATTGGAAAAAAAAGATAATGCTCTCTTTGTTTTTGAAGCAGAAAATGAATTCTGTAAAAAATTGGAAAAGGGAACTAGCATATCGGTTAATGGCGCATGCTTGACGGTTATTGAAAAGCCGGAGAGTAACACATTTTCAGTAGAAATCATGCCTGAGACTGCATCCAAAACTATTCTGGGGTCTCTTCAGAAAGAAGATATTGTCAATCTTGAACTGCCCGTAACTATGTCTGAAGTTCTTTCAGGGCACATAGTTCAAGGACATATTGACTCAACAGGCGAGATTTTAAAAATTGAAAACGATGGGAATAGCAGGATATTTATGATTGCGCTTTCACAAAGTCTCAAAAATCAGGTTGTTGAAAAAGGATCGATTACAATAAATGGAATTTCTTTAACTGTGATCAGTGTAAATGCTGATTCATTTACAGTTGGTGTAATCCCGTTTACCTGGAAAAATACTATGCTATATACGGCAAAATTGGGAGATATGGTTAATATTGAAACAGATATACTGGGAAAATACGTTGAAAAAAATTTAAATAAATTATGATTAAAAAAGAAAACAAGAAATTAGATTTCAAAATTGCTTTTGTAGCTGCATCATGGCATGAAGATCTTGTCAATGTAGCCGTTAATTCATGCAAATCAGAACTGCAAGAGCTTGGCGTTGACACAGAAAAAAATATTAAACTTTTTAATGTTCCCGGCAGTCTTGAAATACCGCTTGTTTCAAAAACAATTATTCAGAGCGGTGAATTTGACGCTGTGATCGCTTTTGGACTTGTTGTTGATGGCGGAATATACCGTCATGAGTTCGTTGCACAGACTGTTTTGGACGGGATAATGAAGGTTTCACTTGAAACAAAAACACCTGTTTTATCTGTAGTTCTTACTCCGCAAAAGTTTGACGAAACTAATTCTGAGCATATTAAGTTTTTTCAGAAGCATTTAGTCATAAAAGGACAAGAAGCTGCGCGATCTGCAGTTCAGATAATTCAAGTGATCAGTGATCTTAGACAGCAGGATAAAAAAGACTGATATGAAAAATGTAGCAAAAGCTTTTTTACCGACCAAATACGGAAATTTTGAAATATATGTTTACAAATCCGGTGCAGATAATTGTGAACACGCCGTTTTGACAATAGGTGATCTTTCACGTAGTCCCGTCTTGACAAGAATTCATTCCAAGTGCCTGACAGGAGATACATTCTCCTCGCTTAAATGCGATTGTCAGGATCAGCTTCACAAAAGTATGGCTATGATCGGGAAAAAAGGACGAGGTATTATTATTTATCTCAATCAGGAGGGGCGTGGCATCGGGCTTGAGAATAAGATAAAAGCCTATGCGCTTCAGGAAGAGGGACTGGATACGGTTGACGCACAAAATGCGCTTGGTTTACCTGTTGATGCGAGAGATTATAAGATTGCCGCTGATATTCTTATGGACTTAAAAGTCAAAGAAATAAATCTTCTGACCAACAATCCCGATAAAGTTAAGCAATTAAATAATTATGGAATTAAGATAGTTGAGCGAATATCTCTTGACGTCGGATCTAATAAGATTGATAAAGATTATCTTCTTACTAAGAAAAATAAACTTGGACACATATTAAAAATAAATGAATAACGATGCATTCTTTCTTACCAAAGCTCTAAAGCTTGCCAAAAAGGGAGAAGGACTGACTTTCCCCAACCCAATGGTTGGCTGCCTGATAGTTAAAGATGAAAAGATAATAGCCAAAGGTTATCATCAAAAGGCAGGTTATATCCACGCTGAGCGTGTAGCAATTGAGGATTCCAGTGAAGATTTAAATGGATCAACTATGTATGTCAATCTTGAGCCGTGCAATCATCATGGAAGAACACCACCTTGTACTGATCTTATAATTAAATCAGGAATTTCAAGAGTAGTCTGTTCAACTCAAGATCCAAACTTAGGTGTTGATGGTCAAGGTATTAAAAAATTACAAGATGCGGGTATAGATGTTACGGTTGGTATTCTGGAAAAAGAATCTAGAATATTAAATGAGCAATTTTTTACATTCTATGAGAAAAATCGTCCGTTTGTTGCTATTAAATTTGCATCAAGCCTTGATGGTAAAATAGCAACACGAACAGGCAACTCTAAATGGATTACCAATGATAAAACCCGAAATTTTGCAAGATTGCTGAGAGGTAAGTATCATGCAATTTTGATTGGAGTGAATACTGTTATTGTTGATGATCCAAACTTGGGTGTGCAAATAAAAGGAAAAAATGATCCTCTGCGTATAATCCTTGATTCAACTTTGAAAATTCCATTGAATGCTCAAGTTTTGAGAGATAAAAACGTGTTAATTGTAACCACAATTAATGCTGATAAAGAAAAGGAAGCAAAATTAAAACAGATGAGTTTAGAATTGATCAAATTTAATACAAATGGTATTGATTTGAAAAATCTTATGGAAGAACTTAAAAATAGAGAAATTATTAGCATTTTTGTTGAGGGAGGATCAAGCGTATTGGGAAGTTTTGCTGACGCAAGATTGGTTGACAAAGTATACGCATTCCATGCACCAATTTTAATTGGAGGAATCAGTTCAGTGAGCGCAATTGCCGGGGATGGTATAAAAAATATTTCTGAAGCACTACGACTTGAAAATTTAACTTATAAAAAATTTGGGGACAATACCTTGACTATCGGATATGTTCTCTAAAGAACTTTTCTGCTTCCTCTTTATCTATCTTCATTTGCTCAGTCAACATTTCAACAGATTCAAATTTCTGATTGTCACGGAGTTTTTGCAAGATATTAATTTCAACTTCCTCACCATAGATATCCTGATCAAAATTTAATATATAAGTTTCGGCTACAAAATCAGTCTCATCAAAAGTGTCAGCTGTTCCTATAAAAGTAATTGAATTATATGTATCATTTTTGATTTTGGTAATGGATACAAATATGCCTGAGGGGGTTGATTTATTAATTGCCAAATTTGCAGTTGGAAAGCC
>DATIJS010000097.1:0-2081 GCA_035478335.1 Saccharimonadales bacterium (SeqCode) | reverse complement strand
CAAGATTCTTTTTTTAAATAGTTTTTTTCTTTAGGCCAATTTTTTAACACAAGATTCTCTCTTTATTTTTTAAAGCTACGTAATTTTTCATGGAGGTGTTATGCAAACACCTCCATACCCCCATTCATCAAGGGCTTTGCCCTTTGAAATCCCAGCGCGGCCGGATCACGGCCTCCAAGTCCTTCTCCGCTCATCAGCTTACCCAACTTGCGCGTTGCTTCAGTTGGGACCCGAATGGAGTTCCTCATCCTGCTTGCCCGCCGTAGCTTTATGCGAAGGCTGGGAGCTCGTCGAAGGACTAATTCGGCCAGTTAAACGCCCGCGCACTATTTGGAAGAGCGCTCGGCAGGCCTCGCAATCTTATAAAGCAGCTTCGCTGCATATAAAAAGACCTCCATGGCCGGTCGGGCCAGCTTCAACCTTGTATGATAATTTTAATCTAGGAATTGTTGCAATACAGGCAATGAACTTAGAAAGCTAGTTTTTGGGAGAAAGTTAGTAGGAACCTGTCTTCAACCATGGTCGTCAAGACCGGTGAGTAGTTTAGGTCCTACTAACTATCAATATCATACCTTGAACGATCAATTGGACCCAGAGTCCGTATACAAGGCCAAGGAGATATTATGGTCACGTTATCATCTATCGATGTCGGTGTCGATGTTTCAAAAAAACATCTTGATATCCATTTACACCAAATAGGGAAATCAGCGCGTATTGCAAATTCAGCTACAGGGATTACAGAATTAGAGAAGTTATTAGCTCAGTACAACATTGGACAAGTCGCTTGTGAGGCAACTGGAGGTTATGAGCGCTTGATGTATAAAACGCTACGCCAAGCTAATTATAAGGTGTGGCGTGTTGAACCAAGACGCATTAAAGCATTTATTGCTTCTGAGGGTATTAAGGCAAAAACAGACAAAATTGATGCAAAAATGATTGCCTTATTTGCATCCAAAAAATGTAGTTCTTATGAAGCTATTGAGTTATCAGATAACAATGAAAAACTCAAAAGTTTTGTTACTCTCAGGACATCAATAAACACTTCAATAACTGCTGTAAAAGCACAATTACAACAAAGCTTTGACCCTGATTGCCATACTTTCTTAACAAAAAATCTGAATTTTTTGGAAAAACAGTTAAACAATCTAACAAAACATATCAATGCTTTGATTGAAACCGATCAAGATTCGCAAAATAAGGCAACTATAATTACTTCTATTCCTGGCGTAGGAGATACAACCGCAGCAACAATGTTGGCAATGTTACCCGAACTAGGAAAAATAAATAATAAACAAGCAGCTGCTTTGGTTGGTGTTGCTCCCTACATCAAACAAAGTGGAAACTTAAAAGGCCACGCAAGAATTAACGGCGGAAGAGCTCCAATCCGGCGTGTTCTGTATATGGCTGCTCTTTCAGCAATAACGTGTAATTCTGTGATAAAGCACTTTTATCAACGGCTTATTGATACCGGCAAGGCCTTTAAGGTTGCCATAGTTGCCGTCATGAGAAAATTGGTTATTTATATGAATACTTTGACAAGGAAAGGAGAATTATGGAATTCAGCGATTTAAAGGCAAAATGGAGGTTGTTTAAGGGGTTTGTTTTTTGTTGATTTTCATCACGATCACTACTCTTCTTTTTTATAGTTAACTTTCTCATGAGCAAAAAACCCATTCGTGCGTCAGCGGGTCCCTGACCCGGGACGTCACGATGGCACGGTAAAAAGTACCTATAGGAGCGCAAATTAGGTTCCCGCAGCCAACGAAGTTGGCAAGGTGGGCCGTAATTTAGCGACGATAATGGGTCCAGGCACGCTGCCTGGTAGGGTTATAGGGACAACGTCCCTATGAAACTACGAGACTAATGAATGTAAAAAAATGAATCTTGCGCTTAGGAATTTAATTAAAAATAAATGAATTAAGGGGTTTAAGGGGACCTGCTATGGTCCCCTTAATAAACAATTCTACTTCTGTATCTCTTCCGCCTTCTTCCTCATGAACGCCGGCACATCAAGATCATTCATATCAAGATGAGCTAGTTCTTTCTCTTGTTCAACCACCGCTACTTCATGGTGAGCAGCT
>DATIJS010000096.1:0-11102 GCA_035478335.1 Saccharimonadales bacterium (SeqCode) | reverse complement strand
AAATAAAAAATTAACAAATGCCTGAAATATATTATAAGTAGTTGGAGATGATATAAGAGGCTGAGTAGTCTGAGCACCACCTCTTGACATAACATATATAAGCCAGGGAGCGAAAAAATAGAATGATAAAATCATCAATTTTCCGATAAATAATGGCTGAGACTTATATTTCAAAATTCTAGAGGTCAAACTTTTAGCACTGCCATTTTCTGACAGAACGTTAAGAAACCAAACTATAGCAAGATATACAGCTTGCGTAATAAGCAAAAATACAAAAAAATAGTGCGTATAAAGCCCTAGTACAGCTGAAATTAAATATCCGCCGGCTCCCTTTTTTCCATCTGATTTTATCAGTCTGAGAAAGAAGAGATGATTCAGGCAGGTCACGAAAGTAAAAAGCGTATACATACGTGCTTCAGACGTGTACCACATGATAAAGGGTGAAAGCGAAAAAAGAATAACTGTTAACATCGCTACTTTTTTATTGCTTGATTCGCGGGCCAAACGATACAAAACAGGAAGAGTCATTAATAAAAAGATAAGAGATAAAATGCGGGCAAGCATTATATCAGGACCGAACACCTGTATCCAAAAATGCAAAAGCAGAGCATAAAGAGGTGCAGCAACATCCTGCGAAAGATACCCGAGAATCCCAACTACCGGCTTGGTAGATGCCCAGATGGATTGAGCTTCATCAAGTCTGATTGATTGGGATAAAAGTTGATATATGTTAAATATAAAGTCAACAATCAAAATCCCCAAGAATGCAATCCACGCAAAAAAACCGACAGAATTAGCTGCTTCCTCTGTTTTTGGTTCTGATCCGACGACTAAAGTGTTCATGGATTAAACGATAAACCGGCTTTGATTAAATGAGCTGTCTTTTCTTCAGATTCAGAGGGAACTTTAAAGGCAGAAAAGATAAATGGCAAAAACATTATGCAGTTAAAAAGCACCCATGAAATATTGGTTATAACTGCCGGACTAAATCCTTCTCGAAAAACCGCCACAAACATAGCTGCAAAAGCACTCCCGATATAAAATAAATGCGGATAAACAAGAAAACGAAAATCCCCTTTCAAACCGCTTTTTGAGGTCACGGCAAAAGCTGTTTTTCGCCTCAATATAACAGAAAATAGCGCCTGAAGCTGCAGATACCAGCTTGACTGAGTAAATGAAATGGCCCGAAATGTTAGCGCCGAGTCGCCTATTTTATAAAGCGTAAAAAGATTGGCTGCCATAAACGGTATGAAAAATATAGCAAATGATGTAGTTGTTGCGGCAACAGGCATGATACCTGATGCCAAATAAATAACAGGCATCAACATATCTATCAGAACAATTAAGCCGTTAAAATAAAATAATGCTGATGAGAGATATTCAATTCTTTGCCCAAAAGACAACCCTCTTTTGAAAATCGGGTTATGCCCAAATAAAACCTCCAGAGTGCCCCTAGCCCATCTGTTCTGCTGATTATTGTATGAATATAGATCCTCAGGAGCCAAACCAACGGCCAAAACTTCAGGAACATAATAAGAAACCCATTTCTTCTGATGAATCGCAAGAGAAGTGAGAAAGTCCTCAGCGATATTTTTCTCATTCATTCCGCCAACTTGATCCAAAGCCTCGCGTCTGATCGCAAAATTGGTTCCGCAAATGAATGATGAATTTGACTTCTCTTTCCCCCGCATAATCGGCCCGAAGAAAAACTCCTGCTGCTCCCACGCTCCGGCAGTTATGGTATTTTTTGCATAGTTTTTATAATATTGCGGAGATTGTACGAAACCAACTTCCTCGCGCCGGAAGTAAGGAATAACTTTCTGCAAAAAGGTAGGAATTGCCTCCATGTCTGCATCGAATACAACTATGATCTCCCCACTCGTCAACTTTAGTGCATTGTTAATGTTTCCCGCCTTTGCACCCCCCGGAATTTTACGTGTAATGCAATTAACTCCTTCTCTTGCGGCTAAAAGCTCTATGTCATTCCAGTTATCTTTTTTCGCAACCCAACCATCGTTTAAAACATGTATCTTAAAATTCGGGTAATTAATTCTTTTGGCAGCGATTATTGTTTTCTCGACCACTGAAACAGGCTCCCCAGTGACAGTAATAAAAATATCAACACTTGGTACAAAATGAGGGGAATACGGAGCTACCGGATGAGTGTTGTCAGTTGGCCAGATCGTAAACCAAAACATAAAAGAAAGAAGAATGTGGTAGATCTCCCCAAAAAGCAATAAATTATATAAATATGGATTCCCAACATGACCGGGCAAAAACCACCACGAGAAATACACTCCTGCAATCAGCATATTTAGCATTAGCTGGAGTCTTGTAATTTTTCCGGAATGTATTGTTGGTTTTGCTGAATTATTCTGCATAGTTTGTTAATAAATTCTGATGCATTGCTGCCCCAAACCATAGCCAGTTCTGATCATAATAACTTATGTCCCGATTAAATTCGTTATCAGTATTGGAATAAAGTCTTACTATTTTTTCTTCATATATTCTCTTTCCAATATCTGTATTGCCTACATCAAAACAGCCGATGCTTGCTCCATAAAATGCCGGGCTCTCCTGAGAATTAATCAAATCACCATTATGAGAATAAACACTTCCCAGCTTTCCCGTTTTTTGATATTGATCAATTAAAAATTTACACATGATTTTGAGATAATCACTAGCCTTTGCTTCTTTATTCCATTTGTAATCAAGTGCAACTCTGAAAGGAACACGTATCGCGTCATATGAATAATTTGTACTGAGTGACGGATTTCCTGTTGCCAGTAAATCTCCTGTTTTCTTGTCAATTCCGAGCCAATCAGGAGGAAGATCAACCGATTTATCCTTATCCAGATTTGCATCAGATGAATTTACCAACAGCTCATACCCCGGCTCTATCAAACTTTCCCAATCATGTTTTTTATCTATTTTTGCAAATACCCTGTATGCATAGGGTGAAAAATACGATGGATTGACAATAATTCCATTGGGGTTATTCGCCCAATTTCCGGCAATCAAATACCGCTTGCCATTAACATTGACTGTTTCTATCGCCCACAAATCACTTAATATTTTTAATGCTTCGTCTTTATATTCCTTTTTGCTCCATCTCTCAGATGCCAGGATTAATGAAAGGGCGATATCCGAATCCGCATCTGCTGCAGAATTTATCCCACCCTGCTCAATAAACCCATACTTTCCGCTTTTTAATTTTCCAAATCTCCAGCCGAATAAATTATCTTTTGGTCGTTTCATTGTATTATTTGTAAAATTCCAGACTTTATCGAATTCATCCTGATCATCAATCCAAACCGAGCGCAATAATGCATAAGACAGCCCCTCTGATGTTGTTATGTCTGATTGACTATGATCCAATACCCGCCCATCCTGATTGATGTATTGATCCTTATATTTCTCCCAGGTTGATTGCAAAAAAGAATATGCTGAAAAAGTGTGAACACGCTTGGAATAAATACTATTTTTATAGATTACAAAAATCATAAGCGCACATCCTGCAACAATTAAGATAAAGCCAATAATTCTTTTCATACATTGTCATATCGCTGGAAAAATGACTCATTCTCGATCCGGCTTGGCCTCATGCCCCTTATAAAATCCTCAATCCGCTCTGAATTAAACAAAAGCAATCCGGATACAAAAAGTAAACATGAAAGCACTGTCAAAAATTTTGTGACAAATGGTGATAAATTCTCAGAAGCATACAAATTGCTGCTCAAATCATTTCCCATACCTGCATTGTTTAATACGCCCAGAATAGGTTTTGGAGTCGGAATGACTGTTGGTGTGGGAGTCAAATCGGTTTGAGAATATACGCTGAGCTGACTATTTGATTCTGTATGAAGTGGAACCAAAAAGGGAGTTGGCGTTGATTTGCCTGAATTATTGTTGTTATTGCTATTATCAGATTGATTTTGCTGATTTGTTGATTCCGGAAAATTAACTATAACAGGACTTGGCTGCACAGGAGTTACAGAAATTGTGGGTTGGGGCGATTGAGAGGGCGATGGCGAGGGTGATACAGACGGATCCTGGCTGGGCGAAGGAGATAATGATGCCGAAGGGGTGGGTGTCTCGGCATTCACAGGAGATACAGAAAAAATAAACAAAATCAGTATTAAAAAATAAATTATTTTCGTTTTCATATTTATCCGGATTTAAATCTAGCAATCTAGTAAAAATTGATTAAAGCAAAATCCAGCTAAGCAATCATGAAAAGACAGTAAGGGATTCGTAAGAATTATAGGTTTAATTTGCTCCGCTTGCGATGAATAATGTGAGGACTCGCAATGTTGTTCCAAAATATCCGGTTGGCTGATCCAATACAAGTTTGGACATACTGCTTTGGGCGAAAGACGAGGCACTATTTACCTGCCCAGCCGCCGCATATCCACTTAAAAAAGTAGTGTCAAGATAGCTTGAAATAGGATAGCCTCCTACAGTATAGCCACTAACTAACTTATCAACCCCAACGGATGCAAAAAATGATGCCTCTTTATTCAATATGCTTTGAGAAACGTTATCTGAGTCATATTTATAACTCATAAGTAGGCGTATTGGCACCCGCACAGCGTCATAATAAAAGTCCTTTTGATGACTATCCCAGTTCACAGCAGCTGGTGAAAAATCAGCATTAAGCCAATCAGGAAGTAAACCCGTGCTTGAATTTGCTGCTTTCTGAAGCCAAGTAGTATTCGCGCTTGCTATCGTGTTCCATTGGGAATCCCCTGTGAATGAGGCATACGCCTTGTAATATGATGGAGCCAAATATGACGGATTCATAATGCTTGTAGTTCCCCAGTTATCTCCAGGATTTAAATAGTTGTTACCGCCTACTTCATTTGTTTTTATAGCGCTTATCAGTTTTTTAGCAGCAGTATCATAGCCATTTCCTCCCCACTTTTGACTTGCTTTTATAAGTGCATACGCAATATCTTCATCGGCATCTGTGGCTGACCCTGTCCCGATCACTGTGCCCTTGGAGTCAATATTCCAATTCATCAATCCTTTCCCGTCCAAATATTTTTGCCCATATTGCCATAATTTATCAAAAATGGCCTGATCATTTGCGAATACACTCAAAAGCATTCCGTAACCAATCCCCTCACTCACTGTATCATTGTTATTTTCGGGCCTAATAACTCTAGAAGATACCGGATCAACTGAGACAACGTATTTTGCCCTCCAGCTGTTATAAGCAGATTGAGCATTGCTCAAAGCAATAGATTGCTGGACAATCGGAGTCGGCGTTGGAGTTGGGGTCAAAACAGGAGCATTGGTAGGCGTTGATGTTCCGCTTGTTACCGAAGCAGTCTGGGTTGGGCTTACACTCACTTGAGTAGTGCCAGTTGTAGGAAATGTCAATGTTGCTATGCCTGTATACCATCCATAGTTACTTGCCCAATTCGGTTTAAATAAGCCAACGTTTAATTTATATGTTCCATTTGGCAAATTATTTACCGTCATAGCGTAATTGTCTGATCCGATATTGCTATAACGCTGCCACACTTTTTGATTACTGCCATCAAACAATTCAAAATCAGCAATATCACCATCGGTTACAGATTCTGAAAAAGTAACGCTTAGCTTACTTGAGGACGAATTTATAGGAGTAACCTGAACTGAAGGAGCGCTTGATGCAGCAAAAATCATATTTGGTATCCTGGGAAGATATTGTCCTACCATCGTGCCTATCAACGCTGTTAAAAAAACAATTGTGCTGGTTTTTTTAAGAAAAAGTTTCATAGTGGAATGTATCAATTTATCAAAATATGGGAATTGTGTCAAATAACTAGAGCGACAATTATTGACTAAGAGCCTCAATAATGCGAATGATTTCGCAAAGTGACAAAATCAATCAAATCTGCTTTTATCTGCTAAAATAGCATCACATGAAAATCATAAATAAAAAAACGATAATTTTAGGTATAACCAGCGGGATTGCTGCTTACAAATCGCTTGAGTTAATTGAGCTACTTAAAAAAGAAAACTTAGATGTCTTTGTCATCATGACCAAAAGCGCATCCCTCATGGTATCCCCCTCTGAATTTGAAAAAGCTTCAGGTAATGAGGTCGCAATTGAATTATTCAAAGATAAATTTAATTACAAAGATGTCTTAAAATCCAGAAGAGTTGAACATATTGCACTTGCTGACAAGGCTGATCTGATGGTTATTTGCCCGGCAACCGCCAATATTATTGCCAAACTGACATATGGAATTGCTGATGATTTTCTGACTACAACAGCGCTCGCTCTGACCAAACCTCTTATCATTTGCCCGTCGATGAATGTCAACATGTGGAACAACCACTCAGTTGTTGAAAATTTGGCTAAACTTAAATCTCAAAGAGTACAAATTATCGAACCGACAGAAGGAATGCTTGCTTGTGGATATGAGGGAAAAGGAAGACTTGAAAATATTTCAGTAATTGAACAGGAAATTATCAGACAGCTTAATCATACTGACTCTCTAAAAGGTAAAAAAATTATTATCACATCAGGAGGGACTCAGGAAAAAATTGATGAAGTAAGATTTATAATCAATAAAAGCTCAGGAAAAATGGGTGTTGCGCTGGCTGAGGAATGCTTTCTACGCGGTGCTGATGTCCTCCTGTTGAGGGCAAATAGCTCTGTAAAACCACGCTATCTAATTAAAGAAGTCACATTTGATACAGCCGAAGAATTGGAACAGCTCATCAACAAATATGTGCCTGAATGCGACATTATTTTCCATACTGCTGCTGTTTCAGACTTTAAATTGGAAGATAAAATTCAAGGCAAGCTTGATAGCAAAAAAGCAGTAAATTTAAAACTTATTCCGGCTGGCAAAATAATAGATCAAATTAAAAAACTAAATCCCAAGATAAAATTGATTGCATTCAAGGCTGAATATGGGTTAAATGAGAATGATCTAATGAAATCAGCAAAGCAAAAAATAAAAGCTAGTCATGCCGATGCAATCATCGCAAACGAGATTGGCAAACCTTATCGCGGTTTCCAATCTGACACAAATGAGGTGGTTATTGTTTTGAAAAATGGTAAAACCAAAAAAATAGATTTGAATACCAAGCAAAATATCGCATCATCGATCATTGATTATATTTGTATCTAATCTTACATATGTCATCCCCGCGTAGGCGGGGATCCAAGTTTTTATTGCTAGATTCCCGTTTTCACGGGAATGACAAATTTAATAAACTCGACCAATAAATATTATGTCAAAAATCAAAGCATTTGCGCCGGCCAACATAAGCTGCGTTTTCAAAATCTGTCCAGACAAAAATCCCCGCTGGGCGGGCTCACTTGGTTTTGGATTTACCCTGAGAGAAGGTGTTATTGCAGAGGTCAGCAAATCCAAAACTTCAGAAATATTTTTTAACGGAAAAAAAATCAACTTCCCGACAGTTAGGCAAATTATTGAGTTGCTGACAAAAGAAAAAATAACCGTAAACCTTTTTTCTCCCTTGCCGCTTGGTGCAGGATTTGGTCTAAGCGGTGCAAGTGCTCTGGCAGCAGCATATGCAATAAAAAAACTACTGGGTCTTAAAAAATCCAACAAACAACTGGCCATAATTTCCCACATTGCAGAGGTTGAAAATCAAACGGGACTTGGAGATGTAACCAATCAATATTTTGGGGGTTTTTTGATAAAATTCAAACCAAGCTCGCATTTTGAAGTTATAAAAATTCCATTTGAAAATAAATCAATTTTTTATTCATATTTAACTAAATTGCCTACTAAATCAGTACTTTCCAATAATACACTTTTACCAAAAATAAACAGCTCTGCGGATATTGAACTGGCAAAATTGCAGAATTTATTTAACTCCGGCAGTAAGATAAACTTTGAAGATATTCTCAGAATTTCAAAAGAGTTCGCTGTAAACTCCGGTCTTCTTAGAGATAAAAAAGCTATCGAAACAATAAAAATGATTGAAGAAAAAGGCGGTGCAGCATCGATGATAATGCTTGGAAACGCAGTCTTTAGCAATATAGATTTCAAAGGCGCAAAAAAATTAACCTTCTCAGACCAAGGGGCGCATGTTTTATAAAAACCAATTATTTAAACTTTAAATTTCCGTGCTTCTGTTTGACAATAAATTTTAAAAGTACTAGACTCCAAATTGCCAACAAGTGGGCATTTTCGCGCTCATTTTGATGACAAAAAATTTGCTTGCACCTTAACAGTCTGGAAGACTACTAGGTGGAATTTTGCATATCTTCATTATTGTCCTCTGCCCTAAGAGGTATTCAATATCCCACCTGGTGGAAAGTATATCTACCAAAATTCAAAGCGGATCGATTCCAAAACGGAAATGTTGCGGCGCCGTAATGCCACATCATATCCGTCTAGGACAAATCTGCTTGAAAAGCAAAAATCGATAAATTCGCAAACAACCCAACTCGTTCCAAGGAGGAACAAATGCTTACATTCATTAAGTGGTGCGTTTTCGGTTTTCTCGCCGTCTGTACAGAAATTAAACCAATCCCTGAAGCAACGGATAATAACCCCAACCCTGTCAGGCCTATCACTTCGCCTCGAATTGTCCAACTGAGACGGGGCGTTGTATGGCCTTTTGTGGCCTTAAGGTGGCTGTCCCACGGAGAACTGGAGGAATTCGTCCGCTTCGGGGGCTACATATGGGCCACGCTCACCACTCTGTGGTTCTGGCAGTGGATCCATGACCAAGTCTACCGTCCTCAGCCCAAGCCACATGCCTATGGCACATACATCTTAATTGTGTATGCAATCATGGCTTTTATTGTATTCTGCATACACATGTTGCCTGGCAACAGGAAAGATTCCCGTGGTATCCGCATGTCCGGAAGACGGATTGCTATCCGGTGCGCGTTTTGGCTTCCCACTCTTCTTGGGTGGTACGCTAGCGGGAAATTCCGGATCATTATCGAGTACACACTGGCCATCTGGTTTTTTGTAACCTGCACTTGGCTCTGGAGCGCACTGGGCACATTCTTGCGGACATTACACAACCCGTTCTCATAAAAATCCGCAAAGAATTTGCTTACCCTCTCCGCCTCGGGCGACATACTTAACTTCCGGACACCGGAGGTGCAATTAAGCATCAGGTACACTCAACGTGTAAATATTACACAACGCGTGTAACCAAACTTAGAAAACCAACAACCATTGCGGCTCGTCACTTGCGACGATTTCCCCCGCGGTGTTGACCGTTTTCCCAGTTTACCTGATGCTTTTTTGTGTAAATTTTCCCTGTTGCAAAGTTTTAAAAAAAGGGAATAAAATCAAAATGGAGTGAGAAAAGAAGGAGGACCTCTTGGCCGCGCCCGCCGTTATTTAACGGAGACCAATGCATTGCTTGGACAGGATCCGTTTGTTGTTCGCCACGACGACTCTAACTTACTATTCCAATCAGGTAGAGGTGATCGATCAATTACTGTCCGCAGATTTGAAACTCCAGAAGAAATGTTGAAGTCAAAACCCGTCACGCTTTGGACACCAGATAAAAAAAGCGACCACCGTTTTGAACTTTGGGCACCTGAAGCCCACAACCTACTAAATTCCGAAGGAAAACCGAGATGGTACATCCCCTACGCTGCATCTGACGGAGAAAATGAAAATCATAGAAAATATGTTCTTGAGTCAGAAACCGCAGATCCACTCGGGCCATATCATGAAGTGGGACGGCCTGCCGACCAACACAATGACCACTGGGCAATTGATATGACTTACCTCCAACAAGGCAACGACCTTTATGCTATATGGTCAGGAACTAAGGATGATTCAAGTCTGCTTCCGCAAAACCTTTATATCGCGGAGATGTCTGATCCTTGGACAATAAGCGGAAAAAGGCAAATGATTTCCACACCCGATCACGCCTGGGAACGGACTATTGCTCCAATAAATGAAGGGCCACAAGTACTTAAAAATGGTGATCAAACCTTTCTGGTGTATTCTGCAGATGCGAGTTGGGCAAATCCAGGATATAAACTGGGATTATTGGAATATACAGGAGGAGATGTCATGAATCCAGCATCTTGGGTCAAACATCCTGAACCTGTTCTTGATAAAGGCGGAGCAGGACATGCTTCTTTTGTTAGAACCGACTCAGGCGAAAATGTGATTTACTTACATAGAAAACTAAGTACAGATAATAGTTGGAGAGATAGAGTAATAGAGCATGATGTGTTTAATTTCGATCAAGCAACAGGACGTCCTGTATTCCAAGCTCCTACAAGTAAGGTTGTTTCCCTACCCCGCCTCCAGGTAGTAACCGGCTTCCCTCAAGTAGCTTAGCTGTATAAACATCACATTGTCCCAAAAAATAGAAAAATATCTGTTATAATTCAGCTACCGTTAATTCGTATGAAAAAGCAGATTTCAGCAACCATGGCCACTCAACATCCCGATCACGCAGACATTCCCTACTGGCATGACAGGGAATTCATAAGAACAAATTATGAGTCACGCGAGCTATATTCTTCATTTTCCGAACTCGGAATTCGTGAATACAAATGGGATTGGGAAGGAAAACTAGTTGACGAGTCTGTGCTTGAAAGACTTTTTGGCGAACATTTTGAATTCTTCAAAAAAAACCCCTTGGGGCAAAAGACTTTTCTGACATTCAGACTCCCCAACCCCAAAGTCGAGACAGAATTCAGAATAGGACGAGCTTTTATGAATCTTGCCAGTGCGGCCTCTGTTGCCAAGCATTTTGGCCTTCCGACTCCCCCTTTATTTGAAGTTATTTTGCCGATGACCACCAGTGCTGAGGCGATTCTTGAGATTCAAACAGCCTATCAGGACATGCACAAGCTCAAGCATCCGCTTTACAGACTGGATGGAATCCTTACCAATCCACGGGTCATACCGCTATTTGAAGATGTCGAGACAATCATCAACTCAGACAAAATAATTGAGAAGTATATAGGGCTTTACGAAAAGGCATTTAAAAAAAGCCCTCCATACATCAGGCCATATGTTGCCAGATCAGATCCTGCATTGAATTTCGGCATGGTGCCGACTGTTTTTGCCATTAAAATAGCACTCTCCCGTTATTCCAAGCTGTCGGATAAACTCAATATTCCTTTTTACCCGATA
>DATIJS010000095.1:0-9973 GCA_035478335.1 Saccharimonadales bacterium (SeqCode) | reverse complement strand
AAATGTATGCTTCGTCCTTCTTGGTTTTTTAATTCCTCTTTTTGCCACATCGATTTTCTTTATTAGTAAACATGCATTTTCCGACTTCACAACCGCAGTATTCTTCTCAAATGTCGGTTACGTTGGTTATGGGAATAAATTGCTTATTCCTCAGGGATTTTTAATACTAAAATTATTAATGCTTACATCAGCTGTTTCTTTTATTTTTTGGAAAAGAAAAGAGATAGACAATGTATCAATTTTCACAATTGTATGGCTTTCATTTTCTATCTTCAATACATTTTTTTCAGGAAGACCATACACCCATTATGTTTTGGTGACCTTACCCGCTTTTTGCCTGCTTGTGGGATTATTAATAGTGGCAAAAAAACAAAAAGAAAAAGTTATCTATTTGATAATCCTGCTTTCAACAGCAATACTGATTTATAATACATTTAAACCCAATTTCAAGAAATCAATCCGCTATTATCCAAATGTCATTTCTTTCTTAATGAATAAACAAAATGTAGTTTCATACCAATCATTTTTTGATCAAAAAACACCGCGTGATTATGAAATTGCATCCTTTATCAAAACCCATACCAAACCCTCAGATAACATATTTATTTGGGGTGACAGCGCGCAAATCTACGCTCTTTCCGGCAAACTGCCACCTGGTAAATATACTGTTGCATATCACATAGAGCAATATAAGTCGGGGCTTGAGCAAACGCAATCCGCCCTAAATTTAACCCAACCAAAATACATAGTCAGCCTACCCGAATCTGCAATCCTTCCATTCCGTTTATCAACATATAGCACTAAATTTGTTTTCAAAGGAGTTGTTATTTATGAACGAGACTTTTAAATTGGCAATGGACGATAAAATTACAAGATGGGGCTTGATTCTATCATGTATATTTTTGCTTCTCGGAATTGTATCAGTTGGAATTTTCTATTTTTCTCTTCCTCCCCTCTTACCGCTTTTCAATCAAATGCCTTGGGGAGAAAAAAGACTTGGAATTAAATTATACATATTCATCCCTGTTGTTTTATCAATATCATTCTTATGTATTAATTTTTTCATATCTAGCCGTTTGTATCAGAAGACTCCTTTGTTGGCCCGCATTCTTAGCATTACATCACTTTTAGGTTCTCTTCTCACATTTATATTCATTGTAAAAACTATTTATTTACTAACTTAATGACATATCCAATTGATTTATTTATTCTGCCTTTTCTGCTTTCATTTGCTGTAACTGCTATCACAACCCCCATCTCTATTTTTTTCCTTAAAAAAATGAAAATTGTAGATGACCCAAAGCTTCATAAGCATCCAGCAATGATCCATAAAGTACCAATTCCCAGAGGTGGAGGTATCCCTTTATTTCTTGGCGCACTTATTGCTGGACTTGTGTTTCTTCCAAAAAATACTATCACGATTGCTCTTTTTTGGGCATCATTCATTGCCCTTTTTATCGGTGTGGTTGATGATTTCCTGAATTCAAAATCACGCGACAGCTCACCCTATCTTCGTTTCTTAATCAATATTATAACCGCTCTAATAATTGTTGGGAGCGGGGTTAGTATCCATTTCATAACAAATCCATTCGGAGGGGGCATTTTACATCTTGATGCTATGAGGTTTCCTATTTTCAACTTCTTAATCTCTGACATGCTAACTGTTTTCTGGCTAGTCTGGGTAATGAATATGATTAATTGGAGCAAGGGAGTTGACGGGCAAATGCCCGGAATTGTTGCAATCTCAGCAATTGTGATTGGCGTTCTTAGTCTAAGGCTAAATCCAACTGATGTCGGCATTGGTTTTCTTGATGTTAAATTGTCTTTTATAATTGCAGGATCGGCAATTGGATTTCTATTGTTTAACTTTTTCCCGGCAAAAATTTTCCCCGGATACGGCGCAACCGGCCTCTACTTGCTTTTGGGAGTAACTTCAATTTTGTCAAGCGCAAAGTTGGCAACAGCAGTTCTGGTTATGGGGGTTCCGCTTGTTGATTTTGTGTTTACAATTGTCAGAAGAATTGCAAGCAAAAGCTCACCTTTCAAAGGAGACGATAAACACTTGCATCATCTTTTTCTTAAACTTGGATATAATCAGCGTCAAGTTGCGTTGTTTTATTGGTGCCTTTCTGCTATATTGGGAATAATTTCGCTGACATTAGATGCAAAAAGTAAGGTATTTGCTTTAATTATGTTGATTGTTATTACCGGAGGAATATTGTTTTTTCTCCACTCAATTTTAGAGGACACAAATGAAAAAACCATTTCGTGAAATTTTTAGGTTGCTTCGTCCACGTCAATGGATTAAAAATCTGGCTATTTTTGCCGCTCTTATATTCAGCGGGCAACTCTTCAATCCTATCCTGATTCAAAAAGTTTTTTATGGATTCCTTATATTTTGTGCGATGAGTAGCGCAATTTATGTAATTAACGATATTTTTGATGTTAAAAAGGATAGACTTCATCCATTCAAAAGATTCCGTCCTCTTGCAAGTAAAAGTGTTTCTGTAAACACAGCCATTATTATCGCAATATTTCTTTCATTAGGTTCAATTTTTCTTAGCATTTTTATTGCGCCGGCATTTTTTATAATAACTATTGTTTATTTCCTGCTCCACGTCGGCTATTCTGCACTTCTTAAGCAAATTGAGATTATAGACATTCTGACACTTGCAGGTGGCTATATTCTCCGCGTTCTTGCCGGTGAGGTGGTTAGCGGATTTCATATTTCTGCTTGGCTACTGATGACCACTATTGCGCTATCTCTCTTCCTTGCTATTGGGAAAAGGCGTTCGGAATTGACACTTCTATCCGGATCAACTGCTGCACAAATCCTTACAACACGCAAAACCCTTTCTCACTATACAGAAAAACTTCTGGATGTTTATCTTTCCATTTTCGCAACCTCTTCGTTTGTTTTTTATTCACTTTTTACTTTCTTGGAAAACCCCAGAGGCAGACAATTCACGCTTGATTTGATTCCGGACGATATTCTTGGAACATATCTCCAGCGCAAATGGCTGATGATTACAATTATTCCGGTAGTTTACGGCATAATGCGCTATCTACAACGTATTTATGAAAAACATGAGGGAGAAAGCCCTGAACGCGTCCTCTTCTCTGACCGTGCGCTTCTAACAAGTGTCGTAATCTGGGGAACTTTAGTAGTTCTAATCATCTACTTCATCAAAGCGTAACTTACTGCTTTTTTGCATACTGACTGCTGATCCATCCATTTTGTCCATCTTTCAATTTGATTTCAAACCAGCCTTCCTGTTCACTGACCAAGCCATACTCTTCAGTAGGATTTACGCGGGCAACCTCGACTGATCCGATTGTTGCACTTTCGCGTACTCTCAAAAACCCGGTAGGTGTATCCAAAATAACGACTTTAGCCTGTGGTTGTGTAGGAGCTGCTGATGGGGCAAGAGAGGCTGACTGAGACGCAAGATTATCCTGAGAATTACTTGTATTCAAAAACGCCGTTACGGTTAGCTTGTATCCAAGAGGCGTCCTGATTCTAATTGTCTTTTCTTCATACCCTTCCTGTGTAATCTGCAGCAGATGATCTGATTCCGTCGGGTTTCTAAAAAGTATTGGACTCTCGCCTATTTCATAGTTATCAAGCAATATTTTTGATTTTGAAGGTATTGAAACAACCAATAATTCGGCTGATTTATTATCATTTAGAGGTGTCAACGATATAACACTTCCCGATGAATCAGAACCACGGCCGAATTTTCTATCAACTACTGTCAATACTCCCTTTGTAATGGTAATTTTTTCTTGGAACTCCGAAAGATTTTTGTCTAGCGGTGTCAGACGAATTGTATAATCGCCTGATTTTTGCATATCTCTTAACTCGCATTTACATAACGGTGTTTGCCCCATATATCTATCATTGAGATAAACTTTACTTTCGGGATTTGATGTGACTTGCAATGCACCTTTCTGGGAACCGGAATTGAAAAAGTATTGAAATATACCAAAAGATAATACTCCCAAAACAATTGCAATGATAAGAATAAAAAATGCTCTTTTCATAATTATATTTAGGAATTATTCCATGTTACCAGACGACAAAAAAATTAACAAATCAAAATTCATCTTTGAGGAATTAGAAAATAAATGCAAAAACTTACCGTATTTTTCAACGGTAAGTTAATGAAAAAATAAATTCGGTAAACCTTATTTGTAGTAAGACTTGATTTGGAATATAAGGTAAAGACCGATAAGTCCTCCTATAATTCCGCCTACAATTGAACCTGCTACGATTGAGCCTACGATTCGGAGTAATTCACTCCAGAAAAGCAGATTCCATCCGCTCAATTTTCTTGCTTTTGTACCAGGAAACGCTGCAAGTAAAAGAATTGATGCTGCAAAGCTGATCCATCCACCAATTAGAGCGCTTCCATATCCTCCAACTCCGGCATATCCTCCATACATTGCAAATGGAGCAAATACTGACGCAACACCCAACAAAGTAAGCAGAGCCAAAGCTCCGATAATTCCAAAAATAAGAGCAATCCATGGTGTGATATTTACAATTGCTTCACGCCCGTTTGCAGGAATTGCTGGTGCTTTTTTGAAAAGATCCTCTAGTGTTTCAACTAAACCATTTGATGATTCTTTTGCCATAATTAATCACCTCGATTCTCCGCCGAGATTTATTATGTAGGCGGACTTTAACCTCCTTAATTATCAAATAACCCATTCTCAATTGCAATAGACAAAAATAGCTATATATTTTTCACCTTTTTTATCCCTTTTGTTTCATCAATTACGAAATTCACCCCGTCCGAACGAAGCTTTATAAAAGCCGTATTCTCTATCGCATCAAATGGTAATTCCTTATAGTTTACAAAACCAACATGCCTAAGCAAAGTCCTCATCAATCCGCCATGTGTAGCAACAAGAATTGTTTTTCCTGGTGATGAAATAGCTACCTCTCTAAAAAATGTAACAATTCTTGAAATTACTTCTTCATCTGTTTCATAATCCTTATAAGGTCTGTATTTATAAGTTTCAGTTTCTGACATTTTTGTAATGGTTTCCAGAATTAAACCAAACTCGTTTCTGTGTTTTCCTTCAAGCTTTCCAAAACTTCGCTCTCTCATTAATTTAGTTGAATTTACTACAAGCTTGTGATTTAGAGCAATAATTTCAGCTGTTTGTTTTGCCCGCCATAAATCAGATGAAAAAATCAAGTCAAATTTTATATTTTTAAATTGTTTTGCAAGTTGTTCCGCTTGATCTCTGCCTAGTTCATTTAATTCACGATCTGAATGTCCCTGAATAAGATTTTCTACATTCCAATCTGTTTGCCCATGACGAACTATGTAAAAAGTACAATATTTGTTTTTTGTCATGGGAGAATTATAACAGATGCTTCTCAATGATAGAGTTGAGTTTTTGAAGTGCCAATCGACGGTGGTTATATTTATGATTTTCTGCATCACTTAACTCTTCATAATATTTACTTACCTCAGGAATTATGAAGACCCTGTCCCAAGGATATCCATGTGTATCTGAATGGGGGTAAACTTCATTCGTCAAGTTTCCTTTTATAACTCCTTCGCTCATGTGAGTTTCTCCATTTAGTGATAATGCGAGAACTGCCCGCAATTGTGCAGATCTTTGATTTTGTGGAATTACTTTTATTTTTTCCAGAATAAACTTTTGATAATGCTCATCATTTTTCCCAATCCCATCCCATCTTTTGGTATGAACGCCAGGCTCCATATCATAATAGGGAATTTCGACTCCGCTGTCATCTGCTAGCGTTGGCAAACCTGACATATTTGCGTAAAATTCAGCCTTCGCCTTGGCATTTTCTTCAAATGTGTCAAAAACCTCATCAAAATCCTCGGTGATTCCCAGATCAGAAAGTGTAACAAATTCCAGCGGAAAATCTTTTAGGAATGATTTGTAGTCCTCAAGTTTTCCCTGATTAAAAGTGGCAATTAGAAGCTTTTTCATACAACAATTATATAAACTGTCATTCCCGCGAAGGCAGGAATCTATATTTCTGGATCCCCCGATCAGGTCGGGGATGACATTTAAACTTCCTGGAATCTCTTTTTTACAAAGTCTTTATCCAGTGATAGGATCAACCAAGCGGCCTTTGGACCGTGGTCTTTTCCGATTAAACTCGTGTAAATTGCGGCGAATGTCTCTTTGCCATTTAAACCAATCTCTTTTCCGATTTCATAAATTTTTGTTTGGAATTCTTCAGCATCTTCTGCACTATCTAATTCTCCGGCAATTTTTTTCAACATCTCTTTTTGTTTGTCAGTCAAACTTTTTACCTGATCCGGAAGGGATTGTTGAATTAAAAACTTTTCTGATTCTGGTGCATATTTTTCAATCCAAACTTTCGCGTATTTTGCCCACTCATGAAGTCCCTCTTCTTCAATTTTTGCTTCCATATTTGGCATCTGAACCCATTGGGCAAGAACTGAAAAACGAATTGATGGGGGTTTTTTAATATCTTTGATTTGTGATAATTCAAATATCCGTGCCAACTCTTCATCTGTTTTACCAACATATGCACCTGCTGCTTTTTGGTACTCATCGTATAATGTCGGAATTATCAATGTGTCTCTTGGTGTAAATTCAACCGCACGATTTGGCGCTGTCCGGATCATTAGAAATCTTGCAATTTCAGGGGACAAAACTTCCAACAGCTCTTCACCAGTCATCCCTGTTCCTTTTGATGATGACATCTTTTTTCCACCTGATAGAAAAAATTCATAGGCAAGTTTTAATGGCAATTCTTTTTTAAAAACCTTCGCAAAAATTTCCCGTGCTACGTCATATGACCCACCCGCTGAGGCATGATCTTTACCTGCTCCCTCAATTGTTACGCCAAATGTCCACCATTTCCCGGCCCACTCTACTTTCCAGGGCATTTTCCCGTTTCCATCAAATGGTGATATTTTCCCACTCTGCCCGCAACCTTCGGCCCATTTCACAAGAGTCTTTGAGCATTCATACACTACTACTTTCCCATCCCAACCAATAACTTTTGTTGTTCCAAGTTTCCCGCATTTTGGACAAACTACTTGCAGCGGGTACCAATCACCGGCAACTTCTTTTTTATAAATCTGTGAATAAACATTCCTTATGTCCTCTGCATGATCCAATACAAACCTTATGGCGTCATTAAATTTACCATTTTTATAAATCTCGCTAGTCCGATAAATTTGAGCCTCAATCCCAAGCTCTTTAAATAATCGCTTCATTTTACGGCTGAAATAATCACTAAATGAACCATTGCCATCAGGAGACGGAGCTACTGAGATAGGAACTCCCAAATATTTTGAATGTGAATCAATCAAATCAGGTGACAATCCATCGATTGGATCAGCATCATCAAATCCATAAATATATTTAACATTTGTTCCTTTTTTCTTCAAAACGCGAAATAATGTGTCATGAATAACAGGACCTTTAAGTGAACCCATATGAACAATTCCTGAAGGAGTCCAGGAATCGTTAATTACTTCTACACCTTTTCTTGATTTTAAAATTTCATCTGCCCAGATCATAATTTTATTCCTCAATACTCATAAAAAGCGGGTCACCATCAACACGATTTGATTTTTTCAAATCTATCAATACTTTCTCAATAGTTTCTGTTAACGCCGGTTCAAAAGTAATTATGTCCGGAATAAAACTTTCTTTTCCCACTTTATAAGAATATTCTCCCCTTTGTATTGAATCTTCGATATTTAGTCCGTGTCGTGCAAAAAAACCCGCAACCTCATAAAGACTCCCCGGCTTATTCTTCAAGTTCGCGCGGATATAACCTTTCTGCTTCATTTTATCTGATTTTATATAGCTGACTTTTGAATCAAGCTTTGGCAATTCGTCAGCAACGCCTCTTTGAAGATTATTTGCCAAACGCAAAATATCAGAAATTACAGCACTGGTTGTAGGATTGGTTCCTGCACCCCTTCCTGAAAATGTCTGAGGTCCGGCAAGCTCTCCCTCTACATAAACGGCGTTTACTTCATCCCGTACGGATGCGAGGGGATGATCACGACTCAATAAAGCAGGGCCAACTCTCAGCTCAACATCACCATTTCTGCGCTGTGCAATTGCCAGAAGTTTTATCGCATATCCGCGTCCACCTTCAGCCACTTTATATTTATCAGCAAAATCAATATCAACCGGGGTAATATCTACAATCCCACGAGTCGATATTTTTTCCGGGTTCACTTCTGCATTAAAAATAAGGGACGCTATAAGTGCCAATTTATCCCGGCTGTCGTAGCCGCCTGTGTCAAGAATGTGATTTGCCTCGGCAAAACCTCTATCTTGGGCAATTTTTACGGCAGTGTCGAAATCCAAGCCAGCTTCCATTTGAGTTAGTATAAAATTTGTAGTCCCGTTCAAAACACCCATTACTTTCTCTATTTTTTCACCCTGGTAGCGGTTAAGGGTATTTATTATGGGAATTCCGCCCCCTACTGCCGCTTCAAATGCCAAGTCAACTGAATTTTTGCGAGCTTTATCAAACAATTCTTTGGAATTTCTTGCCATTACTGCTTTGTTTGCAGTAACAACACTTTTACCTTTTTCCATTGCTTGGACAATATATTTTTTTGCAGGATCGAGACCACCTATCAATTCCACAACAATATCTATTTCAGGGTCATTGAAAATATCCTCTACCGTATTTGTAAGCTCAATTTTAAAATCCCGCTTTTTGGAGATATTCCGAACAGCTATTGTTTTGAGATGAATATTAAATTGTTTTCCGTGGCCTTCCCGAAAATATTTAACAACTCCGCGTCCAATGTTACCAAATCCAATTAATCCGACATTGACTGCTTTTTCTTTGCCCACCGAAGCACGGGCGTTGGAGGGTTGCTTGCTGGAATCTCTCATAAATTTAGATATATCCTTTCGCCTTTAATAATTCTGCGGCAAGAACAGCACCTCCTGCTGCACCTCTTAATGTATTGTGTGACAATGCAACAAATTTGTAATCCAATATTGAGTCAGGACGTATTCTACCGACACTTATTGTCATGCCCGATCCTTCGTCCCGATCTAAATTTGTCTGCGGCCTATTTTCCTCTTCAAAATATTTTAGAAACTCTTTTGGGCTGGAAGGCAAATTAAGATCCTCAATTGGGTTTTTATATTTTTTGATAGCATCAATTATCTGCTCGCGAGTTGGTTTATTTTTAAACTTGACGCTAACGGACGCCATATGCCCATCGGCAACAGGAACCCTGATACAGGTTGCTGAGATAATTGGCAATTTCGCATTCTCTATTTTTCCATTTTTTATTTTACCCCAAACTTTCAGAGGTTCTTTTTCGCTTTTCTCCTCTTCACCGCCTATATACGGAATTACATTATCAATCATCTCAGGCCAGGTCTCGAATGTTTTTCCCGCTCCTGAAATTGCCTGATTTGTGGTGACAATAACCTCAGTTGGTGTAAACTGCATAAGAGCTTGCAGAACAGGAACATATGATTGAATCGAGCAATTGGACTTAACTACTATTCCGCCTTTTTTTGTGCCCAATTTATTGCGCTGAATATTGACAAGCTCCAAGTGCGCTGGATTAATTTCCGGAATTATCATCGGGACATCCTCAGTCCATCTGTGCGCTGAATTATTTGATACAACAAATACACCACGCTTAACATAATCATTTTCAATTTTTCTGATCTTTTCACTGTCCAAATCAAGCGCTGAAAAAACTAGCTCGACTTGACTACTTATTAAATCAATATCTTCCTCTACTGCACTGACAATCATTGAGGAAATATGAGCTGGAATTGATTTTTTAGAAAACCATTTCTCGCCAACTGCTTCTTTATATGATTTTCCGGCAGACCTGGGAGACGCGGCCAAAACTTTTATCTCAAACCATGGATGAGAAGATAAAAGTTCGACAAATCTTTGCCCGACCATCCCTGTTGCGCCGAGTATGCCGACTGGTATTTTTTT
>DATIJS010000094.1:0-4570 GCA_035478335.1 Saccharimonadales bacterium (SeqCode) | reverse complement strand
GGGGCAGGTGCCAAAAATGATCCTGATGCTGTTGCGCATGATTATATGGCTAGAGTTTATAACACCCAACTTTTGAGGGCAAAATATCCGCATAGAGGGGATAAGTTTGGTAATGAATACTCTGTCATGCAGTTTAAGCGTACCGGGATCGATATGTTAAACGGTGTTGTCACTGAAACTTCAGTTCCGGTACTTGATGAAAACGGCAAGCAGGTACTGGATAAAGACGGAAAGCCGGCCAGAAGGCAAAAAACTCCGATGGAGGTCTTTTCAGAGCTATCTGAATTTCAGACAGTGGCAGTTGCGAGAACACGGGACCTTCAGAGACAGCTTGAGGCGATTACAGATAAAAATTCACAAGCATATAAAGATAAGAAACAAGAAGTACAGGATCATATAGATCTATCAAACCAAAAATATGTAAATCTTGCGCAGCAAGTTACATTCGGGCAGCGAACTCTTTCCAACTATTATGAAGATCATTTGAAAAATTCTGTTGATCTTTATAAACAATTGGTGAGCGGTGAGGAGATAGAATTTGAGAAGTTCACAAGTTATGATGTTTTCGGAGGTGTGCGCTTTAAGGGACAGGAATTTCAAAAAGCAGTGCAGGATCAGTGGATTCACAAGATCCGTTATATGATAGATACATATCCGAGTTTGAATTTCAATCAGACTGTACGTGTCATGGATCAGACTGAGACAAATCATCGTCATTGGAGAAAGGGCAAGGATGGAAAAACTCATCCCGGGGAGCCTGCCTTTCATGAAGTAAAATTGGGTGAGGCGATGTTTGGGCATGAGATGCTTAACAGGCCTCTTTTTTGGAAAAGAGATAAATTGGGGCGGGCAATACCTATTAAAGATCAAAATGGCAAGAGGATAAAAGGGTCTTATGAGATTGATTACCAGAAAGTGCAGGATCATAAACAGGATGTCTGGAAGCAGTGGTTTTTGATGAAAATTGCCGGAGACCTCTACTCTCACCGCGCGCTTCATGCCAATGAACCCAGACTCAATTTCACTTATTATCAAAAAGTTCTTGAATCAATCGGGAGAATACCCAAAGATATTCTGCAGAACGAGTTTGATTTTAAAAAATCTCATACATCTGAGTATTTTTTTAATGAGTCTGATATGGCCTGGCTGAAGAACAAGGCAAGAGTGGAGACATTTGATCTGTATTATAAAGCGATACTTAAGGATTTGTTTATTGACGATAAGCCGGAGGAGGGGATAGGACTGGTGCTGGCACTGAGTCTTGCCATGAAAGCAATCGTTGCAAATAAGATTTAGAGATTTTAAGGCGCACCACCTGCACCACCTGCACCGGTTCCACCACCTGCTCCTCCCGCACCACCTGCAGGTGGATTTTTTATCGGGGTTGATGTTGGTGTTTTAACGCTACTCTTTTCTTGTTTTCTCCTGTCTCTATAGGTTCTTCTACTCTCTCCCTTTTGTCTCTGGGAAGATCTCATATGCCTGAGCTTATCTTCTACAGGGGAGTGCATTTCCCCATCTTCACCTCTATATTTATATGCAGTCCCTCCCTCCTCAATAGATTTTCTTACTGCTAGAGCCTTTTCTGATTTACCTTTCAGTCCGGGTATATGAGCTCCAACTCCAATTGCTTTTTCACCGGTTTTTCGCTTCAACATAGCGAGTGCGCCAGTGTCACCTGTTCTAGGATCATATCTATTGAGATGCTTCATAGCCCGTCCTACTGGTGCACCGACTACTGCTGCGCCTGAGGCAAGACCTGCGCCAATTGCACCAGGTGTACCGATGGTCTTGACACCCATTTTGTCTCTGAGAATTGTCTGGACAGTTGGGGCGAGGATTATCGCACCAAGTGCCATGAGGGATCCGAAATTGGTCGCTGCATTGTGTCCGATAAGAGGCGGGATAAATTGACCTGCCTGATTTCCACTGTAAATTTCCATCAGAACACGGGCCGCGACGATGATGAAAGCAGTGATTGGGAAAATAGCGATATTGATAAAAAGACGTCTGAGCCAATTCTCAAATCCCATTGGTTTTGTCGGTAAGAGCCCAAAAACGATCATAAGAGGTCCGAGTATGATATAAAAAATGCAGTAAAGAAAAGCCTTGACCAGGTTGAACCAGATTTTAAATAATGCGACAAGAATAATGAAGAATACTACAATTTCGGCAACAAACGAAGCAATACTGCTTATAAAATCGACGACACATGATTTGGGGCTTAAGTGGGGGAGAGGATGAAACGTAACACAATGACCGTTATGCTTTACTCCGAGAATATTGTCGACAATATCTCTTATCAAGGTGCCTATATTTTCAGAAACGTCATCTGTGATATGCGCTATTCCGGGAGCTTTAGTTTGTACGCCGGCGGATCCTGCGGGAGAAACACCTTTGCTAGTGTGAAAAACATCATTGACATAAACCAGGGGTATATCCATGAGCTGACGGGTCGCTTTGCTTCCGAGTGTGGATCCACCAATGTCAATTTTGGCAATTTCAGGGTTGGAGCTAAGTATCATATTTATCCCGGCATAAGTACTCACCCACATCAGATCAACCATCATTGCAGAAATCGCGTATGAAAAAGTGATCAGTATTATCGCGATGATTACTTTGGGAATCTGGTTCTGAATAGTCATAACTGTACGGGGATCTATCTTGACTCTGAGCATTATACCGATTCCTATAAAAGTGCAGGCAAAAACCAAAAGCGCATAAGCAACATTGCGAGATGCGACCCAGAGATTAAAAATAGGTTTGAGACCGCAGAATCCATAGCCATATCCTACTGCAGCGGTGTTGCAGCCGTCAAGCGGAGCAGCGGGAGCTGCGTATGTTTTTTTGACAATGCCAAAGTTGCTTGATAAGTACTCTGTGTAAACTCCGGTTGAAACAATCGGATGATAAGTAAAGGCAATCATGTCAGTTGCTGTACCTATAAGTCCGCCTACTCTTGGAGTATCATTTGTCGATTGGGTTGACGCAGCGTAGCCCAATTTTCCTGTTTGCGGATTTATGCCAAGGCAAGGCGAGGATGGGTCTACCATATCTATACCTGTTAACTGACACATGACAGCCGAGAGAACTTCAATTGTTACAGCTTGGGTATAAGTGTGCTGATTGCGGACAACATCAGGATCCATTACAGGCACATTAAAGGGCAAGGTGGAGGTAGTGGTTGTTGTTTGATTTGGAGTTTGAGCGAAGGCGGGTTTGGAAATCAACAGAAAACAGAAAACAATAAGCAATAAGCAAAAAATAAAGCGGGCAGTGCGCATACTTATTTTAGTTTGAGGTATTTTGAGTATGTTGTCAAGGGCGGAAGGGGAGGGATTTGAACCCTCGGTCACCTTTCGGCGACACACGCTTTCCAAGCGTGCGCACTAGACCACTATGCGACCCTTCCAATTAGAAATTATTATATAAGGTAAATGTCAAGTATATAAGCTCTAAATTTCCTATACTCGTCTCGTAATTATACCTGATTAATTTCAGATTTGCATAAATATTGAGGAGGATATAAAATGACTGAGAAAGACCATATGGACAATAGACCACCCGAAAGGCCTCAAGGCCCATTAGATTTGCCGCCAAGAGCAGGCGGAGCAGCGGAGACTCCAGCTGGAGTCGGAATATCTTCGGAAGCTAATGCACGGTCAAGCCAGAGGATGCAGCCACCACGAACAGGAGTTGGTGGCGGGCCTGGTGGTCCGGGTTCAGGTGATGGTCCGAGCGCTGCAGAATTAATGGGGGGATTTGGATTAGGAACAGGTGCTTCCACGCAGGGGCTAGAGGGCGGGCAGGAAGCAACAATGGGGCTTGGCATGACAAAAGAAGAAACTGAAAATATAAACAGAATGCAAGCGGAAAAAACAGCAGCAGCATTAATTTTGCAAAATCCTGGCTCAAATGATGCACAAATTGCACACGCAATTAGTGTCATGGGGGCTCCAAGAGATCAAGCAAGAGCAATGCTTAAAAATTTGGGCCATGATGATACTAGGATTGAGGACATAATGAGTAATTATGGAATCGGTATGCCTGAAGCTTTGACAGAGGAGGAAAAGGGACAAATTGATTCTGAGGATTCGACACGGGAGACAGTGAGAAATTTTGAGGAGGATCCGATTGCGGTCAAGCTTCGGGAAATGGAAGACAGGATGAAAGATCCTAAATCGGAACCAACTGACGCAGATCTGGCTGATATAGAAAGAGCACGAGGCAAGATTCGTCACTTTTTCTTCGATGAAGCTGATGGAGTTTTCAGGCGGGAAGAACGGGTCAGGAGACTTCTCATCAAACCGGGCGTTTCATCGCTATTTGCACTGGGAATTACATATCTGTGTCTTTTGAGTTTTGCGACAAAATGGGCCACAAAAAGAGTAGGTAGTGGATAAATTTATTTTGCGAAGCGTGCGTTTGGCGCGGTGTCCCCGGCGGGAATCGAACCCACATCAGAAGCTTCGGAAGCTCCTATTTTATCCATTAAACTACGAGGACAAATTATGTTAATCGTTTCTTTGTGAATGCTCTTCCTGATCCAGACTTAAGATATTTTTCAAAA
>DATIJS010000093.1:0-3975 GCA_035478335.1 Saccharimonadales bacterium (SeqCode) | reverse complement strand
GGTATAGGCACAACAACACCTGGTTCAGATAATCCGGGAAATGCAGGAACAGTGTTATCTATTGAACCTTCAAGTGGTGTTCCAACATTGCTTATGAAAGCAGCTGCTCAGGGTGTGCCTCAAATATATTTTGGCAATGTCAATGGCTTTAATGGAGGATTACTCTTTAATAGTGGCACAACAGGATCAGCAAATGATTTAACATTTTTTACCGGTGGTACATTTAGTGGAAATGCACATCTTGATCTTGATTCGACTGGTAAACTATCAGTTGGAGCAATTAATGGGATTATTCCTCTTGCAACACTTGATACCCGTGCAGTTTCCGGAACACTCCCTATTGCTTCTTTCTCAGGTCAAACGTCATTTGCGGGACTGGTTGTGGATAATAAAGGAACTGGTGACCTATTTACTGCTTCTTCTTCCGGAGCTTCCAGATTCGTGATTACTCAGGCTGGGAACGTCGGTATTGGCACTACGACGCCGGGTGCTTCATTAGATTTATCAACCGGGACTATACAAGGGGCAGGACTTTCTAGTGATTGTTCATCAGCAAATAGTATTTTACAGTGGAGCTCTTCCACAAAAAAGTTTACCTGTGCTACCTCAGGAAGCGTTTTAGTGCAAAAAAGTGCTGATCAAAGTGTTACTAGCAGTACAACCTTGGTAAATGATACAGATCTCAAGACAAGTAGCCTTCCGACAAATACCGCAGTAGTCATGCATTTTGTCATTCATTTTCAGGCGGGAACAACAGGGCAATATAAGTTTGCGGTAACGGGCCCTGCAGGATCTTCCCTTACTGGGTATGCTCGAGGTTTTCAGGCCGCAGGCAGCGGTGCTACTGGAAATGGATGTGCAATGGTGCTCAATACAAGCTGTACTATTCCGAATACTGATACTTCTGAATTGGCTATCCATATTGAGATAGTAGCGCAAACAGCAGGGACTGGCGGAGCATTTAATTTCCAGTTCGCGCAGGTAGCATCAAATGGAACTGCTTCAATAACAAGAAAAAACAGTACATTAGTCTATTGGATTTTGCCCAATGCGGCTGACTATGCTGAAGTGTATTATACAAAAGATCCTACTATTGAAGCAGCTGATGTTGTGAGTGTTGATGGTTCTCTCAAGTCAGGGGTTCAAAAAAGTAAAGGGTCCTATGACAATACGACAGTGGGTATTATTTCTACAAATCCTGCATATCTTATTGGGGATGTCGGTGATAATACGGGGGCACCAGTTAAGCTTGCATTATCAGGGCGTGTCCCTGTAAAAGTTTCGAGCATCAATGGGTCAATTAAAGCAGGTGATTATCTTACTTCCTCTGCCATTCCCGGTGTCGCAATGAAGGCAACAAGACCAGGTCAAATGATTGGAAAGGCATTAGAAGATTATTCTAGTAATGATCCCACATCAATTGGAAGCATTTCTGTGTTTGTAAATTTATCATGGGCTGATCCAAGTTCTAATTCATTTAAAAATAATACTGCCCTTGTTGATCATTTCTCTCAGGAACTTACAGGGTTAGATGTGACAGAAGAATCAAATATCAACGATGTCTCTATTTTGAAAAATATATCTGCTTCATCTTCTGGCTCTCTTTCTCAAACATTTACGGATCGTTTAGTGGCTGCTTTTGGCATTGTCACCACGAGTGTGACAGCAGATACAATATATGCTCATACCATCAAGGCAGATCATATTGAGGGGCTCGATTTATTGAACAGTCAAGTTTTGCAGTTAACAAATAAGATTGCTACTTTATCTGCAAATAATGCTGTTCTGGGAGCGAGCACGAGTGCTAGTCAATTGACAATTCCTAATAACCTCATTGCGACCGGCGCGACGGGCAACGACCCTAGTCTCTTTGAGGCGGAAATCTCAGGACTAACGATAACGAACGATGCCACCGTTTCAGGAAAACTTCGGGTAAAAGGTTCTGGTTTGTTTGAAGGAATCTTATCAGTCATTGATACTCTAAAAGCCAATGATTTCATGGCTACGGGTATCGCTGAATTTTTCAATACTGCTGTTTTCCATAATGATGTCTCCTTTGAAGGGCAACCAACATTTAATGCAGATACCGCCGGATTTGCCGTCGTCAAAAAGGGAAGTGATCACATAGATATTACCTTTGATAAGCCTTATCAAGCAATTCCTGTTGTCAATGCCACATTGTCAGTGACAAGTACTTCTGTGACACCAACACCGATCAATGGCAAAACACTTGAGCAGCGACTTTTGGATGCAGGATACTCTTATATAGTGACCAAACAATCGACGAAAGGATTTACTATTTTATTAAATAAATCTGCTACAGAAGATGTCCAATTCTCCTGGAGCGCACTTTCTATCAAAGACGCAAAAATATTTCAAAGTGGGGGATTAACACCCACACCTACTATCACATTGACCCCAATACCCAACGATTCGCTCCTAAATCCTGAAGCAAGTGGGTCAGCTAATTAATAGTGTTATTTCCTCTCCTTGGGGAGAGGATTAAGGTGAAGGAGAGAAGTTGCGAAAAGAAATCAATAGCTATTCAATCTCTTTTACAATCTTCATTTTTCCAAAGAATTTCATATTGAGGAGTTCTTTATCTCTTGTGAGAAAAATCTCACAATCTTCTTTTACAGCACTATGTAATTGCACATTATCTTCAAAATCAGTTGTTGGTCCGAGCAATGCATCTTGTACTATCTTGCTATCAAATGGGATAAAGGTAAGATACCCATGGGATTCATGTAATTTTTTGTTTGGGACGCGATATTTGTACGTATAGATAAGAATGTGTAATGAGAGTGGTGAAGTAAAGAGTTTATGTTCCCAAAAACTTTCAAAATTAATATTATTCCTTTCCTCAATAATATCTACAAAAATATTGGTATCAAGATACACGTTTGCCATACTTTTCCTCGAGATGCTTTCTATATGTTGCTTCTCTTTCTTCATCTGAAAGTCTTTTAGTTGGTTTCACGCTACGAATAAATGCTAGAAATTTTTTGACATCTATTGGTGGAGCTTGGTTTTCTGTTACTGGGCGTATCTGTGCGACAACCTTAGAACGATGAATCAAAGAGATTTGTCTTCCTTTCGATAATGACTCAATAAGCTCTGATGATTTCGTTCGTAACTCTGTCGTAGTTATATATTGCATAGTAAATTAAGTGTACATTTAAATGTACACTTTGTCAAGGTGTTGGTGAGGAGATTTGTCATTCCGAGCGAAGCCCCAGATACAACAGGGCGTAGTCGAGGAATCTCTCTACAGCAGAGTGAGTAATAGCACCATGTTACGGAATTTTATCAGATCTGATGCAAAGAGATCCCTCTCCCACAAGAGGACTAGCTTTTGCAAAGCGTCGCTGCGCACAGTGATTACGAGGGCTTCGCTTAGTCGGGATGACAAATATGTAAGTATCTTACTGGGAAGTAAACGTTTTTCTTCGGGAATTAATTTTATTAGATTGCAATGTGTATAGAGTGTGGATAACTTTGGGAAAACTTTCAAATTAACATTTTGCGACATAAGGGAATGGCGTCGCAAAATATAGAGGCGATTTTTGTAAACAAATAGTATATTTCACAAATCTTAGTATGTATGATTAAAGGAATTTTGGTGCAAAGGAGTATTTTTAGAAATTTTTAAAACTTTTATATTTTTTACAATTTCTGACTGCTTCACACAGTAACTATAATTAAATTGTTAAGTAAAATGTGTACTCGATATAGTTATTGTTCTGGTTTTATTCTTCTATCAGGGTAACAATAGTATTCAGTTAAATATTCCTGAAAAATACGTTAGTATTAGGGGATTTTTTAGGAATAGAAGAGAGTGTTCGTTGTAGAGACTCATTGCAATGCGTCTCTATTAGGATTTGCGGATATTTTTTGAGATTATTTTTCCATCAGGACCAATCTCATACACATAAACCTCTCCTGTAGCGATTTCGAGGTGTGCAATGTCTTCAT
>DATIJS010000092.1:0-2762 GCA_035478335.1 Saccharimonadales bacterium (SeqCode) | reverse complement strand
AGCGGGGATGGTACCTCGGGGGTATCATTTGCCGATTTAGCAATTACAAATCCGGCGCCTCCAAGTAAACCGACAAGTTCGATAAGATCAACTTTTTCAAATAGTTCACAGGTAAATGGTGAATATAGTGACGGAAGTTATGCATACTTAGCTGTAAACGGAACAACCTCTCAAGTACTGATTCTAAACACTTCAAGTACGCCTTTTACTCAAGTCGGAACAATAAATCTCCCAAGTGGAACTAACGCAAATAGTATATTTGTATCAGGCAATATTGCTTATGTTACAAGCAGTAATAAGGTCTATTCATTTGATGTTACAACCAAAACAGGAACACATAGTACGGTTTTGGGACAAACAGATTTATATGCAGAGTCGGGTGTAACACCGGTTGCAAGACAGATAAGCATTGTTGGGAGCAAAGCATTTGTATCGGCATCAGATACCATTTATGGGCTGCAGGTATTTAAAATTGGAGGTGGATCTTCTTTTAATCTTGTAGGTGTATCAGACATGAGCTGGAAGATGAAGGCACAAGGATTGACTGTAAATGCTACAGGTACAAGGGGTTATGTAGCGTTCAATAACGGAATCGGGTCAGTTCCGCGCGGTTATTTTGCAGTAGATACATCTGCACCGGATCCTGGAGGATGGTGGGTTCCAAATTTCTATCCAATTCTCGCAACTTACGATTCGGGACCAACAGATCCAACCGGAATTGCGCTTGCGGCAGGTGCAAATAATCGAGTTATTCTGACAGGCTCAGGTGGTACATATCAGTATCATGCCATTGATATTTCAGTTGAAACAAATCCGCTGTTTTGCGGCGGAATTACAATTGCTCAGGGGGTAAAGGGTGTGTCTAGTGTTTTGGATTCTTATAATCGCGGGTATTCTTATATCACAACAAATGAGGCAAGTAATCAGTTCAAGATTATCCAGGGCGGTACAGGCGGCGGAAACTATAAAGAGGATGGTACATTTGAGTCGAGTGTTTATACTGCTGGAAGTAATGCAGCTTACAACAGGCTGGTTGCTACTGTGAATCAGCCGGCCAAAACAACCTTCAGAATGCAGGTAGCTTCAGCTCCTCAAGTCAGCGGGAGCTGTAATGGGGCAATATACTCATATGTCGGACCTGATGGAAGCAGTACGTCTTTTTATAATCCCACGGGAAGCACAATTTCAGCACCAATTCCTTTTGGCAATTACAGTTCAAATTATTCAAATCCCGCAAAATGCTTCAGATATAAAACTTGGTTTAGTACATGGGATACAGCCCAAACGCCAACATTTAATGATATAACTGTAAATTTTTCACCATGAACAACGAATTATCAAAAGAACAGATTCTAAATTTTGTCAAAACTCAGTGGAAACCTCTTTTGCTGGGAGGTTTGATTGTTATCGGTTTGTTAATTACTCTTATAATCCCAAGAGGAAAATCGGGGTTGACACCCAAACCCGGAAATTCTATCAGTAATTCCAATAATAAATCCAACACGCCAACAAAAACGCCGTTTAATCTTTTTGGAATTTTCAACAATTCCCAAAATAAAGATAAAGGAAATACCAAGCCCCAGCAAGATACAAATCTGAAGAATATTAACAGCGGTAATCCTACAGCTTCAATTCCAACAGTAATTAAGACCCTAAGCTCAAACGGAACTACAATTTCTCAAACTCTTAGCACAAGCGGAGTTACACAAACAGCTCAGGGAACAATAAATCCCAATGGAAATATTCAGACAGGTGTTGACAGCAGTACTCAACCGGATAAAATCGCAATTGTATTTAAAAATCCGGACGGGACAACCACTACATATTTTCCACCAGGAACTCCTCCCGACGAGGTGAGATGGGGAAGGTATACCAATACCAAATCAAAATATGCTATTAATTATCCTGTGAATTGGCAATTTGTTTATTCAGTTGATGGAAATGGTTTTGAGGGAGTTGCGCTTTATCCCCCAGGCGTTAATCCGAATGACAGGAATTCTCCTCATATCGGTTTTGGAATGTCATCCAAATTTCTGATGCCTGCCGGCGAGAGTGAAGGATCATTAATTACCCCGGTTACAGTTGATGGAAATTCAGGTAAATTATATACAAACGGACCGCTAGGAGACAGTTATATTGCGTCTGTTCTCAATTATTCGGATAATTATTTTGGTTTGGCAGGAACTAAAAGTGACGCAACTTTTGCGTATGTCTATTACTACATGATTTATTCTCTGACTTTTAATACAGAATAATATGAATAAATTTCAAATTTCAAATTTCAAATATCAAATTAAGAAAATATCAAAAGTTAAAAATTGGAAATCAGAAAAACTAGATTTTAATCGGGGTTTTACTCTTGTTGAGCTTTTGATGTCCATTGGCATCATGCTGGTTCTCATGTCTGTTATGACAGGTGTTTTTGGATCTACAATTGATACTACCCTTGATTCAAGTGCAACCTCAGGCGTTGATCAGGATGGAAAATTTATTATTGCCAGACTTGCATATGATATGCAGCGCGCGTCTCAAATTGTAACACCTGCTGCACCCGGATCGACAACGAGCCCAACGCTCACAATTGCAATAAATTCGGTTAATTATACATACAGTCTCAGTGGTAGTGACTTGATATTAACTGACGATACTGGGCCGAATAATCTCAACAGTAATTCTACGCAAGTTAGTAATTTGACATTTCAGAGGCTTGGGATTGGCAACATGACTGATACGGTTCAGGTAAAATTTAAATTGAGTAGCAA
>DATIJS010000091.1:0-2098 GCA_035478335.1 Saccharimonadales bacterium (SeqCode) | reverse complement strand
GTGGACTTACCGAGAATCGGACTCGGACTATACAACCTGCGCCCGCCATGCCTTGTGGACCGAAGGAGACTCGAACTCCCCACCTCAGCAATGCGAATGCTGCACTCTACCAGATGAGCTATCGGCCCGTACGATGGCAGGCGGGTGCGAATGTTATCCATCCTCCCCTGTCCTTCGCTCCGCTCGCAGGCGGGCTCCCTCGCTATCGGCTCAGTCCGTCCCACTTACCTATAAGCCCGATCTTTAACTTAAACATTCTTAAATCTTCAATCTTAAATCCAATTCTATTGAACATATCCCAGCGGGTTGACTGCAACTCCGTTTTGCCTGATCTCAAAATGGACATGAGGCCCTGTTGTTCTACCCGTCATCCCGATCCAGCCGATAACTGTACTTCCCCCAACTACCTGCTGCCCGACTGATACATTTGCCCCACTCATATGAGCATAATGACTGACTACCCCTGCACCATTACTGATATAGACATTATTTCCATATCCCCCATCATATGTACCCAAATGCACTTCTGTAACCGTACCGCTGTGGGCTGCAATTATCGGAGTCCCAAGAGGAGATGTGATATCAACTCCAGGATGATAAAAACTAAAAAATGTACTTATCCCCCCGTGAACCGGATATGTAAATCCTCCGGACGCAACCGGAACAGGACCTTGAGCTATGTAAACTTGCGGTTTGATGTACTGCTGTTCAGATGGCTTAATACCATCAGGAACTATAAGTATCTGCCCTGAAATAAGCGTAAATGTCTCGGCATTGGCAAATTCATTGAAAGGCCAGTCTACGATATTTTGCGGACTTGTATTGTACTTCTTGGCGATTGAATACACAGTATCTCCCGGCTCAACCTTGTGTGCAATACCTGAGACTGGGAGTATTTTTAGAGTGTCACCGACATTCAGATAGTCACCTTTGAGATCATTGGCCCAGCGGATAGTATTTTCTGAAAGCTGATTATCTTTGGTTGAGAATTTTCTCGCAACCGTTGAGACAGTATCCCCTTTCTCAACTGTATATTCAATTATTTTGTCCCTTGGCTTTTCTGAAACTTGTGTTTGAAATACTTCCTCACCATTTAGAACCGATTGCTTGGTACTTGGTGTTCCTGAGAGGTCCAGAGCTACAGCTTTTTGTGCAAAAATCGGATATGTGTCCGATAGAAATGGTGCAATTATAACACCCATCCCAAGTAAACCGATTGTCGTCAAATGCAAAAAAGGCCGGTTATACCGACCCCTTTTCATCAAGAAAAGCTTGACAAGCATATTCTTATTCTTCTCAAAAGCAATTGAAAAATTGATGATTTTTTTCTTGAGATAATAGAACAAAAACTCAAAAAAGTCGGCGAGATCTTTTATAAATATTCTTCTGAAACTACCAAAAGGAGAACGCATTTTTCGCATAGGGTAGATGTAACTTTACCAAAAAACCGAAGCTCATGTCAAATCGATAAGCTGTTGACAATGTGCACAGATATATGATAAATTAGAATTAATGAAGCAATTCAGATGGAATAAGGACAAAAATAAATTGCTTCAGCAAAAAAGAAATATAAGCTTTGAAGATGTATTAAAGGCTTTTGACCAGGGAAATGTACTTGACAATATAGATCATCCGAATAGAAATAAATTTCCAAATCAAAAACTCTTTATAGTTCTCATCAATAATTATATTTGCGCGGTTCCATATGTTGAAACGGAGAAAGAAATATTTTTAAAAACCATATATCTGAGCAGGAAATACAAAAATAAATATGAAAAAACTTGACCCATATAAACCACTAGATAAATATGAGGAGAAGCTTGGCAAAGCTATTGAAAACGATGAATTCGTGTCTGTTCCAAACGCGAAAAAAGAAATCAAAAGATATACAAGCTATGCCCGCGCAATGCTTCGTAAGAATAAAAGATTAACTATCCGCATAGACGACAAAGACCTTGAGGATATTCAGCAAAAAGCAATTAAATCTGGCATTCCGTATCAAACACTCTTGGGTTCTCTTATCCACCAATTCGCCAAAGACGAAATTTCTCTGAAATTGTAAAGCAATAATCCGCAAAAGAGAAGAGAATGATTGGTA
>DATIJS010000090.1:0-5198 GCA_035478335.1 Saccharimonadales bacterium (SeqCode) | reverse complement strand
TCATCGCAACATTGGTTGAATAATCACCTCTGGATGAATCTTCATTAAAAGTTACATTTGGTTCTATATCTTGTCCAATCAGATCTTTTAAGATAGGTTTTAACTCCTTTGTAATCTGCTGTTTTATAGTCATAGCATGATTATACAACAACATAATAGCAATTACCTCTTTGGTCATCATTCTGATGTTTAGAGAATTTAAAAAAGTATAATAGTAGAGATATGAAAAATATGTGGTAAAATCGTTAGTAGGAAAAATTAAATATTTCTAAAACCTTTTTTCCACTCTTCCCTCAAAAGTTCTGGTCTCATCACCTTCACTACGCCTTTTGCCCTATGCAGATCACAAAGTCTACGGGAGTTTACAGATGCAAAGACATAATGAGCATCAGGTGTAGAAATAGTAAGACTACCTGTAACAAGTCCCAATCTTCTATTGTTGACCAATGAATTTAATCCCTCTTCGTTTGCAACCACTATACCCACTTCCTTTCTCATATAGCGAAATTTTATCATGACCATATCACAATTACCATAGACTAATTTAGAAACTTTTTACCTCTCCCTTTTGAAATTTCTTCCATTCATAATCTCCGAATGGCTCGGAGCAAACCATGGTCAGATCTTCACTTTCAAAATAATATAAACTATAATAATCTTCGTGCTGCGCATATTGATTAAGTACATAAATATCTTTTCCTATTATCAAGCCAATATTCATGCCTTCGATCTTTTCCGAATTGCGAAGGATCAATTTGTCTACAGTTTCCATCGCTTCAACGGGATTTGTTTTGTTTAGTTCGTACCTTAAGAGGGAGAATATTTTTTGTGATCCGATTTTTCCTTCCAAGGGAATTGCCAATTTGACTTTATAAATTGTGCCATTGAACACATAACAAATTTGATCATCTATAAACGGCTGGTTGAATTCTATCTCTCCTGTGTCTTTTATAAATCCGGATCCCCTGGCATGTGCAACAAGTAGATCAGTTGACGGAATTTCCCCAAATTTTTCCTTGTCCTCCCACATGGGCTTTAATGATTTCCTGACTTGCCATTTATCATTCTCTCTCCATGAAACACCCCATCCGTCCCACTGACGGTCCCCATTTGGTGCAGTGCTCTTCTCGCTCAAATCTGATAACGGGTTTAAAAATAATTGGGGATTAATTTTTTCTTTTGATTTGACTATTAAAAATCTGCACATAAATTATTTTCTTGTGTCATTCCCGCGCAGGCGGGAATCCAGAGAACGTGGATCCCCATTTTCATGGGGATGACAATTTAGTATTAACTAAACACTTGTCTAACAATACTCAGCGCTTCATCAATTTCTTCTTTACTTACATTAATTGGGGGCAAAAAACGGATCGCATCTGTGCTTGAAAGAGCGGCAATAAGTCCTGAATCCTGCATTTTTTTAACATAAGGAGTTGTCTTTTCCGATAGTTCAATTCCAAGTATCAAACCTTTTCCGCGTGTATCAACAATTGAGGGATGTTCTATTTTTTTAAGTTCAGTTAGAAAATACTCACCCAACTCACGCGCATTTTGAAGCAAATTTTCTTTTTTAATTTGCTTTATGACTTCAATTGCCGCTGCAGCGGCAAGCGGATTGCCGTTGAAAGTCCCCCCGTGTCCACCCTTGGTCATCAAGTCCCCGACTTCTTTTGTGGTTACTACAAATCCAAAAGGCAGACCATATGAAAAACTTTTTGAAAAAGCTGCAATATCCGGTACCACTCCATATTGCTCTGATGCCATCCAATATCCCGTCCTAATCGCACTCTGCACCTCATCGAAAATCAAAATAATTCCCTTTTTCAGACAAAGCTCTTTCAGATTTTTTAAATAATTTTCATCAGGAAGTATCACCCCTGCCTCGCCCTGAAGCGGTTCTACAATTACAGCAGCAGTTGAGACAGATATACTTTTCTCAACAGCCTCAATATCGTTAAATGGAACATGCACAACATCTTTATTTATAAATGCCATGTAGTTTTTTTTATACAATTCCGAGGCTGTTACTGACAAACTACCCAGTGATTTACCATGGTATGCATTGGTTACTGCGATAAAACCGCTCTTGCCAGTTGCAGTTATTGCGAGCTTGAGCGCTGCATCAATTGTCTCGGCACCGGAGTTGGTAAAAATAACTTGGCTAAGGTTTGTCGGAAGAATAGTCTTGAGTTCTTCAAGAAATTCGGCTCTCTTCTCTGAATAAAATGTCTGATGGACTGAAGGAATATCGGTAAGCTGTTTACTGATTGCATCGGTGATAGTAGGGTTGGAATATCCCAAAATATTAACACCAATATTTGTCATAAAATCCAGATACTTTTTGCCATCAGTATCAAAGACATATGACCCCTCCCCCCGCGCAAGTGAGATTCCCCGCTTTGGGTAAAGCTTTACTTCAGATGTATTTTCAATATCACTAATTTGTTTAATATTCATAGACTTATTTTATATTCTTTTGTCATCCCGGACTTGATCCGGGATCCACGTTCTCTGGATTCCCGCTTTCGCGGGAATGACAGCTTATTATTAACTAATCTGTGTTCCGGCTCCGCCTAAAGCAGAACTGATCGGGCTCTCAACTCTGCCATCAGAAATGATAATTCTTTCAATGCCAAGATCAATTAATTTAATGCATTCCATCAATTTCCGCTTCATCCGGCCTTTTACTACTGCCAAAAGTTGTTCCAAATTGGCTCTTGTTACCTCTTTTATCAATGAACCAGGATCATCCAAATCAGTCATGATCCCTGCTGCCTCGATAAGAAATATAAGCGTTTTTGCTTTTAGCTCAATTGCTATTTTGGCAGCGATCTTGTCCCCATCCACATTGATCACTTCTCCATCTGGTGTTATAACAGGTGGTGTAATAACGGGTGTCAAACCGCTTTCCAAAAGTGAATTAAGGAGTTCCAAATTCACGCTTTCGATACTACCCGTCAGATCATCTTTCACTACTATTTTTTTGTCCCCCTCCTGACTGATGAGTGCAGGATGGCGTTTGCCAATTATCAATTTTCCATCAATTCCTGACAATCCAATTGCATTAATATTATGCTTGATTAAACCCGAAACGATCTTTTTATTGGCAAGTCCTGCATAAGTCATGTACATCAAATCAATTGTCGCCTCAGTTGTATAGCGGCTCTGCAAACCTGATGGCAGATTCAGCATCTTTTTTTCGATCCCCAAATCGCGACTGTATTTATCCAGATAATAATTACCACCATGCACAATAATTAATTTATCTTTAAGAGTTGAAACATCTAAACTAATTGAGTTGAGGTTAATTTCTTTTCCGCCGCCGATTTTTATAACTATCATAAATTTAAATTTAATACCTGTCATCCCCGTGAAAACGGGGATCCACGTTCTCTGGATTCCCGCCTGCGCGGGAATGACAAAGATTGCCTTTTGGTTTAGATTGGATACAGTCCTATTGTTTCTAAACCAACATTTTCATCCAAGCCTTGAGCAATATTAAAGCATTGCACGGCTTGACCTGCGGCACCTTTCATCAGATTGTCAATTGCAGACAACACAACAAGCCTGTTGGAATGCGGGTCTTTTTCAAATCCGATTTCGCAGACATTTGTACCGATCAAAAGCTTTGGCTCAGGATAGCGGTAATTCCCCTTTTTCTCCTTCACAATTCTGATAAAAGGTTTGTCCTGTGCAAACTCGCGGTAAATTCCCCAAATATCAATCTCTGTGATTCCGTCTTTTAAGAATACATGTGACGTTGCCAGAATTCCACGTACTGCCTCAACAGAAGTTGCTGAGAAGTTAATTTGTGGAACCTTTCCATCAATTGTCAGCTCCTGAATTATCTCCGCTGAATGCCTGTGCGATGTCGGTGCAAATGATCGCATTACACCAGATCTTTCCGCGTGCATTCCGGCCTTGGTTGGCTTATTGCCGGAGGCAGACGAGCCTGTTTTGGCCTCTGTAATGATTGGCGCATCAGTCAAAACCCCAGCTTTAATCAATGGATAAAGGCTCAAAATGGTGGCTGTAGACATACAACCGGGACAGGCAATCAGATTTCCACTTTTAATCTTATCTTTATGAAGCTCGGGTAAACCTAAAACTTTGCTCTTTAATAATTCAGGCTTTGGATGATCCAGCTTGTACCAAATCGGATAATCCTTAGGATCATTGAGTCTGAAATCCCCGCTCAAATCAATGATAGTTTTTGCTTTGGGCAAAAAATCATCAATCTGGTTCATGCCAATTCCATGTGGAAGGCAAAGGAATAAAACGTCGCATTGCTCCAAATCTTTTAAAGCAACAAATTTATTGCTGAATTGCCGTAAATTTGGATGGATAGATTTTATGAATTGCCCCGCATTGGATTCACTTGTCGCCTGTTTAAGATTTACATTCGGATGTTTCAGGAGAAGCCTTAAGAGTTCCCCTCCGACATATCCCGATGCGCCGATTACTGATACATTAATTTTTTCCATATTGTTTTGCCCGCCGAAACTTTAGTGAAGGCGGGTTATATATTCTACCATCGACTCGGCGATATTTACGTCTGACACATCATTTAGTCCATGAAATTCAGGTGTTGTATTTACTTCAAAAACAAGATATTTATTATCATGCTCCACCAGATCGACCCCTGCCATTTCCACTCCAAGGACTTCAACAATGTGCTTGCACAAATCAATTATCTCTTTATTCAGATCCAATTTTTGTGGTATCCCGCCCTTTGCAGTATTGGTCAACCAATGCGTCGATGACCTGTACATCGCGGCGATTGGCTCCCCTCCGATTACAAAAACCCTGATATCCCGGTCAGGCTTTTTGATATATTGCTGGATATAAAATATCGAATGCTGCGGCCCCCCAAGTCCCTCCTTGTGGTCCATTATAGCCTCCAGATCCTCACCTGAGCTGATCTTTGAAACAAGTCTTCCCCAGCTACCCCAGACAGGCTTTATGACAATCGGGTATCCTATCTCTCCAGCTGCCTCAAGCGCCATTGATTGGGAAAAAGCAATTTTTGTCACAGGAACAGGAATCCCTTTCTGCTCTAAGATTTGAGTCGAAAGAATTTTGTTGTTACAAAGCGTTGTTGAGGCACTGGAATTAATTGTCTTAACGCCCATAGCTTCTATATAATCCAGGATCAACTCTGCTCTGGTCTGTCCTATCTCACGGTTAAGCACCAAGTC
>DATIJS010000089.1:0-1638 GCA_035478335.1 Saccharimonadales bacterium (SeqCode) | reverse complement strand
ACAATTGTACCTGTAAAAAGCGGCCAGTTGGTAATCTTTTCTTTTAAAACGTCTTTAATATTTACTAACTTCACAAGTATATTATAGCAAGATCAAAAAATAATTGGGGTGAATGTTAAATTTAACTGAAGAATTGGGTATTCATTAAGACGAAAAATCCAACTGCGCCAGATGCTAGTAAGAATAATTGCGTTTCCATGGTCATATATTAATGTTTTTTCATTAAAAATAAATAATAGGAAAGTAAGTAATTTGAAAGAGTAGGGATTATAATTTATTAATCATCCTTGTCAGTTTTTTATCATTTTCTTTTTTGGATATGAATCTGCTGAGAATCTTGTAAGTATCAAGATCAAAGATATATTCGCTGGATATACTTTCCAAATCAGAGTCAGCATTTACTTTCCCAAGCAGGCACCATTTATCGATTACAAATCCATCCTTCGCATCATTTACCTCTTTGATAATTATCGGTCCGTCAAATTTCCATGGACGTATTTTGTGTTTGTAAAAAGCTTCATCAAAACGGAGATTGTATTTTAAATTAGATTCAGCATTTTTACATGCACCGTAACATTGTCCCAGCTGGTAGGAAAAACAAGCATCTTTGGTTTTTTCAAGATTTAACAATTTCGGGCACAGATGATAGTCCTTACTCAAGATATACAGAAAATCCTTTAACTGCTTCCGGCTTTTGAATACGCCGATGATATTGTCAATGTCAGATATGTCGATTTTTTCAATTTCACGGGTTTCAGTTGTGTGATAGCCGTTTTTGTCAGTTTGCTTTATCAAAATTGTCATCTTCCGGCTGGCGCGAAGCCGGCGGTTGAAAAAAGGCTGGTGGGTCTTGATCATAGTTGATTCCAGAAGTAAGGCACCTAATTCACCTGTTGTTTTAAATGTTTCAATTTGTTCGATTTCTTTTGCAATTTTCATATCAGTTGAAGAGATATAATCATTGGAAAAGTGCGAAAGAACGCGGTCATGGATATTTACACTTTTTCCAATATAGAGAATTGAATTGTCTTTTCCGTAAAAAACGTAAACGCCGGGGGATTCCGGAAGACTATCAAGAACATCCTCAGTAATATTTAGCGGAACACTAGGTCGTTTCAGGGCAATGTTTACCGCTTTCTCAAAAACTTCAGGATCAATTAACTTTTGCGATTTTTTAAAGAATTCGAACAGTACTTTAGCATCATCAAATGCCCGATGTCGATTCTTGCATTCTATATCAAACTTTTCAATTATCGCGTCCAGATTGTGCCTTTTCATATCCGGATAGAGGAGGCGTGATAACTTAACTGTACAGAAGTGTTTGAGATTTAGTTTTCCTCCAATTCTTTTGAATTCGTTACGCAAAAATCCATAATCAAATCTGACATTGTGTGCAACAAAATAAGAGTCAGTAAGCAACTCATATATTTCCTGAGCTATATCTTCAAAAGTTGGAGCATTTTCCAGAGCAGCTTGTGCTATACCGGTCAGGTTTTCGATAAAAGGATCAATTCTGGTTTGGGGATTAATTAGAGTTTTGTACTCTTTGACTACTTTTCCATCAATCGTTTTGAGAATGCCAATCTCTATTATGCGATTATAAAAAGCGCTTGTGCCTGTTGTCTCTACGTCTACAAA
>DATIJS010000088.1:0-10485 GCA_035478335.1 Saccharimonadales bacterium (SeqCode) | reverse complement strand
ACAAGTCTGCAAATGATCAGATAGAAGCCATAATCAAGAAGCTTCCTGATTGGCGGGGTGTACGACTCTCACGGCTTCGCGTTTTGATTAAGCAGGCAGACCCCGACGGAACAGAAGAGGTTAAATGGAAAAAAGCTTCGAATCCTGACGGAATTCCAGTCTGGTCTCATGACGGGATGATTTGCACCGGCGAATTCTATAAAAACCATCTGCGGTTGACCTTTGCAAAAGGAGCATCTCTCAAGGATCCGAAAGGTCTATTTAACGCTCACCGCTCCATCATTGTTCACGAGAAAGACAAGATCGATGAGGCCGCTTTTAAAGATCTTATCCGCAACGCAGTTGAATTCAATCATAAAGATAAGAGAGATTAAAATCATGATAAAACACCGAATTTATAGAATGAGTTTTGCAACTGTTTATCCTTTGTATATTGCAAAAGCCGAGAGAAGAGGACGCACGAAGAAAGAAGTAGATGAAATTATATTGTGGTTGACAGGATATAGCCAGAAAGAGCTGGATACGCAACTGGAAAAACAAACAGACTTTGAGAGCTTTCTAGATAAGGCTCCTCACCTGAATCCATCGAGGAGGTTGATTAAGGGCGTTGTATGCGGTATCCGCGTAGAAGATATTAAAGAGCCAACTATGCAGGAAATTCGATACCTGGATAAATTGATAGATGAGCTGGCACATGGAAAAGCGATGGAGAAGATTTTGCGGAAATAATAAATCAACAGGTAAAAAATTATTTTAACTTATGTCAGCTGTTTTGATTTTTCCTGCGCGTTTGTATACAGCAAAAATTACACCACTTGGGGAAATTTTAGAAGAAATTAATGTAAACGCAGCAGGTATTGTACCTTTTTCAAATAACCGTTTTCCGCCCCCAAGAGTTATGGGAAATATTTTAAGCCAAAACTCATCCACCAAATCATACTTCATTAATGTCTGTACAAGATTAGCACTTCCATAAACCTGCAGATCAAGACCGTCTGATTTTTTTAGTTTTTTTAATTGGTTGATATCATTTATTACGACTGTATTTTCCCATGTTGGGTTCTTTAAGTTTTTTGAGACAACATATTTTGTAATTTTGTTTATTTGGGGCCACGTTTCAGTATGTGTTGGCCAAAATCCCGCCCAGATATCATACGTTTTGCGTCCAAGAAGCAAGGCGTCTGTCGCTTTCATTTGTTTGTCCATCTCTAGAACACCAATTTTATCAAAGTAAGGCCCCATCCATCCGCCGTATTTAAAGCCCTCGGCTGTATCTTCTTTGGAGCCACCTGGTGCTTGCATCACACCATCAAGGGTAAGGAATTCTAGAACAAAAATTTTTCTCATTGAAAATATTCTACTACAGCGGAAATTTATTGTAAATAATTAAATTTTGAGGTTAAAACCTAGCTACCGAGCCTGGATTCGAACCAGAATAAACAGCTCCAAAGGCTGTTGTCCTACCGTTAGACGACTCGGTAATGTGTTAATTTTACTAGAAATGGGCATAAAAAGCTAATAATTGGTTGTAAGAAGTTGTAGTTTTGTTCCAAGTGTAATTTTTAGTCTTTTAGTTTCTCCTGATGGCAGTTCAATTATTTTATCGAAAATAGGATTCCAAAGAAAAATGCGATTTGGTTTTAAATTTTCTTTAAGTTTGACTACGCAATTATTTTTATCCAGAATGACGACTTCAATTGGGAATTTGAGGCTAAATGTGTGAATACCAAATCTCGTTTGGAAATAAACAGGATAAGCATTCTTTGAATTTAGAAAGCCTTTAATTTTGTACAAACCTGAAAGTTTTCTCACTTTTAATGTAATCATTATGTAATTATATATCAAATTTCTATTCTGCAATTCTGTAGAATACCAGAATAGAATAATTGTAGATTTGGTCATTTTTAATGGAACTTGCTATAATATATTTAGTGGAAATATTAATCGTCTTACTGCTAATTATTTTAAACGCTTTTTTCGCGATTGCTGAGATTTCCATAGTTACAGCTCGTAAGTCCCGTCTTAAGCAGCTTGCTCATGATGGGAACAAGAATGCCATAGCTGCAGTCGAATTATCTCACTCACCTAATAGATTCTTGTCAACTACCCAAATCGGAATGACTTTCATCGGTATTTTCGCCGGAGCATTCGGAGAAAAGACTATTACAGCAAATTTAGCTAACTATCTGAAGTCAATTGCATTCCTGTCACCATATGCTGAAACTATTGCTCTGGTTATTGTTGTTTCGCTTATTACCTATTTGACTATTGTCGTTGGTGAGCTGGTTCCTAAGAGAATAGGATTGAATAATCCTGAAAAATTTGCCAGAGTGCTTGCCAGGCCTATGCTTTTTGTTTCGTCAATTACATCACCTCTTATTTCGTTACTTAGTAACTCAACCGACTTTATACTCAAAATTTTGCAAATTAATTCAAAAGAAGAGCCTATGGTTAGCGAGGAGGAGGTCAGGATGCTTATCAGGGAAGGGACAAGAGCAGGTGTATTTTTGACGACAGAGAAAGATATTGTAGAGCGGACATTTAGTATGAGCGACAAGAAAGTTCAATCTCTCATGGTTCACAGAGCTGAGATAGTTTATCTTGATGTAGACAGTACCTTTGCCTCTCTTAAGAAAAAGATTTCAAAAAGTCCCCATTCATATTATCCAGTTGCAGATTCTAATCTTGACAATATTTTGGGAATTATAAGGACTGAGGATATTTTAACCAATTTTTTAATTGAGGGGAAAATTGATTTGAGAAAGCATCTACACAAGGCATTATTTGTCCCGGAGGGCACAACTGGTCTTAAGGTTTTGGAACAATTTAAAAAGTCAGGAATACATGTGGCTTTAATTATTGATGAATACGGCAATATTCAGGGCTTGGCATCACTCAATGATATTCTTGAAGCAATTGTTGGAGATATTCCGTCGATTAATCAACTTGAGGAAAAAGAATTTATGAAGCGTGATGATGGATCTTATCTTGTTGATGGTACTGTGCCTATTGATGAGTTTAAAGAGCATTTTGACATAAAAAGATTTCCTTCAGAAAAATCAGGTTTGTTTCATACAATAGGAGGATTTGTAATGGATAAAATTGATAGAATTCCCGTAACCGGGGACAAAGTGGAGATAGATAATTTTAATATAGAGGTTGTAGATATGGACGGTCATAGAGTGGATAAAATTTTGGTATCTCCAAAGAATAATTAGAGTTAATTATTGCTTTTAAACTTTAGAACTATCAACCTTATTTTTCCTACAAAAGTCTTTAAAATGCTTTGTTTCCGGCAGGCAGTGTTTAAGCCATCAAGATCAGTTGCTGATAGTGTAACAGCTTTTGTAGTTCGCGGATACATAATTGATGATTCGTCATTGTTGTGCTGAATGCCTATTGAATGACCCAATTCATGTGCGAGAGTGTGAGTGAATTCTGTTTGGGAATTGTCAAAATAGATATTGATTGTCTCTCGTCCGTTGTCGAAGATATATTCACCCTCTTCCGGTTTGTACTGCAAAGCAGTATTAAATGTATCCACTGTTTGGTGAAGTTGGCCAACTTGCGCATTATATTCATCGGTTGATTGATTGAGCGATGCTGCTTCTGCTTTTAAATTGCTTGCTTCCTGCTGAAGTTCTTTTTGACGTTGTATAAGCTTATTGTATTCATCTTCCGGTGCTCCACCTTTAGCATTCCAATATTCAATGTCTGCGTTTAGCTGGTTTATTTTTGTCCGAAATGAAGCAGCTCTGTTTTTATAATCCTGAATTTTAGGATCAAGTTCGTTTTGCTGCTCTTTTACTTTTGAGCTGAGGTCATTGATCTGACTGTTGAGAAGTGAGCGCTGATCATAGACAAGATTAATGGCAATTTCCCCCTTTGGGTCATAAGTGAATAAATTTTTTCCTTCAGCACTACTCCAAATATCTCCTGCATTTTTAATCGAGGTTAAAAATTGGTCTTGTGTCATATTGTATTTTGGGTCTATTGAACCTATCTTGAAAGTTTTCGGAGTATCGCAAGGAGACTGGTACAAAATATTTTCGGCAGATGCTACAAGAGGAGCTTTATAAATATAGCCCGCAATCAAGAGGGAAGTAATTATGATCCAATTAACAATTTTTTTCATATTGTAATTATACAATAAATAATGGCTGTGATAATATTAGTGTATGAAGAAGATTGTAGTTTTTGTCTCGGTACTTATTTTTTTAATTATTCCAAAGTCTGTATTTGCGGATGAAGGCTGGACTATTGATAATTTTGATTCACAGATTGCAATTCAAAAGTCAGGTGAAGTTTTGATAAAAGAAAAAATTGATGTTGATTTCAATTATCTTTCCAAGCATGGAATTTATCGCGACATTCCCTATATTTATGAAAATAATGGAGTCAAAACATATACTGAAATAGATCAGGTGCAGGTTTTACAAAATGGCAGTAAGGCAAAGTTTAGTTCAACTTTGACAGATGGGTATGTTAGACTCAAAATTGGAGACCCAAACAGAACTATATCGGGAAAAAATAGCTACGAAATTGATTATACTGCAAGAGGCGTTTTGAGAGGTTTTTCCGATCATGACGAACTGTATTGGAACGTAACCGGTAACAACTGGCCGGTTGGAATAAGTTCCGCTTCGGCTTCTGTAACGTTGCCGTTTGATAGTATTACAAAAACAACTTGCTTTGAAGGTTATTCCGGATCTACTTCAGACTGCCTTTCAGATGTTCAATCTGCAACTACAGCAAAATTTGTCAGTACTACTTCGTTTAGTGAGATGCAGGGATTGACTGCGGTTGTAGGGTACAAAAAAGGTCTAGTGCCTATTTTGAAAGTTGAAAGACCCAAAACTTTTTGGGAAAAGTTTACATCTTGGCCTTCTTTGACAACGCTGGGTGTTGTTTTGGTATTTGGAATTAGCACAATTGTCTATATCTGGTTAAAAAATGGGAGAGATTATTGGTATGAATCGGTTCTTTTTGGTACAAAAGGTTACGCAGGAAAAGCCAAGCCAATTGGGGCACATGAAACTACTGTCGTCGAATTTACGCCTCCTGAAAATCTGAGGCCTGCCGAAATCGGGGTTTTGGTAGATGAAAAAGCAGATACGCTTGATGTGACATCAACTATTATTGATTTGGCAACACAGGGTTTTCTTAAGATTGAAGAAGTACCAAAGAAATGGATGTTTGGTAAAACAGACTATTTGTTGAAACAAACTAATAAAACAACTGATTCTTTGCTAAGTTATGAATCCTTACTTCTTGATAAACTGTTTGCGGACGGTTCTTCGGTTACTATTTCAAGCTTGAAATTTACATTTTATGAGGACTTGAAGCAAGTTAAGACAGCTTTGTATGATGAAGTTGTGGCAAAAGGGCTGTTTCCTTCAAACCCGGAAAAGGTAAGACAGAAATATCTGGGAATTGCAACTTTTATTTTATTTGGCGGAGTATTTCTGACAGTTTTTGCTTTATCAAATGATATTATTATTCTTGCTGATTTGTGCTTTGGAATATTGGTAAGTGGAGTGGTTTTGTTAATTTTTTCCCGTTTCATGCCGCGAAAAACTGCATATGGGAGGGAAATGTTTAGAAGAATTAAAGGTTATAGATTATTTATAAATACGTCTGAGAAATACAGGCAGAATTTTTTTGAGAAGAAGAATTTGTTTAACGAAGTTCTCCCCTACGCAATTATGTTTGGGCTGACTGGAAAATTTGCAAAAGCAATGAAAGATATGGGGATTAAAAATACAAATCCCGGGTGGTATTCTGGATCACAGCCATTTAATGTGATTTATTTTGGTAATAGCATGAGTAGCTTTTCCAATTCTATGTCTTCAGCAATTGCGTCTACTCCTTCATCAAGCGGTGGTTTTTCCGGCGGTTCGTCAGGAGGAGGCTTCGGTGGTGGTGGCGGTGGAAGTTGGTGAGGGCTATCAAATACTACGAAAGTACTTGAAAAGTCCTTCAATTGGTGCTATAATAAGGTTATGAATACGGCACAGGCTCAAATTAAAGTAAATCTACCCTTAACAATGAAGGATTACCTTGAAAGTAAAGCCAATAAGTTTGGCATGCCTGTTGCCGGATATATAAAACATCTGATCCTCAAAGATATAGAAGACATGGACTACCCTATTTATCAAGCATCAACTGAAACAGAAAAAGCTTATGAAAAGGCCATGAAAGAAGACGCAACAGGTAAAACAGTTAAAGTTAAGGATTTCGATTCATTCTTTGATGAACTTTAATATGGAGTTATCCTTCTCAACCGAAGCTTCCACTGAATTGAAAAAGATAAAACACAAACATCCCCAGTTATTTAATAATATCCAAAAGAAATTAAAGCTATTTCGAGAAAACATCAAACATCCCTCACTCCGTACGCACAAGTTAAAAGGAAAGCTAGCAAATACATTTAGTATTTCCATCGAGGGTAATTATCGGATGGTCTATACCGTTAAAAATTCTGAAGCTATATTTTTTAAAATGGGAACTCACGAGCAAGTTTATAGGAAATAATGCAAGAGGCTTCGGCGGCGGAATTTGGTAAAATAAAAACTATGCCACTTTTTCAAGCACGTTCGCATATTGATCTAATAAAAAGCTATTTATCGAAAATCTTACATGAAGTACGTTTGGAGAATTAGAGTCTCTTACAACTAATGGCATATCTCCTTCTGTAAGTCTTGAGATTTGTGCTTCTGATAGGAAATTTACATCGTTCGGGTCATCTGAATAAATTGCTTTTGCATGACGGATTGGACAACCATCTGTAGGTAAATCTTCTGTAAGATAACCTGTACTATTATCTCCTGCTTGTTGCTTTGCTTTTCTATCTTCCAGGGCAGTTCTCAATGTGGTAGAAACACTTACAGGGCCGTCAGGTAATGGTGCTTTTACATTCCACCATTGAGTAATTTCTGCTGAATCATTTATTACTCTCTCAATTCCATCACTTTCTATGCGATCTATATCTGGCGTTTTCTCTGCCCAAAATCCATTACCAGTATCCATAGCGCCAAGAATTATTTTTTTAAACCAAGGCTGCCTACTCATAGCAGCATACAACTTTAAATCTATTTCTTCTTCCCTAACTAAACCATTTTTTAAAGCACTTTGTACTATGCTGATCATCATTCCATTTGCCATATTAAAGAAAACTTCTATTGAATCATTCTGAAATGATTCCAAATCTGTATCTTGTCCATGTACTGTATATCTTGCCAATCTTACTTCCTGTTCCGGCTCAAGCATAAACGATTCGTTAAAATCCACCATTGAATTGAGATATGCCCCAACCTTAAAACCTACATGAATAAGTTTTCCCTCAACTCTTTCATTAGGTAAGGGAAGTACAGCTTCATCCGGTACCCCCCCCTCTACATTTACCTTTTTTGCTAAATCTCCAACGCCGATAAGTAAAAGCGGATGAAGAACATCACGTTGAAAACTAGGACGCTTTTTATCTGGTGCAAAAATTTCAAGAGCTTCCGAGTGCAACGGGTTATAACGCCATTCAGAACTCTCTTCCGGATCTGCATATGCTCTTAATGCACGGGCATATGTTGGCTTTACCCTTCCATTATCCAACCTTGGAATATCTCGTTCTGCCATTCCGACATTATACTATAGGGAGATAGCTTCCGCAATACTTATATGTTTTATTCTTGAAGGTCAAGACATGATACAATGCATGCATGCTTGTAGATAATGTCACAATTACAATTAAAGCCGGAGATGGTGGTAATGGTGCTTCGACTTTTCTTCGCAATGGAATGACTGCCCGTGGTGGTCCTGATGGAGGTAATGGTGGGAATGGAGGTAATATCTATTTTCTAGGCTCAAATAACATCAATGACCTTAGAATGTTTCGCTTCAAAAAAAAGCTAACTGCAGAGTCAGGAATCCCCGGCAAATCAAAAAGATTGTATGGGAAAAACGCAGATGATATGACAATTCTTGTTCCTGTCGGGACAAAAATAACTGACGTTGATACTGATAGGTCTTACGAAATTGCAGATACAACTACGCCAATTCTCCTCGCAAAAGGAGGTAAAGGCGGGCGCGGAAATCTGGAATTCAAAAATTCTATAGATCAAGCTCCAACTTACGCAGAGACAGGAACCCAGGGTCAGAAAAAGATTTTGTTTCTTGAGCTGCGACTGATTGCCGAAATTGGTTTAATTGGTCTTCCAAATGCAGGGAAAAGTACTTTACTTAGCGCCCTAACAAGTGCACACCCGAAAATTGCAGATTACCCCTTCACAACACTTGAACCAAATATCGGTATGATGGGTAGCAGGCCTATTGCTGATATACCCGGCCTTATTGAAGGTGCCTCAACTGGAAAAGGCCTTGGAATAAAATTTCTAAAACACATTGAGAAAACAAAACTGATAATTCATTGTATCGATATTAGTTCAACCGATTTATTAAATCAATATAAAACAGTCAGAACAGAATTTGAAAAGTTCAATCCCCTACTTTTGGAAAAGCCTGAAATTGTACTTTTGACAAAAACAGATTTGGTAGATCAGAAAACAATCGATAAAAACCTGAAATTATTTGAAAAAAAAGGCAAAAAGATACTGTCTTATTCTTTTGTTGATGAAGAAAGTCTGGAAAAACTTAAAAAGGAAATAGAGAAATTCCTCTAAGCAAATCTCGTAACTACAAATATAAATACTACTCCTAAAATCGTAAGACCGATCATTTTGTATGAACTATGTTGACTGTGTGCTTCAGGCAATAAATCGCTTGCTCCAATATACAGCAAGAATCCTGCAAAAAATCCAAGGTAAAGTTGCAGGATATTGTTTGGAATTGAAAAAAGATATGTTGATAAAACACCCAGAATTGGAGTAACTGCATCAATCAGTAAGAACAGCTTTGTTTTTTTGAGAGTATTTTTATTGCTGAGCATAATTGTTACAGTATTTAGTCCATCAGAAAAATCATGTGCAATTACTGCAATCGCGACAAGAAGTCCGACATGAGAATTGATATGAAATCCAAGTCCAATACCCAGTCCATCAAGAAAGCTATGAAATGCAAGCCCGCCAGCACCGAGAAGCCCAACAGTTGGATGCTTGTGTTCTGCGTATTCGTGTTCATGTGAATGATGAATAAGCGTTGCCTTTTCAAGGGTATGGATCAATAAAAATCCTCCGACCAAAGCAACCAGACCATATGTTATGTCAAGTCCTGCTTCTGAGGTAATTTTGAACATTTCCGGAATAATATCAAAAAAACAAACTGCCAGCAAAACACCTGCCGTAAAACTCATAATGAAATGAAGCTTGTTTCTGTTTTTTAGTCCAACAAGACCACCAAGTGCTGTTGAGAGAAAAGCTACAAAAGATAAAATAATTGCTTCCATATTATTGAATAAGTACTTAAGAGTATTATATACATTACAAAACTATTTTGAAAGTTTGAGGTCAATGAGCTATAATTGATTTTTGCTATGAAATATTTTATTAGTTTAATTTTAATATTGGTATTCTCGCTGTTCTTAGCTCCACAAGTTCTTGCTCAGCAAAGCCCCGCTCCCCAAAGGCAGGAGTTTTATAAAGCAAAAGTTATCCAAGTTGAAAAACAAGATACAAAGCTGGTTGAGGGAGTAAGAAACATTTATCAAAAGATAAAAGTGCAAATTCTGGAAGGACCGGATAACGGTAAAACTGTTGAGATCGAAAGCGGTTTGAATACTACACTTTCCCCTTCACAAGTCGTTACAAGCAACGAAATGATAGTTTTGACAAAAATTGCGCCAACAGGGCAAAAAGCTCAGTATCAGGTTTATGATATTTACAGAATCAATGAAATAATATACATAGGCTTAGCTTTTGTGCTTATAGTTATATTTATTGCAGGGTGGAAAGGTTTGGGATCAATTGTCGGATTAATTATCAGCCTAAGCATAATATTTTTATATGTAGTGCCTCAAATATTGAATGGCGCTGATCCCCTACTAGTCAGTATCTATGGATCGCTTGCTATTTTATTTTTGACCACATATCTTGCACACGGAGTATCAAAACAAACAACTGTTGCATTATTCTCGACATTTATTGTACTTATGCTGACAGCTTGGCTCTCCTCATTTTTTGTAAATATGACACATTTGTCAGGATTTACGGAAGAGACTTCATCGCTTCAGTTTGGTCCAACAAGCAACATTAGCGTTAAAGGTCTTCTTTTAGGGGGGATAATTATCGGTACGCTTGGAGCGCTAAATGACATTACAACCACGCAAGCTGCTGCCGTATTTGAATTGGCTGCAACTGACATTAAGCTCACTTTCAAACAATTATTTAAAAAAAGTTTTTCAATCGGACGTGAGCACGTTGTCTCAATGGTCAACACTCTGGTTCTTGCCTATGCAGGATCAGCGCTTGCACTTTTTTTGTTTATCATACTTAATCCGCTTAAACTTCCTATCTGGGTGATGATAAATAGTGAGGATAT
>DATIJS010000087.1:0-6132 GCA_035478335.1 Saccharimonadales bacterium (SeqCode) | reverse complement strand
TTGAGTTTATCAATTGCCACCTAATAATTGCAAACTATTACAGATCGAGCATTATAATCTGTACTAACATGTTATAACACGTACTAACATTTTCAATCTGGCTCTGAGGATTACACTTTTATAATCACATTATCTATCAACCGGGTTTTGCCGTCATATGCAGCCACCAATATCGCTACATTGTCCTTTATAATCTTTATAGTAGACATGCCTTCAGGATCGCAGATGGCAATATAGTCGATTTTTAAAGACCCATGACCTTCAATATGTTTTTTCATTTCCCCCCGAATTACTTCTGCATCTTTTCCCCCCTCTTTTATCAACTTCTCAGCAAGTTTTAGCGATTGTGAAAGCGCCAGTGCATCTTTACGCTCTTTCGGACTCAAATACACATTGCGCGAAGATAGCGCCAAGCCGTCTGACTCGCGAATTATCGGCATCATGACCAGATTTACAGGCTGATTAAGATCTTTTATCAATTTTTTGACGACCAGAAACTGCTGCAAATCTTTCTGGCCAAAGTATGTATTTGTCGGCATAACAATGTTGAATAACTTTGTGACAACTGTCGCAACTCCTGTAAAATGTCCCGGCCTTGTCTTCCCCTCCAAAACATCAGACAATTCCCGGACTGTTACATATGTTTTATAGCCATCAGGGTAAATCTCAACGGGCTCGGGGTGAAACAAATAGTCAACTCCTGCCGCTATTAACATTTCCTGATCCCGTTCAATCGGACGCGGGTATTTGGCGAGGTCTTCGTGTGGTGCAAATTGCGCAGGATTTACAAAAATTGAAGCAATTGTGATATCATTTCTTTTCTTTGACTCTTTGACAAGCGATATGTGTCCGGCATGCAATGCTCCCATTGTCGGTACAAATCCAATAGACTTACCTTCTCTAATTAATTCGATCGCTATCTTTTGCATCTCAGAACTACCGGTTATTATTTTCATAAATTGAATTATAAACAATCTAAATCTAAAAAGCTAATCAAATTTCATCACATTATTATAGATTATAATGCGTATATACACTGAATTTTCTTGTGCAACGTAAACTGGGGGAATCTACTGAATTTTATCGGGGACGAATTTGAGTGCTCCCGAATTCATGCAATACCTCTTCCCTGTCGGCTCCGGCCCGTCATCAAACATATGTCCCAAGTGCCCGCCGCACTTATCCAGTACCTCAATTCTTGTTTCAGACAATCCCTGATCTGTTCTCAAAACCAAAGCATCAGGCGTAATTGGCGCCCAGAAACTCGGCCAGCCTGTTCCCGAATCATATTTCTGCTCTGATCTGAATACAGGCTCATTACATCCAACACTATAGTAAGTACCCTTACGTGTTTCGTGATCCAATGCGCCCGTGAAAGGTATCTCTGTCCCTGCTTGACGAAGAATATTATATTGCTTGGATGTCAGAATTTTCTTCCATTCGGAATCCGGCTTAAATTTGGACTTATCAAAAGAGCCGGATAAGATTTGGGCACCTGTTGCTTCCGCGTTTTGTGTACTTTCACCAGCCTGATGTTTTCTATTGGAAATCAAAAAGGTTGCAATAAAGCCAAATACCATACACCCGATAATTATTAAAACTTTTTTATTTTTCAACATAATCTTAATTCTATTTTAACATAACAAAAAAGCCAAACCCACCTATCTGATTTGCCAAAGCAAGATCAAAAATGTTAGAATGATAATTCGGTAATGGATAAATTTAAAAAATTCACCATATACTTACTGCTCATTTTTAGCGTTTTGTTTTATGCTCCGTTGGCTCATGCGGATTCGATTCTAAATATACCTCAACTTCTAAAATATGACGGCCTCACTTTTACAGAACCTCTAACCATAATGGATGATAAAAAATCACTTTTAAAACCTCTTGATATTCACTTTGAGACTCAAGCAACTGCGCTAACAAATATGTTAGTCGAGTATGAAGAAGAGAAATTAAAAATTCAGAAACTAAATGAATCACTGGCAAGTATTTCTGCATCACCCACCTCAATCCTCTCCCCAACAAATACTTCAACCCCAATTAAATCAGACCCACCCCTTAGCCCAACTGTTACCCCTACCCCCCAAACTATACAAACCGGATCCAACAGCTCAAATGGCGGACTAAATGCTGATGCTCTTTTTTCAATGAGTAACTCTTACCGCAAGTCTCATGGTTTGGCAGAATTCCAAACAGACGCCAGAGTTTGTACCCTTGCTGCACAAAGAGCTCCCGAAATAGGCGCAGAAATCGCCGAGGGACACATGCACTCAGGCAAAAATTCCCACAATTTCCCTTACTGGTTCAATGAAAATATTATCTCTATGAATTCTGAAGCTGCAGCTTTTAACTGGTGGGTCAATGATCCTATTCATCATGATGCGATAGTCGGCGCATATGCCAATAGTTGCGTCGCATGCTCAGGCAATAGCTGCGTTCAGGAATTCACCAACTTCCAGGGAAAATAGTTTGTCCGATCAGGCTCAACCCCCTATGTATCAATATGGTACAATAGCGCGTATGAATGAGGAATCATCTTCAATTCAAGATTTTAAAAAAATTATAAAATCAATCAGTCCTATTTTGGTTAAGGTACGCAAAACTTCAATCAACATCGGGCTTTCAAAAGATTTTTTGCTGGTTCAATTATTGAAAAGTGCAATTAAAAAAATTGAGGATGACCCATATCTCAACTTCATAAGTGAGCTAAAATACTACAAGGTCTACGGTAAACTAATTCACGGACCTATAGAGGTAATCCACCGCGATATTAATAAATACTACATGATGGATTTTTTTGACAGCTACAAGCTTTACGAACTGGTAAAAGCGGACATCGAATGGGTCTATCAAAGGAACAAAAAAATTAAAGTAAGTATCCATAAAAGCGGATACATAATCTATGACAATTACAAGAAAAACAAGTTCAATACGCTTCTTTTGACTATCCATTCCGGTACCTGGCTTCCTGATAAAATCGAGGAGATGCAAAGCATTACTGAGGAGGAAAGGCATCTTGAGGAGGATATCGATATACACAAAATTTATAGCCCTCTTGTGCTTGAAAATGCAGGCATCTGGATTGATAATAAGCTTTCAAGATTTGCATGTGATTATAACCGCTCGGAGGAAAAAGCAATCTATAAAGATCTGTCTGAAGAATGGATAAGCAAACTCTGGAAAACAGATATCAACAACAAGCAAACAAAGAAACTCCTAAAAGGTCACAAGAACTTTTATCTCGCACTGACCAGTCTTGTAAATAGTTATCATTTTAATATTATTTTTGACGGACATTCGATGAAAGACGCCAAAAACAGAGCTGAATTAAGCTTTGGGACCAAATTCATACCAAAATTTTACATGCCTGTTGTAAGATCGATGAAAGAAAATTTTTTAAAACGCGGCTTTGAGGATGTTGCATTTGATAAGCCATTTGTCGGCGGTCACATTCTGGAATGGCTAAGTCAGAAATACCCAAATATATTTATCTGCTCAATGGAGGTAAATAAAAAGCTGTATATGAATAGCTCCAGAACAATGTCATTTGATAAGAAAATCCAAACCCTTTCAAAAAATATCGTTGAAGTCTTTGATATTAAATAAGGAATCGTAACTAAACTATGCTTTTTAGAAGAACACAACCAAAATTTCAATTCGGAACAGAACTTGAGCTTTTTACATTGGATAAAAACGGTTATGTAGTAAATGAAGCTCCCAAGCTGATCCGCGATATCAAAAAAAATTTCAAGGCAGTTGAAATCCAAAAAGAGATAGGACAGAACATGATTGAGGTCAACAGTCAGCCTGATGCCAATGTGCCAAATGCGCTTGATAAATTGATGGTTCATCTTGAAAACATGCTTTATGCTGCTGAAAAACGCAATCTGGTACTTTTTCCATATGGTACTTATCCGGGCTCTTTTACGCCAAAATTGAACCATGATCGTAAATACCAGATAAAAGAGGCTATTTTGGGGAAAAATAGAGCTTTGCATTCGGCCCGCTGTATTGGACTTCATTGTCACTATACTCTACCCTGGAGCCTACTGGACGAGACAGAGATACTAATCCGCAGACTGGTTGTCTCCAAAAAAAAGCATTCACTTGTCAATATTTACAACATGTTTATCGCCATGGATCCGGCTCTTTCTACATTTACCCAGTCATCTCCATTTTTCCAGGGCAAGCGTCTTGGAAAAGATTCAAGAGTTATAGTTTATAGAGGCGGAAAATCACTTCGCTATCCGCAAGGAGTTTATGCCAATTTGCCTGAATTCGGAGAACTCCCCAACTACAAATCAACCTCTGAAGATCTGCTTGAATTAATCAAGACCAGATTTGAAAACTGGACAATTCTGGCCAAAAAACTCAATATCAATATCCTAACCCTTATCGAATACGGGTCACTCCTTTCAACCTCATGGAACCCCATAAAAATTAACGCCCATGGGACAATGGAATACCGTGGAATGGATGCAAACAAACCAAGTGTAATTGTGGCAGTTGGCATGATTATTAAATACTGCGCCCAAGTAATTCATAAAGAAGATATTCAAATCGTTGTGTCAAAAGAAGCAATCAAGTCACCCTTCAAAAGGCGTGGTAACACAATTCTGATTCCGCCGCACGATTACGTACTCAAAACTTTACAGGCAAAATCAGCCTACAATGGGCTGGAAGATGATACTGTTTACAATTATTGCAGTGCATTATATAAATTTGCGAGGTCTGTTATACCCAAAAACCGCTATCCCCTTCTTGATCCACTTTCCCAAATGCTCAAAACAAGAAAAACAACTTCTGACGAGATTATTGAGAAAGCAAAAATGCTGGGATATAAAAAGGGAAAGAATTTAACCAATTCTCAAGCTGCTAAATTGGCTCTTATGATCTCCAAAGACCTGTATAAAGATATTGTAACTACCAAGCAGCAGCTCAAAATGCTCAAGAATCCAAATAATTAGCTACTTCCCTTTGCCTGCTTAATTAATTTACCAATTTCCACATGGAATTTATCAACTTTATATGTCGTAAATATGTAATTGACAAGCAGAATAATTATTCCCACGACAATCAATGTTTGTTCGGATAAATTTAGCGCTTTCAAAACCAGAAACGCTACTCCGCTAGTCACAAGTAAAACAAGAACATGCAAAATCACTGTCTTAAATTTAGTATTTATATTGACTGGCCACTTGCCGTGCTTTTTATTATCCAAACTCACACGCAGCCATTCAACTTTCTCTCTCATTCCCCATATTTCAAGTGCATTGTGAACAAATTCCGAGAAGCAAAGAGAGACTAAGGATGTAATCAAATCATTCATTCTATTTCACTTCAATCACTTTTACGTCTTTTATTTTTCCAAATGCGCAGCCGCCGGGATCAATAATAACTGATCCATCAAGCGCAGTTACTGATAGATGATTTAGCGCGTGATAATGCGGACTGTCACAATCAGGACCGTTGCGTCTTGCCAATTCTGTCAAAGCAATTTTCTTTCCGTTAAATTCAATTGCCTGGATAGCGCTTTTTGTGGAAATTGCAACTGTTGGGGCAAGCGAATTTTCAATTTGCTGGGGTGTTGGATTCTTCCGGGCAAAGAAACTAACTCCGACTATCACAATTGCTGCCAAAGTAATCAAGCCAAATGCACCTTTTGCGCCTATTCCAATTCTTGCTGCAGTATTTACTTTCCCCTGCTTGCCTGCATTTCCCAGTTCTTTGCGTACTCTCTCAACCTCAGATCTAAGATCTTTAAAACTTTTAATAAGTAGCAGAACAGTTCTTTTCCTTTTCTTCTCTTCTTCAGTTTGTTCCGGAAGATTCTCAGCAGACAGTTCAATCAATTCATTGGCCTGAAGCTTATTGAGATTTGCAAGATGCTTGGAGCACTCAGTCAATAAACCGTCAATTCGGGGATTAATTCCTTTTATAAGTATTCTTGCAGACTCAAACTTCTCAACAGTCGTTGATGATCCATCCAAAAGCTGTAAGGCACTATCGAGGCGCTCCCTGACATCAATCTTCACGAAAATATTATATACCCCGCGACTTTTAAAATACAATAAGTATAATGCCTACCGAAGAAATTGTTGCCAATAATTGCGGCGTGGCATACTA
>DATIJS010000086.1:0-3464 GCA_035478335.1 Saccharimonadales bacterium (SeqCode) | reverse complement strand
AGAATTGCAACTTTTTTATTTTTAAAATTCATAAAGTTATTATATTTGAACACTTTCAACATTATCCAATTTAAATTTCACCAGCTTTTCAGCGATTTTTTTAAATTTATTACTGTCCCCTGTTGTATAAAAATAATCCTGATCTTTCTTAAAAGACGACAATTTTTCATGAACCAAAACATACTCAGTGCGTCTTGCTATTGCACCACCAGAATCATAAATAGCAATTTTCGAGCCTACAAGTTTTTTAATTTCGGGTGTCAAAAAAGGATAATGAGTACAACCAAGAGCTATAGAATCAACTTTTTTATCTAGCAAACCATTAAGTGAATCTTTTAAGGCCTCCTCAACTTTTGGACCTGTTATTATTCCTTCCTCTACCAAATGCTCAAGCTTGGAATCACTAATAATATAGATGTTAGTACCGTTGGAAAATTTAGCAATAAGATCAGAAAGATATTTACTTTTTGCTGTTGCGGGAGTTGAAAGAACAGCTGCTTTTTTGGTTTTACTTTTTTGAGAAATCGTTTTTACAACCGGAACTACAGCAATTATCGGTATATTAAACTTTGCCCGCAGATAATCGATCGCATTGGAACTAACAGTATTACAGGCAACTATTACGAGTTTTACATTTTTTTGCAGTAGAAAAGAAATAACTCTTGAAGATAAGTCTTCAATTTCCCCAACTGACCTTCCTCCATACGGATAATTAGCTTGATCCGCTAAATATACAAAAGATTCTTTGGGTAACAAACTTTTAACAGATGCCAAAATTGAAAGACCTCCTACACCTGAATCAAAAATACCAATCGGATGATCTTTCATAAGGATTAATGAGTACTATTTTAACTTGAGCTGTTTTTTGGCGAGCTCGCGGAACTCTTTTTGGAAAAAATCCATCTGCTCCTCAGACATCTCTTCAAGATCAATAAAGTCATTTCTTGCATCTTTAATTGCACGGATAATCTCGTTTAATTTCAGTTCCATTGATTCAGAGTCCCTATTCTGACTGTTTTGGATCAGAAAAACCATAAGGAAAGTTACAATTGTTGTTCCAGTATTGATAACCAACTGCCAGGTATCGGAAAAATGAAAAATAGGACCACTGATAGCCCAGACTATTATTACTGATATTGCAATGATAAAAGCCCAGGGAGTACCTGTTGCCCTTGAAACTTTGTTTGAAATCTTATCAAAAAAATCACGCATATGGTTGCATTATACTATATTGTTTAATTATCTTGTACCAGGGGCGAGATTCGGACTCGCGACCTGAGGTTTATGATTCCTCTGCTCTAACCAACTGAGCTACCCTGGCGCATATGAGAGTATACCAATTTGACCATGGGTAAATCAAATGCTATACTTGTATTCACAATGTTTACAAAGTCGAGTGATTTTGAAACTAGACGCGGGGTAGTGTACGGTGCACGTGAGGCTCATAATCTTACAGATAAGGTTCAACTCCTTACCCCGCAACAACGAACCATTCGCTAGCACTCAGGTTCATCGCTGCGCAGGGACGTACCGTCTGGTGCATCCCGCAGCGAGTGGTGAGGCAGAGATGCACCGTCTGGTGCGTCTCAAATGAAATTCTTCTACATTTATATCCTCAAAAGTATAAATAAAAAATTTATTTATGTAGGATTTATAACCAATCTTAAAAAGCGGTTTATAGAACACAATAATAAAGAAACGCACTCCACTAGATCTTATGCTCCATATGATTTGATCTTCTACGAAGCCTACAGAAACATAAAGGACGCAAAACGACGTGAGGGATATTTTAAAACGACAAAAGGAAAAACTACTTTAAAACTAATGTTAAAAGAATACTTTGATTTAAATAGATAGTATGTGGTACATGTACATCTTGCTTTGCTCAGATAATAGCCTTTATACGGGTTCGACAAATGATCCGGAAAAACGATTTTTAACTCACAAAATCGGAAAAGGCGGGAAATATACACGTTCTCATAAGCCTCTGCGAATCATTCATACTGAAGAGTTTGCTACCAAATCCGAGGCTTTAAAGCGGGAGGCAAAAATAAAAAGCTGGAGTAGGCCCAAAAAACTTAATTACCTCAAATTAATAATTTAAACTCAAAGCCCTTGATACCCTTGATACCTGTGTTACCCGTGATACCCTAAAAGAAAAGGTCCCACCATTTTTTCCAGTTTGGCCGGGTATCAACAGGTTTGGGTTTTGCAGAAATAGTCGCTTCGAGATCTTTTTGGGACAGAACTATTACCCCTTCACCCGGTTTGCTCATAAAAAGCTTATCTCTTGCCTGTTCTTCTACAAACTCAGGTTTCTCAACTTTTGCCAATTTTCTCTTTAATTCTTCATTTTCAGCCTTTTCGCGATCTACATCCTGCTTTGCATTAACTACCAGATTCTTTTTTTGCCAGAGAGTATATATTGAGCGAACTAAGTTATTTATTATGAAAATAGAAGCTATAATTATGATAAAAAAGGCTATTTTTTTTGTAAGCATGATAGTTTATAATATAATACCTTTTTAAACTCATTGCAAAGGGAACAATATTGCTTATTGTAATTTATGCAGGTTTGTGATATTATGGGATCTATTGTCATATGAATATAATAAAAGTGCGGGATGCACACAAACAATTTCTCGATTTCTTAAAGAGTAAAAAGCACTCCAGTGCTACTATTTTGGCGTATGGAAAAGATATTGACCAGCTTACAAGTTTTCTGGGAGAACTTGAAAAAGAAAATATCCATGAAGTCTCAAAAGACGATATTCAGGCATTTCTTGGGACACTTTCAGAAAAAGGCTACACACCAAAATCACTTTCAAGAAAACTAAATTCGACTCGCACTTTCTACCGCTTCCTCAAAGTTAACGAATTTGTAACAGATGACCCCTCTCTTCTTGTAAGTCACCCACAATACGAATTGGCTGCGCCAAGAATGTTAAAACCTACAGAATATAGGGCACTCAGAGATGCAGCAAGAAATGATGCAAGAATGTACGCTATCATCGAACTTCTCCTACAAACAGGAATCAGAATCGGAGAATTGGCGGACCTTCGAATGTCTGATATCAGACCCGACGGTCTTAACATCAGACCTCATGAAAAACATGCTGAACGCGTAGTTCCCATGAACAAATCAGCTAAAGAAGCACTCGACAGGTTCCTCAAAATTCGCCCTGAGATCACAGATGACCACATTTTTGTAACCAAATCAGGAAAGCCTTTCTTGGTAAGAAACATCAGAACAGCAATTGAGAGATATTTCAGGATCGCAGGCATTGAGAACGCAAAAGTAAATGATCTCAGGCACACATTTGTGGCACATCACCTCAAACACGGTGTTTCCCTTGTGCTTCTTTCCAAAATTCTGGGGCACAAAAGGCTTTCAACAACCGAAAGATACCTTGAATATGTTCAGGATAGAGCCAAAGACACCACCACCCTCAGCGAGCTCTAAA
>DATIJS010000085.1:0-9966 GCA_035478335.1 Saccharimonadales bacterium (SeqCode) | reverse complement strand
AGGGGTTGGTATGACATTTTATATTTTAGCAAAAAGGATGATAGATGTTCTTTTTTCCTCTCTTATTTTATTATTATTTTCCCCAATAATTTTTGTTGTTACGATTTTGATAAAAATGGAAACTCCAGGACCTGTTCTTGCAGACACGCCCAAGAGAGTCGGAAAAGACGGTAAGCTTTTTTATCCATATAAATTCAGATCTATGATCTCCAATGCTTATCAACTTCTGAAAACTGATCCTAAATTTAAAAAAGCATACGAAGAGCAGCAGAAAGGTGGAAACTACAAGATAAAAAATGATCCGAGAATTACAAAAGTGGGTAAGTTTATCAGAAAGCACTCACTTGATGAAGTACCTCAATTGCTCAATGTACTAAAAGGTGAGATGAGTCTTGTCGGACCACGCCCTTATTATCCCGAAGAGCTTGAGAGGCAGCAAGTTCGTTATCCGCAAACAAAATCAATGGTTAAAGAAGTGCTTTCTGTAAAGCCCGGTATAACCGGAAGGTGGCAGGTATCGGGACGCAGTGAGGTAAATTTTGATAAAAGAATCCAAATGGATGCTGAGTATGCAAAAAGACGTTCCGTTTTTTATGATTTGTGGATTATTATTAAGACCCCATGGGCCATGGTCTCAGGCCGCGGCGCCCTCTAGCGATTCAGGCGCTTGGACTATTCTTCTATTGCCATTTGAATAATATTCGATTGCATCTTTGAATGTTGGCGGATAGGCATAGGAAATGCTGTCAGGAATAATTCCATCTCTTTCCCATTTTTTCATACTTTTTAAAACAATTTGCCAAGATGATTCTGCGTCAACAGGGGAAAGCGTAAGTAATTTTTCCATAAACTTTTCTCTGTATTTTCGTAAGCCGTTACCAATATCTAGAAAAAAGAAAGATGCGGGATTAAATGCTCCGAATGAGCCAGGATGATTAGTGTGAATCCGATTTCCTTTCCTAGCCTCTACAGATTTAAACAATGTATCATCTGTAATCTCCTGAATAGATGTCCTTACGTTTACTGGATTAGAGGTTTCTATTGAAACTAAATCGCTTACTCTTCGTTGGATAAAACTCCCAGCTGCTCTTCTCAAGCCAATTTTGTTTGGAGTTACGTGTCTACCGTGTTCCTTGAGGTATTCTTGAAATCGACTATCAGTTTCAAAATCAGAAATCGTAGCATCATAAATATCGGTATCCATAAAAGTTACAACGTCTATGTCAGCACTTGGGGCAGTTTCTGCAGTTAGAACTTTTCTTTTAGATAATGAACCAAACAGTGTCATTCCTGCATAGAATGGGATTTCTTGCTTTAACGTCCTATTCGTTGTTAGAAGAGCTCTTAATCTTTCACGCGAGAATGGATCTTGAGAGACTTCAAATCTTCTTATTTCGGGTGGTTGATATCTGATTTTTGTTTCTACATTACCCATTTGTATATTATATCCTATAATAAAGTAATTTGCAATTTAAATTTATTAGATATATATACTAAACTCCTGTCAAGTTGACATTCAGACGAAATCTTTCGTAAAATATATGGATGGGTGGATTTGATAAGATAGAGTTGACGCCGAAAAATACCAGTACTGCCACAAATTCGTCCGCCCAAGGGCGAGACGGGGGCAAAGGTGAATTTAAATCTGATAGGAAAGCAAAAGGCAGTCCGGATTTCGCAAAGGCAGAAACAGGTAAGACATTTATGACAGACCGAAAAAAAGGAAGGAAAATTAAGGTTGGCAAAAGGTATCCTATTGCGCTTTCTATAATCGCTCTTATTCTTCTTTTGATTGGTATTCCAGCATACGCTACATATAAGTCTGGTTTGAAGACATACCGTGAGGCAAAGCTTGTAGCAGCAGCTCTTAAGAGTCAGAATATAGAGCTTGCCAGTTCGGAAATTGATAAAACAAAAATAGAGTTGGCGGCAACACAGAAAAATTTTCATTACCTAATACCTCTTAAATTTGTGCCTGTTGTGAATTGGTATTACAATGACTTGGACCATCTTTTAAATGCAGGACAATATGGTTTGGATACAGCTACAGTTACAGTTAATTCTATAAAGCCATATGCTGATGTTTTGGGTCTTAAGGGCCAAGGAAGCTTTACTGCCGGGTCAACTGAGGATCGTATCAAGACAGCTGTTCTGACAATTGGTAAGATTACGCCTCAAATTGATAAAATTTCCGTGTCTTTTGAGCAAGTGAAAAAAGAAGTTGATCAGGTAGATCCCGGTCATTATCCAACATTTCTTTTCGGTAAAACGCCAAAAGAAAAGTTAAGCACTATTCGAGATTTTGCAGATGGTGGAGTTACTTTTGTGACACAAGCCAAACCATTGGTAAAAGTTCTGCCTTCGCTTTTGGGTGAGACAGAAGCAAAGAAATATCTGGTTATATTCCAAAACGATAAGGAACTTCGGCCAACGGGAGGATTTATCACAGCCTATGCTGTTTTTACAATAGACAAGGGGATTATCAAACTTGAGAAATCAGAAGATATCTACAGCCTTGATGATTCAGTTCCCAATAAGCCGAAGGCACCTGCACCGATACTTAAATATTTACCCAAAGTTTACACATTTAATTTAAGAGACAGCAATCTCTCGCCTGACTTTATAGAGTCAATGAAGACATTCAGATCGATGTATGAGACAGCTTCGCAACGCACAAAAGTTGACGGGATTGTGGCAATTGATACCAGCGTTCTTGTCTCAACAATCAAAATCCTTGATGACAGTGTCTCAGCGGGCGGTATTACTTTTAGCAGTAAAAACGATGTAAAATGTGATTGTCCGCAGGCTATTTATGAGCTTGAGAACAATATCTCCCGTCCTGTAAATTATGTTAAGACTGAGAGAAAAGGTCTTATTGGGGATCTTATCTCAGCTATTATGGTTAAAGCTCTTACCTCCAGTCCGAAAAAATATTGGGGACCGCTATTTCAGTCATTTATAACGCAAACAAATCAAAAGCATATATTGGCCTATCTCTATGACGACGGAGCACAGCAGGGAATAGAAGCATTGAATGCTGCCGGGAGAATAAGAAGTTTTGACGGAGATTATTTACACATCAATGAAGCCAATTTCTCAGGTGCAAAGGTAAATATCTTTATGCAGGAGCAGGTTGATAATGATTATGAAATCAAAAATGGCGAGATCACAAAGACTGTTACAATTCATTACAAGAATCCATTCCCTCCGTCTGACTGCAATCTGGAGCGGGGAGGACTTTGCCTGAATGCAGAATATAGAGATTGGTTCAGAGTCTATGTTCCCAAGGGCAGTGTACTTGTTGACAGTAAGGGCTCACAAGTTAAGATAACTACTTCTGAAGATTTGGGAAAAACAGTTTTTGAAGGATTTCTGACAGTCAGACCAAAAGGAATAGGTACATTTACTATTACCTACAAATTGCCTTTCAAACTAAAAGATGGTTCGCCTTTGCCGGTCATGATTCAGAAACAGCCTGGAACCAACTCAAATATATACAACAATATTGTAAATGGAAGAACAGTCGAGACATTTCCCTTGGAAACAGATAAAGAGGTTAAGCTGAAAATATAATTTTGTCATTGCGAGGAGCGAAGCGACGAAGCAATCTGTTGAGATAGATTGCCACGTTCCTTTTAGTCGCTCGCAATGACAGTTTTATGAGAAACTTTAAGACTGAAGGTATTATCATTAAAAGGCGCAATTACAAGGATGCCGACCGCATCTTAACCGTTCTCACCAAAACCCACGGCAAGATTTATGTGAAAGCAACCGGCGTACGCAAAATTACTTCCCGCAGGGCAGGGCATATTGAACCCCTAAATCACTCAATACTTAGTCTTTATCAAGGTAATGCATTTCCTGTTCTGACTGAAGCGACAACGATAAATAGTTTTTCTGATTTAAAAAATGACTTGAATAATATCGGACTGGCTCTTCATTTGTGCGAATTGGTTGATGGACTTTGCCCTGAAAATCAGGAGAATTGGCAAGTCTTTGATTTATTAAAAGGCACACTTGATAAGTTGTGTCTTAAACCAGTGTATGCTTCAGGTCAGCTCGCAGCAGCTTCGGGGACACTAATAAATGATTTTGAAACAAGACTTTTGTCAATTCTCGGATACTCGGTTAAATCCAATTTATCAACTGTGTCTGAATCCGACCAAACAGGAATTGACAGGCAGAATTTCATAGAAAATATTCTGGAACACCGCCTCAAATCACGCACTATATTTGCAAAATTGCAATAAAATTCCCTTCATTTGGCAAAAGATGTATAATTGAAGAATGAGAGAAGTAGATGGGCAATTATTTTTAGATGAAAGTAGATCTCCAGTTAGGATCCCGCCTTTTAAAGGGTCAGTTAGAGATGCTCTTTTGAGTCATTTTATAGACAAAGCTCGGACCGTTTCCCTGAGAGATTCTTCAATTGCTGTACGAGGAGATTTAGGCACACCCGAAAGATCGAGACCTCGTTAACTGCTGAGAAATATAATTCCTGTTTTGCTATAATACTCCTATGTCAGATAATTTGACCCTGAACAAATCGGGGCTAATGGAAAAGGTTGTTTCACTTGCCAAGAGGCGCGGATTTATTTTCCCCGGATCTGAGATTTATGGTGGTCTTGCCAATACATATGATTACGGACCGGCGGGTGCCGAGCTTCTTCGCAATATCAAAAATCTCTGGTGGGAGAATTTTGTTCAGAAAAGATCCGATATTGTCGGATTGGATGCTAGCATTATCTCACATCATAAGATATGGGAAGCAAGTGGCCACGTTGCAGGTTTTGCTGATGCTATGGTTGATTGCAAGAAATGCAAAGCCCGCTATAGGGCAGATCACATAATCGAAGATTATTTGGAAATGCTTGCTCTAAGCGAGGATAGTGTGATGACAGATGCGGAAAAAATGCTGGCTAGTGCTGATTTGTCTCCGGAGCTGGTAAGTAAGACATTGCAAACAGGAAAAGTTGAGGGTCTGTCAATTAAGGTAATGAGTAATATAGTTCAGAGGGCCAAAATCAAGTGCGCTAACTGCGGTAAATCAGATTGGACCAATGTAAGGAAGTTCAATCAACTTTTTCCGGTCCAGCTGGGAATTGTTGAAGGCGAAGGCGGACATGCTTATCTGAGGGGTGAAACCGCACAGGGAATGTTTATAAATTTTCGCAATATCATTGACTCAACTCGGGTACAACTGCCATTTGGTGTAGCTCAACAGGGAAAAGGATTTCGTAATGAAATAACTCCCGGGAATTCTGTTTTTCGCACAATTGAATTTGATATGGGGGAGATTGAATATTTCTTTGATCCGGAGGTAAATAATTGGGAGGAGCTTTTTGAAACTTGGAAAAAAGAGATTTGGGAGTTTGTTACAAAAAAACTTGGAGTTGATGCGGAAAGTCTTCGTTGGCGGCCGCATACTGATGAAGAGAGATCATTTTACAGTAAAAGAACTGAAGATCTTGAATACAAGTTTCCTTTCGGATTTAAGGAATTGTGGGGTCTTGCATACCGTACGGATTATGACCTTTCTCAACATATTAATTTATCGAAAAAAGATCTTGTTATAGTAGATCCACAGACTGGTAAAAAATTGATTCCCCATGTTATAGAACCGGCTGTTGGTATAAACAGGCTTTTGCTTATGATACTGGCAGATGGTTATGCAGAGGAGGAAAATAGAACAGTCCTCAAAATTAATCCAAGACTTGCGCCATATAAAGCAGCTGTATTTCCGCTTCTTGCCAATAAGCCAGAATTGGTAAAAAAAGCAACAGAAGTGTTTAACGGACTTAAAGATAATTTTATGGTGGCTTTTGATGATCGTGGAAATATCGGTAAGCGCTATCTTGCGCAGGATGAGATTGGAACTCCGTGGTGCATTACGGTTGACTTTCAGACGCTTGAAGATGACACACTTACAGTCCGGGATCGTGACACAACCAAGCAGGAAAGATTGAGTGTTAAAGATCTTACGTCATATTTCCAAAAAAAGCTTGCATGACCGAGTCAAACACGGCTTGACAGACAGGAGATTTTTAAAGTATTATTTAACAATATGAACTGGTTTAAGAAAAGAAATAATCAGATAATTACAGGAGTTGTAGTAGTTTTGCTTTTAATCAGTGGATTTTTGATTTTTGGCAAAAAATCCAAAACAGTTCAACAAGACACAACTCAAGATCAAACTGTGCAAAAACTTTCAGCTGAAGATTTGGGTCTTATCATTACTCCCAAACCTGATAAAAAAGCTATAAAATTTTCCATATCAAAAGCATCTGACATAAAATCGATTGAATACGAATTGACATATGAGGCGGATTCTACTGCTCAGGAAATAAGCGAAGGCGGGGAGGCTCGTGTACAGCGCGGGATCACAGGGGATGCAAAGATAGATTCCGGAAAAGGTAGTTATGAATCGGAATGGCTTGATTTAGGATCATGCTCAAAAAATATCTGCCGTTACGATACAGGAGTTAAATCAGTAAGTCTTACTTTAAAGATCGTTAAGCAGGACGGAAAAGTATACCAATCGGAAAAAAGCCTCGACCTGTAACATCTAAATTCGAAATTTTTATTTCTAATTTTCCTCTCTTACATATTTCTTACATAGATAGCGCTACATTTTGTTGTTTTTTGTTTCCTCAGACACTACGGGGTTGATTAAACTTATTGACAAGCTGCATTTTTGAGTTCAGAATATAATAATAGGTAAAAGTAGGAAAAAGTAGTCCGCTAGGTAAGCAGATTGCTATTTTTAAATTAGATTAAACATAGAGGCAGGAATATGTTAATAGGACAGTATGAAACTAAAATTAGTGAAAAACATCAAATTGCTTTGCCGAAAAAGTTTAGGGAGATTCTAGGTGATCAATTGATCATAACGAAGGGCTTTGAAAATTGTCTGATAGTGGTTTCTGTAGACAATTGGAAAACACTTCTGGAAGGAACAGAGGGAAAGCCTTTCACCAGTAAGAGCACACGCGAGTTGCAAAGGTTTTTACTGGGGAATGCGACAGATGTTGGGCTGGATAATAAAGGTAGATTTGTAATGGCAGAATATTTAAGAGAATTTGCAAGTATAAAAACAGATGTTGTTATAGCCGGAATTGAAAGGTTTGTTGAGATCTGGGACAAAAGTAAATGGGATTTGCAGCAGAGGGAATTGAGTAAGAACATTGAGTCGATTGCCGAAAGACTGTCCGGTAACAATGATTAATATTTAACAATTGAGATTTAACAATGAGGAAAGGACAGGATGAATAATTATCATAAGAGTGTACTTTTAGACGAAACGATAGAGGGTTTAAATGTAAGGAAAGGTAGGAAGTATATTGATGCTACGTTGGGAGGGGGAGGACACGCGGGGGAGATTATTGAGAAAGGTGGAATTGTACTTGGAATTGATACAGACGCAGATTCTTTGGATTTTGTTCAAAAGAATTTCCAATTTCCAATTTCCAATTCTCAATTAGGGTTGGCCCGGGGGAATTTTAGAGATATTGACTCAATAGCAAAGGAGAATGGCTTTGAAGAAGTAGCAGGAATTATATTTGATCTCGGAGTCTCGAGTCATCAGCTGGACGTTCCTGAGCGGGGTTTTAGTTTTCAAGCTGATGGGCCACTGGATATGAGAATGGATAGTGGGCTTTCCGTGAAGGCTCGTGATCTGGTAAACAGTTTAACAAAACGTGAGCTCGTCGAACTATTTACAAAACTTGGTGAGGAACATAAGGCACCCGTGATTGCTGAGGAAATAATTAGAGCACGGGCAATTGAGCCGATAATTACAACGCTTGAATTGGTTGCAATTGTAAAAAGAGCTGCACCAAGTAACAATTTTAAAATTAACCCGGCGACCAAAGTATTTCAGGCGCTGAGAATTGCAGTGAATGATGAGTTTAACAATTTAAGAGAGAGTTTACCAAAAGCATTTGAATTGCTGGAAACTCATGGAAGGCTGAGCGTAATAGCATTTCATTCACTAGAGGATAGGATAGTTAAACAGCAATTTAGAAAATGGGATAAAAATGGACTGGGACAAGTGATTACCAAAAAACCAATTGTACCAAGCGATGAGGAAATTAAAACTAACAATAGATCTAGAAGTGCAAAATTGAGAGTTATTGAAAAAATATGAACCTTAGACAAGCTCAGGGTAATATTGAGTTTATTTAAATATGAAAAGACCACGACTATTAATTATTTTGATTTTATCGATAATTATTTTGCTGTCCGTAGTGAGGGTTACAATTGAAAATGATATTTCTACAACCGGATCAGAGCTTTTGAAATTGCAAAATAAAACTGAAGAGTACAAAAAATCAAATTCACTTTTGCAGGAAAAATATCTAACTGACTCCTCGCTTACTAAGATAGCATCAAGTGCCGCTGAAAAAGGATTTATTGCTTCCAAAAATCATGTTTATCTCTCAACTCCTTTACCATTGGCTCTAAAATAGAATGAGGATCAAGGGTATCAAAAGTACCACCCATTCGGCAAGGCTCAGGGCAAGCGAGTATCAATATCTTTAATTTTACATGCCTTTGATACCCGTGATACACTTTATGTATGAGTTGGCGCTATAGATGCTGTTTATTATTTTTCATAACGTTTTTCTTCCTTATAGTTGCCAGGCTTTTTTATTGGCAGGTTGTAAGAGCCTCAGAATTGCAATTACTGGCTCAAGCACAATACGGCAGGATAGTAAGCATACCCTCAACTAGAGGAGAAATCAGAACCTCAGATGATTATGCAATTGTTGCAAATAAACTCTCTTACCTTGTTTTTTTAAACCCCAAAGAAATAAAAGATAAAAAAGATCTCTCAGATATGCTGGCTCCAATTCTGGATACAGAATCTGCATCCATCAGTGCAAAAATTCTTCCTGATAGATTTTGGGTTCCAATACAGTCAACTGTTGAAAATAGTGTAAAGGAAAAAGTAGAAGCACTAAAGCTGCCTGGTGTTGGTTTTCAGGGGGAGTCCGTTCGTTTTTATCCTGAGGCATCACTAGGGGCAAAACTTTTGGGATTTGTCGGGAAAGATGATAATGGACAAGATAAAGGCTATTTTGGATTGGAAGGTTTTTATGATAGGCAACTGAGAGGAAAAGCAGGACAAGCGACAATTATCCATGACGCTACGGGGCGTCCTATTCTTTCCAAACTAAACGAAAGCACCGGGAAAACAGATGGCCGAAACTTAGTTCTAAATGTTGATCGAAATGTCCAGTTCATGCTTGATAATACTCTTAAAGAAGGGGTTGAACAATATGGAGCATCGGGTGGGGTAGCGGCTATTATGGATCCTAAGACGGGTGCGATAATCGCGATGTCAGGATTCCCTACTTTTGACCCCAGACATTTTCAAGAGTACACCGATGATGTTTATAGAAATGCGTTTATTAATGATACATATGAACCGGGCAGTACATTTAAGCCTCTTGTGATGGCTGCTGCAATTGACTCAAATCTAGTTAAACCCGATACAAAATGCCCAATCTGTGCAGGACCTGTTGAGATAGGCGGATATGAAATAAGAACATGGAACGACAAATATAATGCAGATGAATCAATGACTGATGTGATAATGCACTCGGATAATACCGGAATGGTTTATGTAGGTAAAAAGCTGGGTTTAGATCGGATGGTCAGATACCTTGATAAATATGGAATAGGAGAGTTGACCGGGATTGATTTGCAGGGAGAGGTTGTTCCGAATGTCCGTGAAAAAGAAAATTGGTATCCGATTGATCTGGCAACGGCGAGTTTTGGTCAGGGAATAACTGTTACTCCGATTGAGCTTCTTACGGCATTTTCATCAATTGCAAATAATGGTAATAGAATGGAACCGCATGTGGTTTCCAAAATAATAACACCTGATGGAGGAACGATTGATATAAGGCCAAAAGTTTTGGACCAGCCGATTTCTGAGCGCGCAGCTCATATCATGACAGA
>DATIJS010000084.1:0-2575 GCA_035478335.1 Saccharimonadales bacterium (SeqCode) | reverse complement strand
GAATCCATATCCTCAAACCAGACAACATGCTTCTTGCCATCATCATCTGTATAGGTAATCTCTATTTCTACCGAATCGTTTTTTCGTTTTATATCGCAATCTTTATATGGACAATCTGTCAAAAATTCTTTTTTGATCTCGCTATATGTTTTTGACTTGCCCTGAGAGAGCGCATTTCCCTTATCGTCAACAGCCCAATCATAGCCAAATAATCCAAATACAACACTTGTCCGATCAGGTGGCAGAAATTTAAGAAAATCCTCAACCATCTGGGTCATATCATAGCCATAAACTTCCTTGCCGTTGAGAGGGAAATTTGGACCGGGATTACTCCGTGATTTACTGAAATCATAAGCCATAATCATAAAGTTGTCTGCATTTTTTGAAAGTGCCTTAACATCAAAAGGACGAAGGCGATAAAATGAATCTCCATACAGCATAAGGGAGAATTTCAAATTACTTTTACCAGCTTGCGTGTGAAACTCTTCTGTAAACGCATTAACTTGCTTTATCAGCGAATCAAACGGTACTGCTGATATCTCAAGGTCAAGAACTATTCCTGAAAATCCATTCTGCTTGGCAGTCTCAATTGAATCTTGAATCACGGAGTTCTGCTTAGCAGAATCCTCTAAAATAGGAAAAGTGGTTGCTGAGTCAATCATCCTGACGACTAAACCGGTTTTTGCACCAGCTGGAATGCTTGATACAAATTTATCAATTGATTTGTAGCCTGTCTCATCTTTATTAATTCCTTGAGCGCCCGGTGCTATTCCAAAATACAATAAGTCAGTTGCCCCGCCCGGATCAATTGGCTCAGAGTTAAGTGCCCAATAAGGAACAAATAGAGAATTAACTGTCACTTCTGAATTCTTTATTTTCAAAAGCTTTGGGGTAATTTCAGGAGTAGGAGAGGGGAGTGAAACAGGCTGGACAAAATCATTTTTTACATTTTGGCGGATAATCTTAAGGCCTAGAAAGAAAAATCCAATCAATATAACAAGAAGAAAGAGAAACTTCCTCATGAAGCAATTATACCTGTTCTACTTCTTCCCAACAAACTGCCAGCAATTTCCTTCAGGATCTAGGAATGTGCAGAACCAGACCTGATTATCAGGTGTTGAAAATGGAGCAAGATAAGGCTCTGCCACAATTTCTGCCTTATCTTTGATCTTGCCATACCAAAACTCAACTCCTTCTTCAGGGTAGAGATTAAATAAATGCCTGAAATTTTCCTTTGCAGCTCCTTTTATTTCCGAGTGCTTACCTATCCAAAGATTCTGATCCCCGACTACATTGAACATATAACCATAGTCGCCGGGTATATTTAACTGCTCAACGAGTTTGAACTCCAAAACGTCGCGGTAAAATTCCATCAGTTTGTCAGGATTTTCTGAAAATATTAGGATTCTGTATTTTGTAAAAGCCATATGTAAACTCGCCCTATTCTGTCATTGCGCCTGCCCGCCTTTGGAGGGAGAAGTGAAACGACGAAGCAATCTTTTTAAAAGAGATCGCCACGCTCCGCTCGCGATGACAAAATTTATTTCTTCAAAATTATTATATTTTCTTCTTTCGGAAGATTTTTAACTAGTCCCAAAATCCATTCCACATCATGAATCTGAGATTCATGCTTGTGCATGGCTGCAACTTTTGTTTCCCAAACAGACTCTATATCGATTACTTTTGAAATCTCGGATTTTTTGTAACCAGCTGGCCAATAAATATAATAGTCTTTTATCGCTACCTGAATTTCTTCATTATTACAGCAATACCAAAGCTCTTTTACTATTTCGGATTTTTTAAAAATGTACGAGGTGACCATCGAAGTTACTATGTGGTCAATATGTCCGCTGATTCCGCGGGGTTCAAACGTCAGAAGAATTTCAGGTCTCAATTTATCAACAATTTCCTCTATTTTTGTGGCTATTTCGTGATAAAGATTGTTGGAAAGTGCCCCATCTTTGTAACCTAAAAAAACCGTTTCCTTGACTCCGAGTATTTTGCCGGCTTCCAGAACTTCTGCTTTCCTTATCTCAGCCAAGTCACCATCTTTGTCACTTGAGTTCTCGCCCGCATCGCCATTGGTGATACAAATTGTGTAGACATCATGATCTTTGGCAAGTGTCGCGATAGTCCCGCCTGTAAAAAAAGCTTCATCATCCGGATGTGCAAATACTCCAAGAACTGTAGACATGAGGATATTATAGCAGGAAAACTCTAGCCTCGGTCTCTTTTAATAGCTTTTCTAAGCACTCTCCTGCGTCTTATTGCAGATTGCGGTCTTTTTCCGCTTACTGTCTGGTCGATTGATATTTCAGGTCGGTCTACTCCCGTAGTGCCGTGTAAACCTTCCTTTTCCAAATTATCTCTTCCTGTGTCTGATTCTGTCATTTCATGAGGATTGTAAACCCAGCAGGCTTAGATGTCAATATTTTGTATAGGCAGACCACATCGGTGACACTTTGAAGAAAGTATCCTGAGCATACTCAAGTGGAGTTTTGTTGTCAAGGGAGTCATGGGGTCTGTAGGAATTGTATTTAATAAGCCAGGTGGTAAGATCTTTGTTTGCTTCCTG
>DATIJS010000083.1:0-9482 GCA_035478335.1 Saccharimonadales bacterium (SeqCode) | reverse complement strand
TAGGATATGTTGGAATTGAAAAAGGACCGGAACTGTTCCAAAAAATGATTGGGTATAAAAAACAGGGATCGTTCCTGTCACAAGACTTTGCTCATATGTTAAAGAGCTTTTAAACTCAGGGGTAATGTAGTAAGGAGAGAGAGTTATCGTAAGTGAAATGAGAAGAATTATTCCAAGAATTGCATGCACGAATATGTGCAAGAGTGCTTTTTTTTGTTTTTTTAAACCTGCAAGAAGAAGAATGGCCGGAAAAATGGCCAGGATCAGAAGATTGATTTTGGCTGAAGTTCCAATGGCAATAAAAATTATTGATAAATAATAAAGACGGGCCTTGTTTGTTTTTAAAAATATAGGCAGGAAGTAAAAAACAGTTATCGAGCAAAAGGCTGCTGAGCCATCATAAGTTCCGAAATGAGCTTGCTGAATGAGCCCTGCTGAAAACGTAGCAAAAAACATGCTTAAATAAGCGACTTTTTTAGACCAAAATTTCCCACAGAGATAAATAAAATAAAGCGTTAGAGTGGAAAACATTGCCGAGATAAAGCGGAGAATTATTATCGCCTGCGCGAATGGATCAGTAACTTGATGTAATCGGAAGAAGGGGAGAAATAATGGTTTTAAAAATAGAGTCAAAATAATTGGAAAGTTGCCGTAGGCAAAAGTTCCCTTCAGAAGTGATGCGGGATCTGCAAAAGAGGATTTAAGAACAAGATCAGCAATATTGCGCTCGTCAGGATGGAAATAAAATGGAGCACCCCAGTTGAGATTATAAAAACGAAGCAATACTCCTAGTAATATTAATATGCCAAATATGAGTGCTTTGTATTTCTGTACATTTTTCATGTTTCTGTGACTATCTTTGCCACTTTTTCTCCCATCTCAATTGCATAGTTGGTTCCGCGGTCCCAGGGATAGACCATGTCCATATTTGCCAAATAGACGTTTTCAATCGGTGTTATGAAATCCGGTTTGATCTTGGAATAATTTACCGGAAATACCGGTTGGGCAAAGGGACCAAGGAACATTTCAAAATCAATTATATTTTTCTTCAGGTCAAAACCTGGATTAATCTTCAAAAGAAAAGGCTCAAATTTTTTGAGTATTTCCTTTTTTTTCATTTTTAGAAGCGGGTGATCAGGAGGTAAGTAATTCACAAGCCATGTGAGATGTTGACCTCCATAATGCGCAGAATCCACAAAATTGGTATGCTGAACTACTCCGACAAATGGAAATTCAGAATCGCTGATATTTAGCCAATAAGACGCAGGTAGAAATTTTTCTTTTGTGATAAGCAGCATGTTGAATGCGTGAAGATGCGGAATTTGATTGATTTTATTTTTGTAATCCTCAGGGAGTTCAGGAAACATTTTTGCAAAAACAGCAAGCGGAGTTGTGACTATGACTTTATCAAATTTAGAAACAAGTTTGGGATCAAAAGAGGTTCCGAGTTTAATTACTCCTCCCCTCTCTTTGATTTTTTCCGCAATTTTTTCCGAAAGTCTTTGATAGCCCCCTCCTAAATAACCAAGTGAAAAAGTTCGTTTGTAGATCCGAGCCCAGAACCAGGCCATGTTTACCGATTCAGCAAATGGGCCAAACTTGCCGTTTAGCAATGGTTTCCAAACCTTCTCCCACACCTCTGATCCATAATATTTCTTAATCCAGTCTTTTGCCGTTGTTTTTTCAAAATTGACCGCGGTTCTTGCGGGAGTAGCTTTAAGAAATAGGCTGACTGATCCAAGTCTGACTCTTGAAAGAAAAGACAATGGCTTGAGATTTAAAATATCTATCGCCGAATTGAGAGGATAAATTTTGCCCCCCAAGAAAATATCAGTTCTGGGCTTTTTAAAAAATAAATCATCTCCTAGCCCCACTTCTTTTATCAAGCTTATTGCATAAGTATCATTGGCAAACCAATGATGGTAGTGTTTTTCCAAAGACCATTCCCAGCCTGGATTTTTAAAGCCAACTGCCAGACCGCCGACTTTATCTTCTTTTTCAAAGGTTGTGACTTCGTGTCCAGCGGATGAGAGTTTTAATCCTGCTGTAAGACCGGTAAAACCAGCGCCAATTATTGCAATTTTCATAGTTACGGATAAATTCGTGTTTAGAGCAGAAAGAAAATCAGTCCTCCAATTCCGATTGACAAGACAGATCCAATTATTCCAAAGGTTAGTGCAGAGCTCCCGCTTTTTGGTATTGGCGGAGTTGTTATTTGTGGCACAGGAGTTGATGAAACGGGAGGAGAGACAATTGGTGTTGTTATGATAATAACCGGTGTTGGAATATCTGTAGGTCCTATTGTTGGTGCTGTTGTTGGAGTTGCAGTTGGGATTGTGGTTGGAGTTGGGCTTGATTGCTGCGCGGTTGGAGAGGCAGACAATGTCGGAGAAACTGATGGCTCAATGAACTGACTACCCTCGGCAAAAACAGTAAATGATTGGGCAAGTGTTTTAAGAATGCCTGATGCATCAAGCGTTTTGATGGTAAGAGTATGTTTCCCAGGCGCAAGTTTGCTATCAGGCCGGTACTGCCAATTACCGCTTGAGTCAGCCTGAACTGTAGTAGTTATTTCATCAGTCGATTGGATCGAGATCTCGACATCGTTTCCGGGGATAGCTTTTCCTTCAAAGAGTGGCTGCTGATCTTTAAATTCCTGTGCTGTTTTTGGAGTTATGATTTGAGGAGCAGGAGTGCTTGATGTTTCTGGTTGTGTCGGAAATCCGGTGATTTGCGCTGAGTCTGTTGCTGAAGAGACAGAGAGAGGAAAAGAACTGATTTTAAAATCATAATCTTTTGATAGAACAACAGGGGGAACAAGGTTTGCCTGAGAATTCAAAACCGAAACATGAGACTTGAGAGTGGGGTTTATGATTTGAATATCCAAAATTGTATCCGGAGCAAGAGTCAATGGCCCTGACAGGTCTTTTTTCAGAATACTGCCAATCTCCAGGCTATAGCTGCCGTCAATCTTGAGAAGTGTTGATAAGAGTTGGGATCCGGCTGAAGACGATGCGGGACTATCAGAAGATAAGTATGCGATTGCTTCAGTCGGAATACTTCCATCCTCAAGCTTTACCTGTCCGTTTACCGATGTTTTTGCTGCGTTATCTGAGACGGAACTTGGTGCAGTCATAACAGTATACGGACCAGTGCTGTCTGTAAAAGTTTTATCACCTGAAACAATAGAAAAAAAGTATTTAGTCGAAGGAGTAAGATTGGCAATTTTTATGTAATGAATGAGATGAGGAGTAGGCGTGCTTGAGTCCCTCGCATCAAGTGCAACTTTACTTAAGGCAGTCGCATTTTCGCCATAACTGACGCTTCCATTTATTGCCCCATCTGTAATATAGGAAACTGTATAGGTAGTTTTGCTCACATTGCTTATCTGCACATCTTTTGGCGTGTTGCTGATAGCCGCTTTACTGCCAAGCAAAACTGCGTTTCCGCTAAGCCAGAAAATTGTTGTTAAAGATAATACAAGAACTAGTATGCCCATTCCTTTCGGAAGACGTTTATTCCAAATATTGTTCTTTAAATTATTCATTGTCCTAGTCTTTCTATCGAATTCGCCGGTATAACTGGTTGTCCTGATCCTGATGCCGATGTTCCTGTGCCTGCGGTAGGCTCAGGCGTGGTCGTGGCGCTTGAAGAGGAAGATAATGATTCGTATAGTGGGGTAATTTGCTGTCTGGTTTTAAGCTTTTGTATCACATCAGTATTGAATTTGGGATCAATCGGTACAATTTTTAGTTGTAAATCAGGTGTGATTGTTGAGGTTACGTGTGCATGGTAGAGATTAAAACCAATCCATAAAGCAACCAGTACAAATGAAGATATGGAAATATAAAGTATGTCTTTTTGAGCTTTCTCCTTTTTCATATTTGATTTTTGATTTTTTTACTAATGTTTAGGACGACCCGCCAGATGGGTGATCATTTTTTAAAATACCCCTGTCCTTGAATATCCAATTCAATGGTATTCAACTTGGCGTCTTTACTTATCGACATAGAATCAATACTTAAAATCCGGTTAATTTTTGTAAGGGACTTTGCAAAATTTATCAAGTCTTCGTATGAACCACGGGCATTAAGTGAAAATGGATAAGAGGCTTCATCTTGGGCTTTTCCACCAGTGAGCTGCGCATTGGTTATCTCAAGAGAGGTGATTTGAACATTCATATTTTTTGAAAGTGCAAAAACTTGCCCCATAAGACCGGGTGCTTGAGCTGTTTGGGGAATTGCATCAAAAACAACCGGTAAATCGGGGGTTAGCTGAGAATATTGCTGCTGAAGAGAACTTAAGTTACTAATTTTTGTTGACAATTTTTCATGAACCAGCTGACTGTCAGCCAATTGCTTTTTAAGCGTTATGATTGTTGATAGGGTTGGATTAATTGCAAAAATTCCAAAAAGCGACATAGCTGAAAACGTCAATATAAGAGTTGTGATAATTCTTGTATTTTCGTGTTGGATGCTGGGCAGAAGCTTAAGATATTCTCGGTATCTGCCAGATGTTAAGTTTTCGAAATAATTTTTTGGAATCTTCATAGATTTATTTTGGAAGAATTATACTTCCTCCATTTGGTACATTTTCATTTTGCGCAACTGGCTGCTTTAAATGGGCACTGAGACTCATATAAATAAGAGCGATTGTGGTTTTGTTTTCGACACTGTCAACGCTTACTGATGTAATTCCCTGGTAGCCTTTTAAATTGTTTACGAACGTATTCAGTGAATTGCTGTTTGCTGCCTGAACCTCAATTTTTATGTTATCCTTTGAAACAAGAAGATTTCGGAAAGTGACTTTACCCCGGCCCAACTCAATAATATCTGCAAAGACCTCAGGCGCAATACCGCTTGTGGCATCAGCGCTTTTGGCAAAAGCAAGTCTCGTCTGGAGATTGCGCACATTATCCTCGATGCTTTTAAACTGTTCGACTACCGCGCTTTGGTTTTTGATCAAATCATGTAAATCAGTAATTTTCATATCCAATGAAAACCGGTAAAGAAATGTTCCCAAAGCAAGAGTTTCGGTAAGTATGATCAGCAGGCGTCCTACTGTCAGCGCCCAATTCAAAAATTGGTCAAAAAGTCCATGACCTTTGTCCGGAAGCAAGTTTATGGATTTTATTTTATCTGCCATAGCGAATAAATCGCACAAATTGGCGACTAGTTTTAGCATAGGTAATCAAGAGAAAAAAGTCAAAGAAAAAATTGCTAAAGCAAGCCAGGCATTGCAAAAAAAATTGAGGCCGAGTCCAAAGTTTTGGAAAAGAAACAGAGAGAATAGTCGAGGCTACTGCCTAACACAAGTGCCAATTTCATTTGGATTGCTGGGATCCATATATTTACACACTAATCCTGATTGACATTTTGCATTTCCCGCAGGCCCTGCAAGCCGTCCACAAGATTGTCCTTCGGATGAATCGGCTTGCGAGGTGTAGGTATTTTTGACTGAAAGAGTTATCTTCGTTTCTTTTTGCGTTGCTTCTAAAATAAATCCATATGTTTTATTCCGGAATATACATGTAGAATTTCTGTAAAAATTTCTTGAAGATGTATACTCCCCAGCTCCTCCTTGTCCACAATCCCATCCACTTTCTGCTGAGTTTTGATACCAGTTTTGAATAATATCCCCATCATCAGGCGAACTCCATATATATAATGTTTGATCGCAAATTGAATATCCCGAAGCTTCGCCTTTGCATGGTGGAACCACTTCTTTTTTTACAAATTTTGCATTTGTGTAAACAGGGAAGCTTTGTAGCTCAGCAGGTAATACTCCTACTGTTTCATTTGGTTCTGTGAATTTGAAGGTTGCCTGCCAGACAGTATTTTTGCCAGCCATTATTGCATACTGGCCAATACTGAAAAAAGCAAACCTTGTGGGAAAATTTTTATCCGCCATAAAGTATATTACTCCGTTTTTCTCCCTATACTTTTCGGGGCATTTTATGGCAGTACTTTGGGAGAATGGATCATTACTGTCGTTAGTTTTCGGGAATGTAATCATGTCATACTCCAAGTTGGTAGGGGCATTCTTATTGTACTCTCGGGTTATATTTATTACATAACAGTCTTTTGGGTCAATTCCTTTTAGGAACTGTTTTTCAATGGCCTCTTTTAATGTTTGATCTGCAGTTTTGGTAAATACTTCCACATATTGCCCTTTACTACAGTCACTATCTGTTTTGTCATAAGTTATGCACACTTTGTTTTCTGCGATCGGAAATGCAACAACATTTGGATCTTTTTTTAGGTATTTAAATGTAATTCCAAGTTTTTGATCAGTGTAAGTCTTTATATTGTCGCTAAGTGGGGGGGTAGGCGTAGTTAGCGTTTTGGTGACTGGCGCTGAATATGGCTTGGTGCTTTGTTTGGCGAGGACAAAATAATAAACACCTGCGTAAATAACTGCTCCGATTGCTAAATAAATTAAAATCCACCTTTTCAAATTCCTGCCGTATGGTTTGGGTTTTTCGGTGGGAGGAGTTGCAACGGGATTTACAACTTCAGAAGTTGATGGTTGTGGTCCCGATGCGGGAGATGTTTGGTTATCCATTAATCCCAGTATTCCACCAATGCAGAGTATTTGTCAATGAATATTCTTACATTTTCTGCAGAGAAAAAAGTCAAAGAAAAAAAATTAGGAAATTATTGAATTAATTTGAGAGTATCTAGTATTTGTCTAAAACGGATATCTGATATTTTGTCTACATTGCGTCCGTTATTATTTCCTGTGACAATTAGTACCTTACCATTTTGCAGTGGGAGATATAACTTTTTAAGACCAAATGAGTCTTCATCCCTTGAATCAACTGAAGAAATCCCTCTAGCGCCTGATATTATAATTGGTGAATTTGTGTAGGAAACAACATAAGCACCAATGGCACCTTCCACAGTATGAGTTTTCCGAACTGAAGATACAAATTGTTCAAGAGTTTGATTGGCACTCAAACTTGCTACATCAAGCTGAAAATCAATAAGTTTTGTTGTAACGCAGAGTAATTTTGAATTTTTATCCTGTCCAAGCGCTGTTATATCGCACTTAGCAATTGACTTCGGATACCGTAGCGAAAATCCATATTCTTTACTAGTATATATTTCCCACTTGGCTTGCTCTTGATCATTGAATACAAAAGTTGAGAGGAGTGGGTCATAAAATTTTCTATCCCCGCCCAGAAAATCACCAGGTTTTATGTAAATCACATCTCCGTTTCCTTTTAAGAACCAAGCATCTCTTTGAATGGCTGTATATCCAAGAGGGAATTGAATTTTTGGATCTGATTCTGATTGTCTATAAACCATCTGATAGTCATGATAGTCAGCCTTTTTATTGGTTGGTTTTGAGTAGATAATTGCATTGGCCGGAAATGTGGGATCAAGCACTATCTCTACTCCGTTTTTATCCTTCAGAATATAGGCACTTTCTTCCTGTTCAGGCCATTTGCTTATCGTTATAGCAAATTTTTCTTTTTCAGCTACAGGGAGGTATTTTCCTAATTCCGAAATAACCGGAGGAATAAGGGTAATTTTTGCAGAACTAGGATCTGTTGCATTATTGTCTTCGGTGGTCCACCCGGGGGGATATTGAAAAGTAATTCCAAGTGGTTCTGAGATATAGGTCGGCCAGTTTTCTGGATTAATCCTCAAGTTTTTTGATTGCTCAGCAGCTTGATTTTGTGTCGAGGAGTCGTTCGCATAGTTCATTTTGGTTGGCTCGGGAGACATTTTTGAATATTTCATTCCAGCATAAAATCCGATGAATGGAAATGCGATAAATAGGATCATTGCCAAAGTTTTGGAAAAAGGAGTAATTGTTGTAAAAGATTTAGGCAGCGGCATTAGAGTAAGTATTTCACTAAAAGAGAATAGTTGTCAATTAAGATTAGTATGTGTAGTTATTAGAAAAAAAGTCAAAAAATATTGGATTAATTTGAAAATGGAGAGTAATGGTCCTTTGTTCCAGGTCAAAATATTTGGCCAAAAAGAAAAAGGGGATGGGTAAAGGTTGCCGAGCTGGCGAGGCGATTGTGAGAAAGCAAGCAAAATATGCTCAATCAAAAAAGCCAAACAGCCACGTATAAACCTCACTATCGTGAATCCTTTTCTCTGGCGAAAAACCTGTCCACTCGACTACGTCTTTGGATATTATCCAAATAACTCATCGAATTGGCAAGTCTCACCAGTAAAAATATCACAATTGTGAAACACATCCCCCAATCGGATCATAAGTCGCATAAAGACAAAATCTTCAAGAAATTCTTTAAAATCCAGTCAATAATGCGATTATTTTTTCCAACTAGGGAACACCATCTAAATGTAGCACCATCTTCCCGATGGGAAGCCTCGGCCGTACGATGACAGACTTTTCAAGCAGACGCTTGACCAGTCCATCGCTCGTGCGGCCTTGGCTCCCGATGGGAGTGGGGATTAGTAAGTGATAATGACCCTCGTTACACCTCCCTCGAGATTGCTATCGTAGCGGTAGGTGATCGTGTATCCGTTCGGATACACGATTGAGAAGCCACGGTATGTGGCTCCCGAGGGGGAGCTGCTCCCACCGAACTGGATGATGACGACACCTCCTCCTACGTTCCCGTCTGGGAACATGCGGGCGAGTGCCCCAGCAACACCGTATATCCATGCCCCGCCGGGGTCGGGAAATTGTGCGATTACCGTGCTGGTCTGCACGGTAGTGGTGACCGTCGGGACGGCTGACGCAGGGGCGGCAGTTACCACTCCTACGCAGACGACCCCGAGGGTCAGCGCGATTGCGGCCAAGGCCGCACTGAACCTTTTCACAGTATCCTCTTTTCTTATGTTCTCGTTTACTTTCCTTGCGGAAAGCCTCTCTCCTTTTGGGAAAGGTTAGGGCGGGCCGGTTGCCAACGAGTATTGCCCTAATTAGGTGGATTTAACATCCAAGTCTGAAAATAAAATGGATTGTAAAATTGAAATTCAAATTTAAACAAAAAATCTTATTTCCACAATTGGATGTCAAATCCCGAATTTATCTCAAAGTATTTTGAATTCAAAATATCATTCCGGGCAAACCGGTAGCTGAAAAAAGGAGGCGGACGAAGTTATTTTGATCTTCGTATAGCTACTTAATAGATGATGTTATAGTATTTATTGACTCCTAGGAATCAATAAATAAATCCCTAGCTTATCAAAGAGCAAAAGAGTCGTAAATTAATCCAGCTTTGGATTATTAAAACTCAATTGCCTAGTATGTTCTTAGAAAAGATTAGATTTAAAGTGTTACAAACAAAATCAATCCATCCTTTGAAAGAAACATTAGCGTTATAGCAAATATCCCATAGGATGTCAAGCGACTGTATAGGCAGACCACATCGGTGACACTTTGAAGAAAGTATCCTGAGCATACTCAAGTGGAGTTTTGTTGTCAAGGGAGTCATGGGGTCTGTAGGAATTGTATTTAATAAGCCAGGTGGTAAGATCTTTGTTTGCTTCCTG
>DATIJS010000082.1:0-2934 GCA_035478335.1 Saccharimonadales bacterium (SeqCode) | reverse complement strand
TCTTTTTTCTTCTTTTCTGTTACTTTTACCATTACAATTCCCCTATCAGGTTGGCCGTACAAAACAATACTTTCAAGAGGGGAGAGAAGAATTGCAGGCAGGCTCATCAAATCCTCCTCACCTGTTACTAAAATAATTTGTTTTTTGCCTTTTTCTTTAAAATTTTTAAGTGCTTTACCAAATACCCCGACAGCCCGCCTTTCAATTGCCCCTGCTTGATTGTTAGTTAGTAAAATATCGGATAATTTTTGCATTTGGAATAAATTATTTCTCTTTTCCAAATCAATTGCCTCTCTTCTTGTTTTATAATCAAAAATACTTATATCCGCCTGCATTCCGGCTTTAAACAAATTAATTGATGCTATGTCCCCTACTGCAATTACCAAGTTATTCTGCTCTGCAGACTTTTCAATTTGACTAATGCTTTTATATACTTTCCCAAAAGGTTTTCCCAATTCTGATCTTAATTCATCAGGCAGTGTATACTTTTTTTGTTTTGCAAATAGAGATAAATATGAATTCCCCAAGCGGTCAATTTTCCCTGATCTTATTCTAGAGGATGATATGATTTCCGAATTTTGATCCAGCGCATAATTAACATTTATGACATCCAATGGAGCTAGGCCAGTTTCTATTCTCTTGCTATTTATCATCTGAACATTTTCCAGATTTGCCTCTGTTGCAAAGATTGCATCAATACCTGACTCTTTTAAACTATTTCCATAAATATCGTTTATCGGGATGATCCCTGCTCGTTTTTGTAAATCTTTTGACTGCAGGTATTTCTCTACGCTGTGCTTTCTTGTCTGAAAATCTTCAATGACCCAGTGAGTGTCTTTTTGCTTAAACATCTCCTGAGTTGCAATGCCTATAGTCACCTTTTCAGAATTTGCAAATGCAGTATCAATCAGCTTCTTATGCCCAGTGTGAAATCTGTCAAATGTACCACCCAAAATTGAATGTTTGAATTTGTAACCCATGGGCTAAAGTATAGACTCCCCGAACCTAAAAATCCAGATGGGGAATGACTCCCCACCTGGATTTGTTTACTATTCATTTTTTTACATGCTCGCAGTTGCATGCATCTCCTGACGCTTGTCAGTGTCATTCATATCGATTGTTTTAACTTGTTCAGCGCCATTTTCTCTCAAAACCGCGCTTGCTTCCCTATGCTCTCCCAAGCGTGCGGGAACTGCAACCAGAATCGCGCCTGATTTGATGCTTTGCTCGTACACTCTAGCATCACTTTCAGGAACTCCCAGATTTACCAATGCTCCTATCAAACCACCTGCCAGCAAACCTGTTGCCGCACCTGATGCGGTTGCTGCAGCTGTTCCTGTCAAGCCCAAAGCAGTAGCCAACGGGCCACCGATTAATAATGCTCCCAATCCGGGAATCGCAATTGCACCCATCCCGACGAGTAGTCCTGCAAGTCCGCCAAGCACTGCGCCTGTTGCAGCACCAGATGCTGCACCGTTTCCGACACTTGCACCGGTATTATCAGCGATAACTTTTGCATCCTCTCTATCATTCATCATAATTGAGATATCTTTGGTCTTAAAACCTTCAGATTCCAATTCATTAATTGCAGATTCTGCGTTTTCTCTCTGTTGAAATATTCCAAATACCATTTTTGCCATATTTTTCACCTCCCTCTCCGCCAAATTTTAATGAAGACGGACACTAATCAAATCATTTGTCATCTTTTTAATTTAAACTTTTAAAATAATTATGTCGTAAACATCATGTAAACAAAATGTAATAAAGTTTGCTTACTTACCTTTTTCTTACTAGCTAAATCACGATTATCTATCTATAATATTATTGTGAAAACAAAGAGCGGTCTGAAAATCGAAGATATCAAAAAAGGAGAAGGACCCGAAGTAAAAGATAATGATCTTGTTTCAATCCATTACACCGGGTGGCTTAAAGATGGCACCAAATTTGACAGCTCAAAAGATCGCGACGTACCTTTTGAGGTAAGAATCGGCGCAGGATATGTCATAAAGGGCTGGGATATGGGTGTACCTGGCATGAAGGTAGGCGGGGTAAGGAAACTCACAATTCCCCCAGAACTCGGATACGGACGTTATGGGGTTGATCCTGATATCCCCGGTGACGCAACCCTCGTATTCGAAGTCGAACTCCTCAAAATTAAATAAACTTTCTCTGTACTTTTCTGTTGAGAAAAGTACCAAAAGCCTTCTTGCTAGTGGAAGGTCAGCTAAATTCATTCGTTCTCTATCGGGGGATTGTCCGCCCCCTTCCTTCATTCGCTTGCGCTCAAAAGGGATTCCCCCTGATAGATTACTCAAGAATTTCTTTACCCCGCTAAGCGGGGTAAACGCTACTGCTTCCAACGCAAGACTTAATTTATTATTTAGTATTTCTATTTGAATGCTCATATTTCAAATGAATTTTTTGCCGTTCGCTGCGTAATGCATGAAAAAGTTTGCGAATGCATCAGGGGGATTCCTCAGCCCGCAGGGATTGAGGAGGGGGTGAAATCACCCGATAAGTGAGCAAACCTTTTGAAAGCATGGAGCGAGACTAGGCAATAGTTTTTGTGCACTTTTGCTACCAAAAGTGCATAGAAAAAGAAAGTAGAAAGTATAATTTGGAAATGTTTATAAACCTTGGGGATAAAGAGGAATAAAAAACATTTACTCTATTATCTTCTGTATATCTACATTCTGCTTCTCAGCACGTGCAAGAGCAGTATATGTATCCCCTGACTGGAATTCCTCACGCAGCTCCTCTATGAATTCATCAGGGTAATCAATTGATTTCTCGCGGTCATTTAGCTCGTCATAATCTATCATAAGAGGAAAAGTATACTATAAGATTTCTCAAATGTCTAGTGGGTATTTTATTACAACTTCACAGCCAAATATTAACCAACGCTGAGTAGGCTGAGATACATAGGTACCACTT
>DATIJS010000081.1:0-1730 GCA_035478335.1 Saccharimonadales bacterium (SeqCode) | reverse complement strand
TGCGGGAGTTGAACAGCTCAAGCAGTTATCGGGTATCAGAGGTTTGATAGTTGATCCGCTTGGAAAAATCGTTGAATTACCGGTTAAATCAAATTTCCGTGAGGGACTCAGTATTTTTGAATATGTTGCATCAGCCCGTGGATCAAGAAAAGGTTTGACTGATGGAGCTCTCAAAACAGCTAACGCCGGATACTTAACAAGACGTCTTGTTGATGTTGCCCATGAGGTAATTATTCGAGAAGACGATTGCGGCACAACAGATGGAATTATTGTCCACAGTAATGAAAAAGACAGAACTTCAATACTTTCTGATCGTATTGTCGGACGGGTTTTGGCTTCAAATATAATTTCCAAAAAGACCAAAAAGGTTCTATTCAAAGAAGGACACGAATTAAATGAAGAAGAAGCAAAGACGGTTGATGAGCATGAAGTTGAAGAAGTAATCGTGAGATCGCCTTTGGTATGTAAGCTTTCTTATGGAATTTGTGCAGCGTGTTATGGATGGGATTTGTCCACAAAGCAGAGAATCGGGCTGGGAGTACCTGTTGGAGTTGTAGCAGCTCAGTCTGTCGGTGAGCCGGGAACACAGCTTACAATGCGTGTTAAGCATTATGGAGGAGTTCTTATGTCCGACGTTACTCAAGGATTGCCTAGAGTTGAGGAGCTTTTTGAAATGAGAACACCAAAGAATTTGGCACCTGTTTCAGAAATTACCGGAAAAGTAAAAATTGATACCAATAACGAAGGTCATTTAGTTCAAGTTGAAAATAAGAAGATCAAGCCTCTTGAGTCACAGGAATATTTTGTGCCTCTATCTGCTGAGCTTTCAGTCAAAGATGGTGATGAAATCAATGCCGGAACTCCTCTTGCTGAAGGAGATTTAGATCCAAAAGAAGTTCTCAAGATTGGCGGACTTTTGATGGTTCAGCGTTATCTTATTACACAGCTTCAAAAAGTTTATGAGTCACAAGGTATTGCTATAAATGACAAGCATTTTGAAGTAACAATTAGAAAAATGTCTGACAAGATAATCGCTGAAAGTGTTGGTGACACATCTTTGATTCCTGGGGACTTTATTACAAAAGCTCGTTTTGAAGAAATCAATGCTGAGGCACTTGCTGAAGGTGGAGAGCCGGCAACAGGACGTCAGGTAGTTTTGGGTATTACCAAAGCATCCTTGTTCTCAGATTCATGGTTGTCCGCTGCATCGTTCCAGGAAACAACAAAGGTACTGACTGATGCTGCTCTTGAAGGCAGAGTTGACAAGCTTTTGGGACTGAAGGAAAATGTTATTATTGGGCGACTCATTCCTGTTGCAGGGATGGATGGAGACACTGATCTTCCGCCTACAGAAGAAATTGAGGAATTGGTTCAAGTGCCTGAGGAAATGCAGCCGGTTGCCGCTTAATAAAAAATATGCCTACATTATCACAATTAACAAAAAGAGGAAGAAGCAAGAGAGTCAAAAAGACCAAGTCAACAGCTCTTAAAACTCTTTTCAATGCAAAAGAGAGAAAGTACAAGAGCTTTACATCTCCGCAAAAACGCGGTGTGGTTACGCTTGTCAAAACAATGACACCTAAAAAGCCTAATTCAGCTCTTCGTAAGGTTGCCCGCGTAAAACTCTCCAATAAAATGGAGGTTACAGCCTATATTCAGGGAGTTGGTCACACACTGTCGGAACATGGCATTGTTTTGGTTAGAGGCGGCCGTGTTCGGGACTTGCCGGG
>DATIJS010000080.1:0-9755 GCA_035478335.1 Saccharimonadales bacterium (SeqCode) | reverse complement strand
GCTAAAACAGTTGTTGATAATACATTTGCATCACCCTATCTTCAAAATCCTCTTGAACTAGGGGCAGATGCTGTACTGCATAGCTGTACAAAATATATCGGAGGACATTCCGACGTTGTTGGTGGAGTTATTATGACAAATCATTCTACGCTTAAAAATCAACTGGAATTTCATCGTAAAGCAATTGGTTTCAATCCCAGTCCTTTTGATACATGGCTGCTTTCCAGAAGTTTGAAAACTCTTGCTGTGCGCATGCAAAGGCATTGTGAAAGCGGGATGAAAATGGCTCTATTTTTAGAGAAACATCCAAAAGTAAAAAAAGTATACTATCCTGGACTTCCAAGCCACAAAAATCACGAAATTGCCAAAAAACAAATGCGTGATTTTAGCGGAATCGTGTCTGTTGAATTTAATCTATCTTTTGACGAGATGGTAAAAGTTATTACGTCTTTGAAAATTTTTACACTTGCGGAAAGTCTTGGAGCAATAGAGTCCCTTGTTGATCACCCAGCAAGTATGACCCATTTGGGTATACCAAAGCAGATTAGAGAAAAAAAAGGTTTAACAGATGGTTTAATTCGCTTGTCAGTTGGTATTGAAGAGGTGGAAGACTTGATTGCTGATTTATCATCAGCGTTAGCTAATGTTTAGAGGTATAATTTTGGAATTTTAAATTTAGATTTCGTATGATGCAACGATGCTCATTTTTTTCTTCGGCAAAAGATTGGGGAATTTAAAATAGTTCGAAACAATTATTGATTTGGGTTTGAGTTCTGAAATTAATTTTTTTTCAAGCCGTGGCATAATGTGTTTGATGGCATAAAGAATAATCATGTCATAATCTGAAACATCTTTTGTCCAAAAATTTCCCAAATATATTTTTGCATTTTTCGTAAGATTTGCTTTTTTAATTGCCCGGCGGGATTTAAGAACAAGTCTCGGATTTAATTCTATTCCATCAACTTTGTATCTTTTTTGGGCAAGTAGAATTACAAGCTTTCCGTTTCCTGACCCCATGTCTAGAATTCTTTTGGGTTTGTACATCTCTACCATTTTCATGATTTGCTCAGTACTCTCATCATTACTGGGAACGAAGGGCGGTCCCTGAATCAGAAAAAGTACTGAAACAATAAAAATGCAAAATGAAAAAATAGCAATCCAAGTTATAATTATTCCAAGCATAAAAATATTGTAATATAAAATCCTCTGAATTAATATTATAGAAAATAATATCAGCAGCAAGGTTTTCTCAGCTATTTCTCAACAATCGTAAGATATGCTATCATCTGCACATGAGAATACTTGTAGTTGAGGATGAGCATAAAATAGCAAATTCTATAAGAGTCGGGCTTGAGCAGGAAAATTATGCAGTGGATGTCGCTTATGACGGGACGGACGGATATGATATGGCGAGTAGTGAAGATTATGACCTGATTATTCTTGACAGAATGCTTCCCAGGATGGAGGGCGTTGAAGTTGCCAAAAAGCTTAGAGAAAAAAAAATACATACCCCAATTCTTATGCTTACCGCAAAAGGACAGATTCAGGACAGAGTCGAGGGACTTGACTCAGGAGCTGATGATTACCTGACAAAGCCATTTGCTTTTGAGGAATTGCTTGCCAGAATACGGGCATTACTGAGAAGACCGCAAAACAGTATGGGAACAAGTTTGATGATTGAAGATTTGACACTTAATACCTCAACTTTTTCGGTAAAACGTAATGATAAGTATATAAAACTATCGAGTAAAGAGTTCGCTCTTCTTGAATATCTGATGCGTCATCCAAATCAAATTTTATCCAAAGAGCATATTATTGCTCATGTTTGGAATTATGATGCAGACATACTCCCGAATACAGTTGAAGTTTATGTCGGCTACCTTAGAAATAAAATAGATAAGCCGTTTAAAGAAGAAAAACAATTAATTCATACGCTTCGCGGATTTGGTTATAGAATAGGAGGAGAGAAATAGTATGTTTCATTCAGCAAGAATAAAGCTTACAGTCTGGTATCTGCTAATTATTATGGCGATAAGCTTGGTTTTTAGCGCAGTAATTTATTCGACAACCAATATGGAGTTCAGGCGTTTTGAGAGAATGCAGGTAAGAGTTCTTGAGGAGCGTGAGTTGGGGGTTATTCCGTCTATTCGGACAGTTCCAAATCCTCGTTTGGGAAGAATTAACCCCAAAGAAATTAATGAAGCTAGAATGAGATTGCTTGCCTATCTTGGGCTTATTAATTTGGCAATTCTTGTAATGGCCGGAGGTGCAGGATATTTTTTGGCAGGGCGAACGCTTAGTCCGATTGCAGAGATGGTTGATGAGCAAAATAGATTTATTACCGATGCTTCGCATGAACTGCGTACTCCGATTACAGTTCTTAAATCAGAAATAGAAGTCGGGATGCGGGACAAAAGTTTAAATTTACAAACAGCAAAGAAAATTTTATCAAGCAATCTGGAAGAGGTTAATTATCTGCAGGTCTTGTCTGATAATTTAATAAAACTTGCCCAAAATAAAAAAGGTAACGGAATGAGCTTTGAAAAAGTTTCGGTAGGAACAGTTGCGAAAGAGGCAATTATAAAAGTTAAAAAAATTGCTGACAGTAAAAATATAAAAATTATTAATAGTATAAAAGATACATATTTGAATGCAGATCAGCAAAGCTTGATCGAGCTTTTTGTGATACTTCTTGATAACGCAATAAAATATAGTCCTGCAAAAAGCTCAGTTAGTTTAACTTCTCAAAAAAGTAAAGAAAGTGTTGTAATTAAAATTGCAGATAACGGGATAGGTATTGCCAAAGAGGACCAAAGGCGTATATTTGAACGATTTTTTAGAGCTGAGAAATCAAGGACTGAAAATGGCTACGGACTTGGACTTTCAATTGCAAAGCAAATTGTTGAAATGAATAGGGGTACAATTGATGTAGATAGTGATTTGAAAAAAGGAACGACATTTATTTTAAGCTTTCAATTAAATTAAATTTGAGCCCATAATCCCTAAGCGTATTCTCAGGTTGGGTTAATAAACTCAAAGATAGTTTAATAAAAAAATGCAATTTGTTAAAAACACCTTAAATAAGATAGGAGCGTTGTATTCATCTTTTCTTAAATTTTCTCTTGGCAAAAAAATAATTGTTATAGCTATTGTAGGATTAGCTGTTTGGTTTGTTTCGACTAAGTTAGTAGCTCAAAAAAGTAGCAGTTCGCAATATCAGACAGCTGCAGTTCAAAAGGGTACGATTATCTCAACAGTCAATGAGTCAGGGAATGTCACATCAAGTAGCCAGGCAGGAGTTGGTTCTCCAACAACTGGTATAGTCGACGAAATTTATGTTAAAGACGGTGATGAGGTTGTAAAAGGGCAAAATTTATTTAAGGTGAAATCTACTGCTACTCCTCAAGAGCAGGCTCAGGCACTCGCAAGTTATCTTTCTGCGCAGAATAATCTAAATGATGCACAGTCAAAAATTTACTCTCTTCAAGCTGCATTATTTAAAGCAAACCAAACATTCATAAACGACAAGGGCATTCCAAATCCTGATGATATTCAAAAAACAGACCCAGTATACGTTGAGGAAAACGCGAACTGGCTCCAAGCGGAGGCAGATTATAAAAATCAGCAAACTGCAGTCAGTGCAGCACAGGCAAGTCTAAATAGTGCCAGTCTTTCATACCAGACAACGCAAGACTCCGTCATTCCTGCACCATTTGACGGCACAGTTGCCAATATCGGTGTCAAACCGGGTGACCAGGTTACGGCAAGTGCCGGTAATCTCTCGAGCAATATTTCTTCATCAAGCAATTCTTCATCATCTTCAAATAACGCAATTTTGTATATCGGAAATTATTCAACACCTTACGTGAAAGTTCAGGCAAGCGAGGTAGATATAACAAGCATTAAGCCCGATCAAAAAGCAACCGTTACACTTTCGGCTTTTCCGGATAAAACATTTGTCGGAACAGTTGATCAGGTAGATACTGCCGGAACAATTACAACAGGTGTTGTAACATATAATGTCTATATTACACTTGTCTCTCCGCCTGAGGAGATAAAGCCCGGTATGTCTGCATCTGTTACTATCCAAATCGCCCGAAAAGACGATGTTCTTTCAGTTCCGACTGCAGCAGTTCAGACAGCAAGCGGCACTCCAACTGTCAGGGTACTAAAAAACGGTCAAGTCAGTGTAGTTGACGTAACGACAGGTATCTCATCTGACACTGATACAGAAATAACATCCGGACTCACCGAGGGCCAAACTGTAGTTACAGGTATTACTGCACCTGCTACAACAGCTGGAGGTGCTGCTGCATCACCTTTCAGCGGTCTTGGCGGAGGACGGGCTGGATTTGGCGGAGGAAATGCCGTATTCAGAAGCGGAGCAGGTGGAGGGCGCTAAGTCGTATGAATTCTTCAATAATTCAAGTTTCCCATTTGTCCAAGATTTATAGGACCGAGACAATTGAGACAATTGCCTTGGATGATGTATCGTTTGATATAAAAAAGGGTGAATTTGTTGCTATCATGGGTCCTTCCGGATCGGGTAAATCAACTCTGATGCATCTTCTCGGAGCACTGGATACTCCAACTAGTGGAAAGTATATTCTTGATGGAGAGAACGTTGAGACTTTAACAGATGATGAGTTGGCGGATATCCGTAATCGTAAAATAGGTTTTATTTTTCAAGCTTTTAATCTATTGCCCCGTACATCTGCTATGAAAAATGTAATGCTTCCGATGAGATATGCAGGGATTCCACTTGAGGAGCGTTTAAAAACAGCACAGAAATATCTGGAAATGGTAGGACTTGGAAATAGACTAAATCACACGTCCAATCAGTTATCAGGCGGACAACAGCAGAGGGTCGCGATTGCGCGTGGTCTTGCAATGAATCCCAGTATACTTCTTGCTGATGAACCAACAGGTAATATCGCATCAGCACAAGCTGAAGAAGTGATGGCGATTTTTCAGGAAGTTAATAACAAGCAGGGACATACAATCGTTATGATTACACATGAACCGGATATCGCTGACCATGCAAAAAGAATAATTCATGTTAAAGATGGGAAGATAATTAAAGATGAACGGAACAAAAAGCAGAAGAAAGCAAAATAATTTTTAATTTGAAATTTGAAATCTTCAATGAAATATAAATTTGAAATGTTTAAAAATTTAAAATTGATTTTTTAGATATTCAATGAAAATTGAGAATTGAAAATTTAAATTGGACATATGGATCTTAAAGAAACATTTTTTGAGAGTTTGGGTACACTGACTATTAATAAGCTGAGAACCGGTTTGGCAATTTTGGGAATTGTTATCGGAATCGGGAGTGTTATTGCACTTGTCTCACTTGGTCAGGCAAGTCAGCAAGCGATACAGACTCAGATTCAGTCGCTGGGCGCAAATCTTCTCACAGTTATTCCGGGTAGTCAAAATGCAGGTGCAGTCCGCGGAGCAGCAGGTGGAGCAACAACTTTAACAAATGAAGATGCAAAAGCAATTCAGACTTCACCGCTTGTGACTACGGTAAAAAGTGTTTCTCCGGAAGTTCAAAAACGTGTTCAGGTAACTACAGGAAAAAGTAATAGTAATATTCAAGTGATTGGCGCGACTGGAGTATATTCTGATGTCCACAAGATCAGCATGGATTCTGGCACATTTATAACTGATGAAAATAATCAGGGCATGCAGAAAGTTATTGTTCTTGGCCCACAAGTTGTTTCAAATCTCTTTCCCGACGGATCTGATCCGATGGGGCAACTGATAAGAGTGAATAATATTTCTCTTCGTGTAGTTGGCGTAACAGTCGCAAAGGGTGGAACCGGTTTTCAAAATCAGGACAATATCGCTTATGTCCCTTTGAGTACGGCCCAGGCGCAGATTTTTGGTCAGAATTATCTAAATACCATTGCGCTTGAAGCAAAAAGTCCTGATGTGATGACGCAAGCTCAAAATGAAGTCGGATATTTGCTTCTCGCAAGACACAAATTGTCAGATCCGGCTCAAGCTGATTTTTCTATATTCTCCCAGCAGGATATCCTAAATACTGCATCCGCAACAACTGGAACTTTTACGACACTTCTATCAGGAATTGCAGCAATTTCACTCCTTGTTGGAGGAATAGGAATTATGAATATTATGCTTGTTACTGTCACAGAGCGCACACGGGAGATTGGACTAAGAAAAGCATTGGGTGCGAAGAAGAAGATAATTATTACGCAATTTTTGATAGAGTCGATAATTCTTACTTTCACTGGCGGAATTGTCGGAATCGTTATGGGAGTTGCGGCGTCTTTTCTTTACTCAACTTTTACTCATACAATATTTTCTGTTTCTCCTATTTCAGTTCTCATTGCATTTGTTGTGTCGGCAGGAATCGGGATTTTATTTGGCTGGTATCCGGCCCAAAAAGCAGCAAATTTACAACCAATTGAAGCACTAAGGTATGAATAATAAATTTCTAAATTCTAATTTCTAATATCTAAATAATTACAAAGTACAAATGACAAAAATCTAAAAAGATTGTTCATTTGAATTTTGAAGATTGGAATTTGTTTCGGATTTCGGATTTAGTGCTTAGAATTTTTATGAAAGGGGGTGATTGATATGGCAGAAAAAAAAGAAAAAATAGCAACAAATAACAAAAGTTTATCAACAATTATTATTGTCGCTGTGATTGTCGCGGCTATCGCATTTTATGGAGGTATGAAATATCAGCAATCAAAAGGACGATCTTTTGCAGGTGCTGCTGGCGGGCCGGGAGCCGGCCAATTCGGAAGAAGAGTTGGAGGTGCCAATGGAGCACGTCCTGTTGGCGGATCAATTGTCAGCAGTGATGATAAAAGTGTGACCATTAAATTGATGGATGGAAGTACGAAAATAATTCTATTATCAGGAAGTACTGTAATCAACAAGGCAACAACAGGTACAAAAGATGATCTGAAAACAGGTCAGCAAATAGTAGTTTTCGGAACAACAAATTCTGATGGGAGTGTGACAGCCCAAACAGTTGCAATCGGTGGAGGAATGTTCAGAGGAATGCGAGGAGGAGGAAGTTCAAATCCGTCACCTGCTCAGTAAGATTTAAGCTAAAATATAAATACCCCTCAAATTCTTGAGGGGTATTTTTGTAATTCATTCTTACTTTCCTCTTACCAAAACTTTACCGGTTTCTTCTTGTAATTGAGAAAATGGTATGTTTAAATAGAGAAATGTTAAAAATAAAAATCTTCGGGTCAATATTCGCAGCGGTACTCTTAGGACTTTTTGCAACACAGGTTACAAGTGTAAGTGCGAAGTCTAACGGCAATAATAACAAACCAATTACAAGCCCCATCACAGGACTATGTAAACCGGGTTGGGGATTTGGAGACAAAAACCACTGCCACTCAGGACCTCCGGGGATAAATAAGCAACATAATGATAATAAAAGTAATCTGGAGAATAAGGGTCAGGATAGACATTAATCATCATTCATAGCCTACAAAAAATTTACTAGAGTGATTCAATCAAGTGTTTTCCTTTTATTGTTTTTACTTCCATTTTTGATTGCTCCTTTTGGGATTAATTCATTCGAACCCCCTAAAGTAATTATTGCTGAAGGACTGACTATTATTCTTTTTTTGTTTTCTTTATTTACAAATACAATTTCTCTCCCAAAAAACAAACCAGTTCTTCTAATATATTTATTAATTATAGTACTAACGATAAGTCATCTAATTTTTTTTTCCTCACCTATTGCTTTTTTCGGAAATGCATTCAGATTGCAAGGTATATTTCTTCTATGGATACTTATGCTTTTCTCTTATCTTACAGCTGATTGTGCATTTGAAAATATTCCGCACTGGGTATTTGTTGCGATTTTACTGGCTGAGACAATACTCATATTTTTTTTACCCATCAACGAAAGCAGAAGATATGTCGGGACAATGGGTGAGCCAAATGCACTGGCTACTTTTGCTATTTTTTTATGGCCTTTTGGATTTGCAGCATTAGATAAAATTAAAGAATTTAAATTAGTTTGGAAAGGATTACTAATAGTTCCTGTATGTCTAATTTTATTTTTTTCAGGTTCCCGTTCAGGAATGATCGCTTTTGGCATTCAATTATTATTTCTAATTCTTTTAGGGACTAAATTTTCATTTAAAAAAGCAGCTATAATTTGCCTATCAGTAATCCTTTTCAGTTATTTATTTCCACTTTTGCAAAACAATCCTTATGAAAACAGGGTTGAAGTTTGGAAGTCGGCAATTACTGCAGGCAAAGCTAATCCAATACTCGGAAGTGGGTTTGGCAATGCAGAATTTGTACTCCATAAGGCAGCACGCAAAGAAGGTTTGCCTATACAGTATTACTATTTTGATAGCGCGCACAACCTCTTTCTGGACTGGTGGGTGCAAGGCGGAATAATCGGTTTGGTATTATTTTCAGCTCTTGTATTATTTACAGCAAGAATGTTACTCAGGTCTCAGAATAAACGGGAATTTTTACTATTCATCGGCTTGATTGTTTCTTTATCATTCAATCCAGCTAGCGTTTGTGGCCTTTTGGGACTTTGGTGGTTAATCGGGAGGGGATTTGGAAAAGGAAATGGATATAAATAAGTTATCAATTCATGTTTTACATAGTCAGTAAGTGACCATTTCTTTTGAACCAGGTTCTTTGTTCCCGGTATATGGGAAACATTTTTCTGACATTCTCCCAGAATGCTCTTGAGTGATTTAGCTCGGTCAGATGTGCCAGTTCATGAACAGCAACATAATCTATTGCCTCAATCGGTGCCATGATAAGCTTCCAGTTGAAGTTTAAGTTTTTTTGAGAGCTGCAGGACCCCCAGCGCGTAGTTGCTGCCACATTGCCGACTGTTACTGAGTTGGGATGAAGCTTAAAATGATCAGCATAGAGATAAACACGTTTTGTAATAATTCTTCTTGCCTGATTGCGATACCAGCTCAGAAGATAAGTTTCTGACTTTTTAGAATTTGGAATTCCCAAGTAAATTTTATCAGAGACTTCAACAATTTCTTTTTGTCCTATTCTCACGCCTAGTTCATATTCTTTGCCTAGGTAAAAATATTTTTTCATAATTTTATTGAGTCTTCAAGCTTATATTTATCAACCTTTGTTCTGAAAATTGATAATGCAATTGCGCCGCATTCAAGTTTTTGTCCCAGTTCATTTGCAAGAGACCTGACATAAGTGCCACTTGAACAGTTTATTTTAAATTTTGCAATCGCGAAAGTAATGGTTTTATTTTTTTTAAAAAACTCGTTCCATTTCTCCAGAATTTCATCTTGGCGGAAATCTCCGTTCACAGCATTGATATTTTCATATATTCGCTTTTCAATTTCTGAAACCGGTTTTGTTTGGATGTAAATTAATGGAAAATTGTAAATTTCAATTTCCCGCTCCGGTATTTTTATCTCATTCAATTTATTCTCCCTTGCCCATTGATAAAGTTGCTTGCCCTTAACTTCAATTGATGAAAATGGGGGATAAATTTGAGTTTGTTTTCCGCTTTTGGATTTTATAAAATTTTTAATTTGTTTCTCCAAATTAACAGGCGCCGGTTTTGAATTGCCATTTTGTAAAATTCCCAAAGCGTCATATGTATCCGTTGACAATCCAAATAAAACCTCAAATTCATATTCCTTGTCGAAGTTTAGATATTTATCTCTGCTCTTTGTTTCCTCACCGATCATAAGAAGCATTACGCCGTGTGCAAGCGGATCAAGTCTGCCTGCAAATCC
>DATIJS010000079.1:0-2256 GCA_035478335.1 Saccharimonadales bacterium (SeqCode) | reverse complement strand
AGCTGCTGCTGCTTTAAATCAGCAGTGAAAACACTTACATCAGCAGATAGGGCTGTTCGGTGCTGTATATTAAATAGACTCAAAGAAGTTATACCTATCAAAGTCGAAAAAATCGCCATTACCAAAATCAGTTCTATCAGAGTAAATCCTTTCTGAGATGAGAGATGAAAGATGAGAAATGAGAGATTTTTCATATATTTTTTTTCTTAGCAGATTTTATACTTGTTACCAATATCGCAATTAGTTGGTTTGATTCTTCAAGTTCATTTTTAATCTCTTCAGATTCAATTAAATCAGCTCTCCCAATCACAGTTAGCCAATACCATGTTTCCCTAGCTTCTCGCAATGAAATACTTAATTTCTGTATGAAATCCTTTGTTGACGAAGCATCTTGTGACTCAATAAAATTTGCACCAATCGATGTACCTGACTTAACTAGTTGAGTAGCGATTGCAAATCCAGCAGGAGTTTTAGGCAATTTATTGGCCAACAAAATAACTTTTACTGCAAACTTAGTTAATCTTTCAATTATATTTTTTCTCCATTCTTGACTATTACTCATTTTTCATTTCTCCCCTCTCATTTCTTTTACTTTCCCCCAATCTGTCCGACCAAACCATAAATCGGACTTATAATCGCCATCATCATTCCCCCAACCATGACACCGACGACAACCAACAATAATGGTTCGATAAGCGCAGTCAATGTCTTGAGTGAATTAGAGACCTCATAATCAAGATACTCCGCTACATCCTGCATAGATTTATCTAGAGTTCCTGTTCTCTCACCGGCTTCGATAATTTTGATCATAATTGATGGAATTAGCCTTTTATTATCTTTAAGGCCTTGGGAAAGTTTTTTTCCGGCAAAAACTATCTCTTTTGCATGTTTTATAGCTGTTTGCATCTCTTTTTTGGCAACTACCTCTTGAGTCAACTCCAATGCGCTTGTAATTGGAATGCCTGCTCCCAATAAAAGATAAAGACTTCTGGTGAAGCGGGTGAGATCGATTTTTTGGGCCATACTTGAAATAACCGGAAAAGATATAAGTATTGAAACAAATGCTCTTTTATTTCTTTTATATAAATAGACCAATGTAAAAATAGATAAACCTAATCCCAAAATAACTGGAAATGTATTTTTTAAAAGCGCATCGGACATGTAAATCATTATTTTTGTCGGAAGAGGCAAGGGAACATTCATACGCAGAAATACGGTTGAAATTTTGGGCACAACGACTACAAGAATCATTATCAAAACAGCAAAAAACACCGCCATAATAAACATCGGATATATAAGCGCACCCTTTATCTTATTATTAAATTCTATATCTCTTTTTATATTGTCTTTAATATCTTTAAGTGTCGTATCGAGAGTCCCTGCTTCCTCAGACGCTTTAATTATGTTCACGGTTACTTTGTCAAATATTCTTGGGAATTTCGCAAAAGTAACGGCAACATGCTGCCCCTCTACCAAGTCTGCGCGCAGAGCAAGTAATAGTTTTCTTGGATTACCTTTTGCATCCTCAAGCAATGAATCAACTGTTTCAAGAATCGGTATACCTGCGGCAAGCATGGTATGCAGATTGCTTATCAAGCCAATTTTATCCTTACTTCCTATTGTTAAATTCTTTATGTTGCTCATTTTTACATCGTCTCGACTTTTGTTACTCTCAACACCTCTTCAATCGTCGTTAAACCCTTTCCCACTTTTATCAAGCCGTCATCAAGCATTGTAATCATTCCTTCCTTAACAGCTTGCGCCAAAATAACATCAGAATCATTTTTTTTATTAATTAGTTTTTTTATTTCAGGACTCACTTCCAAAACTTCAAAAATACCAATTCTGCCGGCATAACCTGTTGAGTGACAAACAGCACATCCCTGACCTTTATACACTCTATACGTAGTCCCCTCACCAAAATGCTTTTTGACAACATCTGAGGGTAAATTTTGCAAAAGTTGTTCTGCTTTAATATCAATTGAACCCTTACACATTTCGCAAATTTTCCGAATCAATCTCTGTGCAATAATTACATTGACAGTTGATGAAACCAAAAACGGTTCAACATTCATATCTGTTAGTCTTGGCAAGGTTCCTGCTGCATCATTTGTATGCAGAGTTGAAAGCACCAAATGACCGGTTAAAGCTGCATTAACAGCAATCCCGGCTGTCTCAGAATCTCTGATTTCACCGACAAAAATCACATTCGGATCTTGTCTTAGGATTGAACGGAGTCCTGATGCAAAGGTTAAC
>DATIJS010000078.1:0-14528 GCA_035478335.1 Saccharimonadales bacterium (SeqCode) | reverse complement strand
TTGGTTGCCGGGTTTTGATTATAGTGAAGTCCCAGATAGAGAGTTACGAAACACCCGTATTGCAGAGTCTCCAGAAAATCCTCATAGACTGTTGAGCCTTCAGTCGTGAATTCGTTTACAGATCGTTTGTTTTGCCTGACTACATCAAGTGTGAGTGAAATCCTCTTTTTAATCTTATCTGAGTAATTGAGAGAGTTGAGGATAGTGAACTGAAGAGGAGCGTTTTCAGGGAATTGAAGTCCTTCCATCAGATGATGATTAAGGTCAGGAATGAGGAAAAAGCATGAAAAAGTCTTGCTTGTTTCATTAAATTGATTTCTGAGTATCTGTGCATTTCCTGCTAAATGCTCGGCCGCAAATATAACCGGTATTTTATTGATGTATAATTTATAATCAGTTTGGGCTCTCTGTTTAATATCTTCAATTCTCTCTACAAATCTTGTCAGAGCATCGGATATCTCGCCATCTTCGATATCAATTGCTCCAACTTTATTTAATAATCCGATCAGTCCGAGAATTGAATAACCCGCTCCGAGACGCGGAACATTACCTGCATTCAATTTGCCATCGAAAATATAAGAGGGAATGTCATTTGCTTTTGCAAACGCTGCTAGTGGTCCCCCTTTTGTCAGCACAACCATTTTTGCACCTTTGGATCTAGCGTCATGAGCACAGGATAGAACTTCCTCTGTTGTTCCGGAATAGCTGGTAAGAACTACCAAAGTATTTTCATTCACGTATCCTGGCACAAGATAGTCGCTCACGATTTCTGATGGAAGTGGCATTTGTGAGCCCAGAAGTGACTTTATAACCATTGCGCCATACATAGATGCTCCCATTCCGCAAAATACTATGTTTTGGATATCATCAAACTTTTCTATTTTTAGCGCATTTACCTCTTCCCAAGCGACTTTGCATTGCTTAGCTAACTTTTCCACAGTTCCGGCAGTGTCTAGTGGGTCAATCTTTAGAATTTCTTCTTTATTATTTAAATCGATCATATCTTATTCGTTCCAACCCCTATTGGGATCTTTTCTCAATTCTTCTGTTTCATCAGGGCGTTTGTAATCATCCTCCAGTCTCCAGGTTGTTCCCATTTCAGGAGTTGAGACTTCAATAATATCACAATCCGTAATTCCTATTAATCTATGGCGTTGTCCTATTTGAGTAGTATAGCCATGACCTTCTTGAAGTTCTGTTTCAATCAGCTCGCCCAGATTATTATCCCACATAACCTTTGCTCGTCCCTTAATTATAAACCAGCTTTCTTTTTTTTTGTCATGAATCTGTAAGCTTACTCTTTTACCTTCCTCAACATGCAGAAGCTTACCCATGTATGGTTCACCATCCGGTACCCAATGAATTTCGTAGCCCCAAGGTTTGGGAACTTTTCTGACATATGGAGAGTTATCTATTTTTGATTTATCAAACTTGTTAGGATCAATCATGTTTTAGTGACCTGTGCTATCCCAATCTTGACTAACGCTTTTAAATTTACTTATTTTTTCTTTAAACAATTTTTGGATTTTCTCAAGCTGTTCTTGTGTTTTGGCCTCAAATCTCAATACAAGTGTCGGTGTATTTGAAGAAGCGCGGACTAAACCCCATCCTCCGTCAATATAAACTCTTGCTCCATTTATATCAACAACATTGTATCCTTCATCTTTAAATTCTTTAGTCAGTGCATCGACGACTTTGTATTTTTCCTCATCAGTTGTTTTGACCTGTATTGTCGGAGTGGAAACATAGTAGGGGGTTGAGGCAATAATTTCAGAGAGTGGTTTGTCTTGAGTTGAGAGGTACTCAAGAACTTTGAGCGCTGCAAAAAATCCGTCATCAAAGCCATAAAAATCTTCTACAAAAAATATGTGCCCGCTCATTTCACCGGCAAGAGCAGCTTTTTCTTCGGTAAGCTTGGATTTGATCCAGGAATGTCCTGTTTTCCACATAATCGGAATTCCACCGTGTGCCTTGATGTCCTCAGGAAGTGCCTCTGATACTTTTACATCAAAAATAATTTTTGCACCTGGGTGCTTGGACAGAACAAGTCTGGAGAGAAGTATGATATATCTGTCAGGCCAGATGGTTTTTCCTTTTTCATCAACAAGTCCCAGTCTGTCTGCATCACCGTCAAATGCAAATCCGAGATCACATTTATTATCAACCGTTTGCTTGCCGGTGTCCTCCATCATTGCGGTTCCATCAGGATTGGCTGTGTAATTGGGATAGGTCGGGTCAACATTGGTAAAATGCTCAACAATCTCGCAGCCTGCTTTTCGCAGAAGATCAGGTGCAAAAAGTCCTGCTGTGCCATTGCCTGTATTTACAAGAATTTTAAATTTTTTGGTTATTTTTGCACGCGAAATAAGATCATCTTCGTATGCTTTTTTTATTTCAGCTTTTCTAAGTGATCCTTTTCCGTCTATGAATTCCTCTTTTTCAATTAGTGAGTAGACTTCATTGATTCCCTCAGAAAGTAAAGTGGATGAGTAATCAGTTCCCAGTTTTACTCCGTTCCAGCCGGCAGGATTGTGACTAGCCGTTACCATCAGTAGACCTTTTGTTTTAAGATAATATTGAGCCCAATAAGACATCGGAGTGGTTGCAGTTCCAATATCAATTACGTTTATGCCTGATTCTGTGAGACCCTTAATTGCGCTGTTATGAAAGCTTTCTGATGTTTTACGTGCATCAAATCCGACAATGCAGTCTTTTACATCGTGTTTAGTAAGATATGCGGCGAAACCGCGGGCAATAAAGTAAATTGATTCTTCGTTTAATTCGTCATCTGATTCGCGCCCTCTGAGGTCATATTCCCGGAACATTGTTCTCTTAAGAATTGGCATGATATCTATATTAAATATCCAAGAGTAAGAAGTCAATGGTTTGTGGTAAGGATGTTGTAAGATTTCCTGTTTTCATAGCTTTTTCAATCTCAAATAGTTTTGCGTAAAGTTTAATTAATTCATTTATTTCAAATAAATCCGCTTGATTTTGCAGTTTGGATTTTTGCCAGGGAGCAATACGTTTAACCTCTTCGATATTATCACTTGTGACCTCAGTCAGTGCAAGCAATATTCTGATTTGGCGGATAATCATAAAAAAAACCATCTCCGCATCTGCATTCTGAATAGATTCATGAAAAAGCTTAATCAGTTCTTTTCCGTTTCCTGGTTTGATGCTGTCAAGGAAAACAAAAAGTACCTGGGGTAGTTTGAACAGTTTGATTACAGGGTTTTTAAAAAGTCCTAAGCTTGTTTTTGTAAGTTCTGCATCTTCCCAGAGTACAATATTATTTGTTTCTTCACTTTTTTTAAGATAGTCGATTATTGCTTCAAATTCTTTGCTTTTTTTCCCAGTAATTGAATCAGATTTTTTACTTTTTTTTCCAAATAATCCTTCAAAAAAAAAGTTTTTTTGTTCTGAAAAAAGTTCTCCACCCTCAAAAATTTGAGTTAGATCAGTAATAGATATTTTTTTCCCATCAATAATGCTCTGCTCCGGAAATTTTTGTTTGAGATCCAGAAAATATTTTCGAGATGTTGAAATATCTGTGCCGTGAATTATGGTAATCATAGATAAGTATTAAGTATTGATATGCCTGTTAATTATCTCTTGATACTTTTTTTGTAGTCTTTAAAAAGCTGATTTGCGACAGTGTGGAGATTTCTGCTTCTTGTACTGTGGGGGAGAAGTGCACCTGAGAAATTTTTGGGAATATGTAAAAGTTCGTGAATTAGTACTTTCATTTTTGCATCTTGATCAAGGCGATCGTAATATTTTGATAAAACCTCGATTACATAAGCAGGCTGAACTCCCAAGGCTCTTTGAAATATTTTAGGAAATGCCCAGGTTCTGGCGTATGCCCTTGTCTTTGAGCCGGTTGTTCGGAAGCAGTGTATTTTTGTCATGTCAATATAGGGGAGGTCAATTTTTCCCAAAATATTGATAAGGTCTTTTCTTACATCCTCAGCTTCTTCCCATTCCATGACGTTAGTGTATCAAAAGTATCAAAAGTATCAAAGGTATCAAATGCTCGTGATGCTCGTAGTACTCTTTATGCATGTGATACTTTTATAGTTTGAGTAGCCATTTGAAAGCAGTTTTTAGAGCCTTGGACGGGGTAATTTGTTTATTCTCTACGATAACTTTGGAAAAATCACGCATCGGATAAGTCTTTTCCTCATCATTTGAATATGTCGTTTCTGCTGCCAATACATTATTTGCAAGCGTTGGTTTTCCTTTTATTTTCGCAACATTTTTCCATGCTAAATAGCGCTGACTAAGAGTATCCGTTGGTCCGAGAAAAGAAAATTGCTGAAAGGGACTGTTGCTGCCTTGAAGCAAAAAAGGAGTAATTGCTACAATACTCGGATCATTCCATGCATTATTCAGAGCAAATAAATAATAACCAGCAATCTGTTTATCAGAAACTTTATCACTGGACCAACCTGTTTCAGACAAAAAAACAGGTAGATTTTTTGTTGTCATTGTTGAGGCAACAGCTTTTTCGTACTGAAAACTATTGATACAGGAAAAGCAATTTATTTGGGGAGGCATCGAGAAACCGGGATTTGGATAAGAATGACTGCTAAGCCCATCTATCTGACTGTATATTCCCGGAACAGCTTCATTCATTTGTCTCATAAAATCGTATTCATTCATATAGTCATTTGGCTGATTTGGCGCAGCATTATCAAGTCCTGCCGGCATTATAAAGAAATCCGGAGATTTTGATTTGAAAACAGTTACAGCATAGCTTAAAAGATTTGCATATTCATCAGGATTTACATTTCCTCCCCATTCATTAGCTCTATTTACCTCATTAAAAATGATAACATATCTATTCTTTACAGGCCAATCCAGGGAATTAAGAAAATTTGCAAAGTCAACAATATCCGAGTCATGCGGCTTTCTCCAAACTTTATTATCAAAATAATCCCCATCCGTCGCCAGACGTATAATTGGAATTAAGTGGTATTTTTTTGCATCATTCATAAATATCTGCCATTTTTCCAAATCACGATCACCTGTTTGAATAGTAATTGTGACATACCCCCAGTCACCGTTTGTTGAATTCACCAGAGTTGCTGCTTGTTTTAGTTCATGGTCGAAAAGAACATGTATTCCTATTTTATTATTTGGAACACTGAGCGGATTTTCTATTGCATATGCCGATTTTGGTAACAAAACAAAAAGTAAAAAACTACCTAATAATATTATTTTTTTCATCTGAGTCCTAATTATATCACCACAAAGCCAAAATCTTTGCTATTATATAAAGATGGGGGTAATTCTCTTCAATTTTTCATGGATGACTTTCAATGTAATTTTGGCATCCATCGCAGTTGTTTTAGGCTGGTTATTTTTTCTAACCTCCAGCAAAATATTGAAGTTGTCATATATAATTTTGTGGTTACTTTTTGAGCCAAATACTGTATATTTATTTACAGATCTTCTTAATTTGATAAATCAATGGGTAAGGTATAATAATTTTGAGAAAGTTGCCTTTTTATTTCAATACGGAGCTCTTGAGGTAATATGTATAATTACATCAGTTCTTTCGTTATATCCGATTGAGAAGTTCATCTTGAGCACAAATCTGAGCAATAGAAGAATTAATCCAACTCTTGCGATAGTTGTAATTAATATTGTTGTAGGATTTGGAGTAACATTAGGAAGAGTTGAGAGAATCAATTCGTGGGATGTATTTTTTAATACAAATAAAGTGATTGAATCGTGCTTGAGAATAATTGCAACACCAAGTCTTTTGGCCTTGACAATATTATTTGGGTTTTTTGCCAATTTACTCTATTTCTTGTTCCGCAAGCCCATCATTGAATTTTTCAATATTTACTTATCCCAAGCTGACGCAAAAGCGTGATCCATATTTTTTGCCATCCTGAAGACTTGTGATAGTCTCGGTAACCTTTACGTTTTTTGTCATCATCGCTGCCCTTCATCGGAGGATCGGCCCAGCATGATAATATAAGCCACTCTCCCTTTTCATTTTTTTTAGCAATTATTGTCACAAGCGACTTATCAATTCGCTTTTTATATATGGTTGTTCCGGTTTCGCGTCCTGGGGAGGATTCATCAGGACTGTTGAAAGCATAGCCTGCGATATCCTGTGTAAATCCGCGCTCCTGCAATCTCTGCAGAGCGTGATTTGTCCATATTGCGCCTTTGTAATAAACTTGCGGCATAATGTAATAATACAAGACGCGGAATAAATTGACAAATGCAATTTATTGTTCTTAAATAAGATTAGGGGATACATTTATGCAAACCAAGAAAAGAGCAAAGCCTGTGAAATTTGGATTGTCAGCAAAAGAGATTAAAGCTAAAGAGGAGATCAAGAAAGAAGCTGAAAAGGTTCTTTCTGCAAATAGGAAAGAAGAAAAAGAGGACGAAGTTGAAAAATCTGCTGAGCCTCAGTCAACCCATGCTGATAAATTAGAAGATAAGTCACAAAAAGATATGGAACCTGATGATTCGGCGGGCTCACCACTAGAGAAGGCTGAAAATGAAAATAATGAAGAATATTTTTCCTCGAGTATAGAAGAATTAAGTAATATTGAGAGTGAGGACATAGAGTCAGATGACTCAAAAGAAGAAGGAGACAAAAAGGATTCTGATGAAGTAAGCGTTAAAAAGGAAAAAGATGAGTCCGCTGATGAACCTAAAGAGTCAAATGAGCAGGAAGAAGTTGATGAAAAGGTTCCCCCCATGGAAAGAGATGGTGCTTTTTTCAGTACTCCGCCTGATGGATATGCTAAGAAGAAAAGCATGTTTCCCTACTTTTTAAAAGTCATGATTATTACTTTTGTTATCGGTTTGGTTGCATTTATCGGTATACATTATTCATTATCAAATAAAGATAAAATATTTTCCTTCTTGCAGAGCCCGACGCCAACACTAGCTCCAACCAGTACACCAGTCCCGACAGAAAAGCCTGTCGATTTAGCGCTATATTCCATTCGTGTGCTAAACGGTACCGGAACAGCAGGATTAGCAGCCAAATTAAAGTCCGAGCTTACTGATGCCGGATTTAAAGTCAGTTCTACAGGAAACGCGGATAAGGCAGACTTTATCAAAACAGAAATCGCAGCCAAAAAGACAGTCCAAAAAGAATATCTTGACAAGCTGACAGAAAAATTGAAGCAGACCTACACTCTGGGAACTACCTCAATTTTGACATCGGGGGATTCAGATGTCATTGTTACAATAGGCAGTAGCAGTGCTAAGTAAATCTTTCTTCCAGAACACTTACACAATTATATTCCATCTCTTTTAATTTCCTTCTATGATTGCTTTATGTTCAGTCTAATCGTAGCAATTCTTTTTGCACTAGAGATGGCATATTTTGCTACACAAAATACAGGTAGTGTTGCCTTAAGGTTTGTAAATTATGAAATCGTAGGCGTTCCGATGTATGTTGTAGTTATTAGCTCTATTTTGGCAGGAGTGATTTTATCATGGATCATAAGCCTTTTCAGCTCCGCCACTTACTTTTTGAATATGCGTTCAAAAGAACATGTTATTCTGCAGGATAGAAAAGCAATTCTGGATCTGAAAAAAAGAATGGTGGAGCTGGAGGCAGAAAATGCTAGATTAAAAGACAGAAGAACAGCTATTGTCGAAAAAAAACACGAAGATCGGGTTGATGATATTGGTTACAAGCCTTCATTTTTCGAGCGATTCATCCCAAGCTCTACAAGACACTACTCAAAGCAGGTTTAAATAAGCAGTATAGCTATTTAATTTCCCCAATAGACTTATGGATGGATTCTCTTACGCCATAAAAATTAGTAAGTGACCCTGATGAATCTTATTTCGAATCATTTTTAGAGTGGATCACAAACCTCATGGATAAGTATAGCCAAAACTAGGAAAATCGGCAAGATATCTGACGACTTCACCTTCAGGGCTTTAATAGTCCTCTGTAAAATATCACCAAAATCGCTTTCGTATTAGCTTACGGTGTGATTTTGGTTTTTTTGTGCTTAATTTTATAGAGTGAACTTAAGCATAATACTAGGATTGAACTCTATGATAGAATAGTAATTAAGAATGCAAAGCAATATAAAAGTTATACTATTTGACCACGACGATACTCTTGTTGGGACAAGAAAAGCAAAATTTGCTCAACATAAACATGTTGCAAAAACTTATTACGGAAAAGATCTTTCGGATGAAGAAATAGACCTCCATTGGGGTAAACCATTGACACAGTTAGTCTGCCTGCTCTATGGAACAAACGATATAGAAGACGCTCTTGCAAAAAACTATTCTTCACGCGTTAATTTTCCTAAACTACTTTTTAAAGAAACTATCCCAACATTAAAATATCTACACTCTCATAATAAATTGCTTGGCGTTATTACAGCAACGACTCGTAATAGCTTTGAACATGATTTACAGTCACTTGGGATACCTGAGAAGCTTTTTGATTACATCCAAACAGCAGAAGATACAAAATATCACAAACCAGATCCACGAGTTTTTGAACCCACTATTGCATGGTTAAAAGGTAAAAATATAGACTCTAAAGAAGTTTTATATGTTGCCGATGGCCTACATGATATGAAAGCTGCTTTAAGTATCGGTTTTAACTTTATTGGTGTAGAAACAGGCTTAACAACTAGAACACAATTTGCAGAGAATGGTGTTGTGTCGGTAACTAATGTTGGTAGTCTTGTTAAAATTATTAAATAGATTTAAAAAAATTAACTTTCCAAACAATCATCAACCTAATCAGAGATAAATCACAAATTTAACTACACTATTAGCCCGTTATATCAGTATATTCGTCCACTTGAGGAAACGATGTCCCCCAGGGAAAGAAACAATAAGCAAGAACTAGCATTTGGATAGCTTTCGGTGTGATCCAAGTCAGACTAGAATTGGATACTTTTCATAGGTATTTTAATAGGGTTAATGGAGAGTTTCAACAGCATTAAATACAGATGAGCATTTGACCAAAGTGTTTTCTAAATTTTAATCCTTCTTTGTGGACTTTGTATTTTCTTCAGTTTTTTTACCTTCTTTTTCTATCTTATCTCTACGCTTTGATGCCTGATTTTCTTTTTCTTCCTCGGCCTTTTTAGTGTCTTTTCGGGCGGTAAGTAGCTTCTGCACGCGCGCTTTTAATTTATCGGCCTCTTGATATGAGGTTTCTAGCTGGAAGTTGCTAAATGCTTTATGGTCGCCATCCTTTTTGGAAACATCTACTTTACCTCCCTTGGTTATGAAGTCATATAGCTTTGGTCCCGCATTTCGCAGCGCTGCCAGTGCATCATTCTTATCTACTTCAGAAAGATGGTCGTTTGCTTTAATCTCTCCTACACTTTCCAAAACTTCCATTATTCGCTTTCGCTCATGTTCTTCTATCATTTTGAATAGCTCAAACTTCTTACCATCAATTCCAATCTTCATATCTTCCAGTGTCAATGCTTTTTCCTTCGCGGTGAGCACTTCTTTATAGAGCTCAATGAACGGCTTTATAGTTGCACATATTGTTTCACCAACAACCCGCGCCGTGAGTAACCAAACCATATATGGTGAGCCTTTACTACTTGCAATGATTTTAGTATTTTCTGGTGCCTCTTTTGCAAACATGGAGAATGCCCGTATTATATCTGTCCATTCATCAGACTGCTTTGCCATATCAATAAAGGTGTCTATTGATACTTCCTCATCAAATACAATTTGAACAACGGACTTACCTTCTTCTATTTCAAGTTCATTAGCAATGGTACCAAGACTAGTGAGAATATTATTCGCGTTGGTGTGCAGCTGTGTAATTTCAGTGGTCAGTAGGTTGATTTGTTCAACCGCACCTGGAGTGTTTGCGGAATTGTCAGTGAGTGCCAGTTGAAACTTATTCCAACCTTCTTTACCTAGCACATTGGAAGCACCAAATTGCATGAAGTATTTTACTTGCGTATCTGTCCAACCTATGGGTTCTAGTTTCTCATGAGCTTTTTTTATTTTCTCTTTTGAATCTTTCAGAGCTTCCTGGAGTTCGGGAGTAGATGTGGATGCGATTTGTTGAAGGGTTGACACAAATTGAGCGTAGAGCGTGGGCAATCCATACTCGTCTATTATTGCTTTTATGTGCCTTAATACAAAAATTAAATCAGTTAACATTGTTGTCTTACAATATAGCACTTTCGGCTGTGTATTGCCATACTTCAGCTCTACCAGCCAATCCAAATAGAATAATTTCATTTAGAAGTACAATGTCCTTGAGGTGAGGTATTTTGTTTGATACAATATCAGCCATGAAGAATGGCAAAAAATTTATACAAGTATTAGACATTTTATTTGGTGAAGGTTCAGAACATTACCACCTTGTTGTGTCGCTAAATAAACAACCTCCTGTGCCGTCGAGATGAAAAATTAATTCAGATAAATCGAACCAGAATTGAAGCTAATTCTTGAAGAACAATTAGAAACCCTTAAAATATAAAGTAAACTGTGAACCTAATGATTCGAACCGGGTGCCTAAGCACCCCGTTTGGTGATCCGGGCGGGATTCGAACCCGCGACCAAGAGCTTAAAAGGCTCCTGCTCTACCGCTGAGCTACCGGACCTGATTAGCAAATAGCTATAAGCAAATTGCCAATAGCAAACTAGCCATTAAAGCATTATATCAATGAACCTATCCCTTGACAAGCGAAATAATAAAGGAATACACTGATAGTGGTTTAGATTATCCGTTTGGGCTAAAGCTCAAATAGATAAAGAAAGGAGGTGATTGATATGGTAGGTTCTAATATCACAGACACTTTTCTCGCTTCTCTGAACAAAGGATTGTTCAATACCGCAGCATTTTTCCCCAACTTTTTAATCGGAATAATTATACTTTTAATTGGTATTATTATTGCGTCAATTGTTAAAAAAATTGTAATTGAAATTTTTAACGTACTTAAAGTTGAGACATATTTGCGAAAATACGGTATACCTGAGGCCAAGAAAGAATTTACTTGGACTAACATTTTGGCAGAAATTGCAAGATGGTTCGTAATTATTTTATTCTTAATCCCAACAGCCGACATCTGGGGTCTACCTCAGGTTACGGTAGTTCTTAATACATTTCTGCTTTATCTGCCCAATGTTTTTGCAGCAGCGATCCTCGGACTTGTAGGTTTGGTTTTTGCCAAACTTGCATCCGATGTCGTACTTGCATCGACCAGAACTTTGTCACCTGATGCATCGCGAACAATAGCATCCGTTACAAAGATTGCCATAACCGTTTTCGTGCTACTTGCAGTTCTTAACCAACTGGGAGTTGCTCAAGATTTGGTTAGAATACTCTTCACTGGTGTTGTAGCGATGTTTGCTCTGGCCGGAGGAATTGCATTCGGACTTGGAGGACAAAGCACTGCAAAAGAAGTAGTTGAAGATGCAAAGAAAAAGCTGAAATAAGCTTTTCTGATTAAAACTATTTTACAAGCCGGGTCATGTTACTTGAGTTTTAAGTAAAGTTATATGCCCGGCTTGTTCCGTGCGTATAAATTTGATAAAATAAACTACTGAAAGCATATGCCGCGTTCGTCTAGTGGCCTAGGACACTTGGTTTTCATCCAAGGAATCAGGGGTTCGACTCCCCTACGCGGTACTTATTACTAAGATTTAAACAATAAAAACTAAAAAATAAAATTAACTTCTAAGCTCATGAAACTCATTATCCCCATGTTAGATTATGAAAAAAGTTATTTTCAGGCTGTTGAAGAAGGTAAAGATGAGACGGGTATTACACGTATTGAATCTCCCAAATCTAGTCAGTCATTTCAAGAATTTGTAAATTGGAAAATAAATCAATCTAAAGGCTTGGATTTGCCGGAAGGTTACGTTGCAAATACTGAGTTATGGCTGATTGATAAAGATGAATTTATTGGCTTTGTAAATATTCGTCATTCATTAACTAAGCATTTGTTAAAAGTAGGCGGGCATATTGGGTATTGGATTCGTCCGACAAAGCGGCATCTTGGATATGGTAAAGAAATTCTCCGGCTTTCCCTAATTCAAATCCAAAAGCTGAGAATAAAAAAAGCCCTTGTCACCTGTGATGATACCAATTCTGCCTCAAGAAAAATAATTGAATCAAATGGCGGAATTCTGGAAAATATTATTGAAAATGGTTCTGAAAATCCCAAAAAACGTCGTTACTGGATAAATATTAAGTAGATTGCTATTTAATCCCAAACAGTCTTTTCATTCTCTCACTGAAAGAACGGAAGAGATTTTTTACCCGTTCCGAAAGGTTGTGCCAGTTTTCTTTTATTTTCTGCATAAATGTTTTTACTTCTTTTTCAGTAGTTGCTTTATCCTCAGTTCTTGCAGTATCCTCAATGTCAGTTGTAACTTCAGTAAAATCTTTGACCTCTGCTTCATCAGCATGATTTTCTTTTTGTGCATCATTACCTGTTTGAGTAGGAATTTCAATGGCTGACTCAGGCGTCGGCTTATCCACTTCTGTCTCAGTAGAACCGTTTAAATAAGGAAAAAAATCATGAAGTTTACCCAAGTCTACCTTTTGATTTAATTCAGCAATATCACGTCCATCCCTTGCGATGTGAGTAATTTTTCCTGACACAACTGAATCTGGAAAATTAATAAATAAACCAGAGTCAGGACTCATTGCAATATTAGATTTTTTGCCGTTTGCTAATTTATAGGTTCCATCGTTGTCCCTTATTAATAGTTTATCTATGAGACCAGCCAAAACGCTGACTTGAATTTCATCATTTTTATTTCCTTCACCTGAAAGTTTGATTTCAGGATAGAGATTTCCCCGGATTTTTACTAAGTCTCGTCGTTTTTGCGCAGCGCTTTCAAAAACTGAAACATTTATACCACTACTTTCCATTTCAGCCAGTTTTTGCTGCCTCTGAGTTCCCGAAAGAGCAGAGTCGTATTTGATTTTTACATACTTATTCCATACCTCAAGAATTGAGATAAAGTCTGAATCTGGATTGGTAAAATTGTCTTTTTTAAATTCTCTTTGAAAAAGTGATCTGTCTGAACCCAAAATTCCAATAAGAATTGCAACTGCGTCTTCACATCCTCTTTTTTCAGCTTCATATAGCATTCTGCCATATTGAGGATCTGTTTCGCAATCGGCTACAAATCTACCAATTTCGGTTAATTTTTCGTTTTTATCTAAAGCACCAAGAACCTGAAGTCTTTGGATGGCAGCTTCTATATGAGTAGGATCTTTATCACCTTCGAATTCAAAAGTCCTGATATCTTGATAGCCCGCAGCAATAAGTGCCAGAACATCATTAGTTAAGTTATCGGCAACTCGATCTTCGATGGGGAAAATATTTGGATTTTTAAGTTCCTCCTCTGGGAATAGAAAATGTGCTTCACCCGGTCTTTTTCTTCCTACGCGTTTGGATTGCTGCTCAGCGCTGTCTTTTGATACTCGTATCGTTTGCCATTCTTCAATTCCCGTAATTGGATCAATAATTTTGGTTTTTCGCCAGCCTGAAACAATTACAATATCACAATTAGGATCAACTCCCTCCTCGAGTGCATTGGTGGATACTATAATTTTTCTTTTACCGCTATTTGTTTTTATTCGTTCAATAGTGTCTTTGTCCTTTCCCATCACCTTTATAATTTCAAACTTATCGGTGTTTGCTACACCGGATTTCTCAAGATGATCAATGAAGCGGTCCATTTCATTCCCGCCTGCCAAGAATGTTAAAATATTTCCCGGTTTTTTTCCTTCTCTCAATATCTCTTCAACCTTCTGTGCCGCATCAACTGGGGCTGATTTTGCAGTAGATGATTTATTCCAATTTTCTGCAACAACATGTTTGCGGCCTTCAATTTTTATTTCTTCCATCTCAGGAAACATGCTCTGAAGCCTACTCCGCGCTGCATTGGCAGTACCGGTTGCGAAAATAACTCTCAAGTTTGGATTTAATTCCATAGCTTTTTTGAGAAGAGGCTTGAGTATTCCCATGTAGCGATGAGCTTCATCAACCATTACCCCGGCATAGCCTTCAAGAGAGGGATTTTTGATAAGTCTATTTATCAAAGTCTGTTCAACAGCGAAATCAATACTCGCCGTAGGAGAGGCTCTATGATCTGCATTACTAAAATCAACAGTAGAACCAAGTCTATCTTTGAGGGTCATATCTTCCGGTTTTTGAACTTTACCCTCTTCTGTTTTACCGTGGCTTCCAAGTTGCCTGACCAAATTCTTGCGTGATTCTGAAACTATTATCTTAGCATTGGGATTGGTTTCAAGCATTGTCTGCAAAAGTACAGGGGGGAGTACATATGATTTTCCCGCTCCTGGTTCAGCATTGACAAGAAGGACTCTATGGTTTCTAATTTTGTCTTGAATATGCTCAACAATTTGGCCAGCCGGGAGTACTTTTAATGCATCCAGTGCCTCAGTAAGTTTGGATTTTAATTGATCAGGAGTTGTACCAACTTCAATATCTTTAGGTCTGGGAGCTGTAAGTGTTTCTGACATACTCAGATCATAGCATATTTAGGCTGTA
>DATIJS010000077.1:0-2183 GCA_035478335.1 Saccharimonadales bacterium (SeqCode) | reverse complement strand
AACTTTCCAAAGCCATTGACCCAAAATACACTGCTTTTAGGGGTGTTCCAACCATCAAAGCGGTTAACATTTTCTTCAAACCATTGAGCTGTATCATGTAAAATTCTAGGATCAAAGATGAAACCAGCGTTGACGGCTTTAGATCGTTCTTCGAATAATTCTTTTTCAAGTTGAGCAATGGCTTCTTCTTTTGTGACCTTGCCTTCGCAAAGAGTATTTCCGAATTTTTTGATGATGTCTAAATAACGCTGAACTCGTTTGTTGTTTGCATCTATTGCCTCATCTGAATTGATACATTTCAATTGTTCAGCCACTTTCTCTGGTGTCATATAATCACCAGCTGCTGAAATTAATCGCTCAACCAATCCACAATCTTTTTCATTCGAAATATTTGGCTTAAGATTCACATCACCTGCCATTGCGGCAAGTTGTAAAAATGTTCCCGTGACAGGTGTTCCAACCGGGTCTTTTACCGTAATAACGATATCCAAAAGTGTAGGATTCTTTTTTACTTCAGTTAAAACTGACTCAACATCAGGATCGCAGCCTCGTAAAATCTTATTTCCAATCTCAGTGAGTGTACCGGGTTGATAAAATGCATTTGGATTGACCCTTTTTTCCTCTTTTTCTTCTTTATGCTCACCTTGAGACACTTTGTCAGCTATCTTTTTATCAAGGGAAGCTCGTTTTTCGGAGTCTTGAATGAAAGATAAATGTTCTTTGTAAAGTTTACTGTTTTTCATGCTTTCTATTCGCTCATAAGATATCGCATCTAACAAAGTGTCTATATATTCTTTCGATAACTCATTGATCACACGACATAACACAGATGGAAAATCTTGCGTTGGAATGCTCTTCCATACAGAAATATCTAATGAGATTAGAGGATATTGAAGATTAAGCCAAAAAGCAGGAACTAACTCACGATACTTTTTATTTGCAGCATCATAATAAAGTACGGATGTCATTAATACACGTTCACATAGCATGTCTATGATATGATTCATACGCAACTTAAATGCAGTGTCTTCGTCATTTAACTCAAGAAAATCAAGTTCATTCAGAATATCTAACTGTTTTAAAATATGTCTTAATCCTTCAAGAAATACACCATAATCTTTATTAACATTGTTCCATTCATCTATTTTAAATCCAAACCCTTTGAAAATATCATCGACCGCTTTATAGAGATTTTTTTGAATACAAGCGCGAATAGCTGTTGGATTGTGAGCGTACTCTTTTTCAAAATAAGCATGAAACTTTTCTAAATCCCTTTCATTAATTTTTGTATGCTGAAAAAACCCATCATTGACTTCTTTCATAGCTAAAGCAGAACTCCATCCTTGATCTTCTGCATACCTCGCAAAAAAACCTTCCGTGTGAGCACTATTACCTTCGGAAACACCTTTTTCTGCATTATGTATATTAGCATAAGCTTGTATGAGGTCCGTTCGAAGACCCACTAACCAAGATGTGACTGACAAGGGCGTATAAAGAGAAAAAACGATATTTTGCAGGTGAATAGATATACCTCCTGCGCAAACATGAAAAATGCCGCATATCTGTGTGTAATGTTCTTTGCGCTTAGTTAAAGAAATCGCATCATTTTGTAACATAAGCCATATTTTTTCTAAATTTTTCTTAACGTTTTTAAAATAAGCAGAGGAGTCTTGTGAACCTGAATAGCTTGCCTCGAAGAAATTGCTTTGTAACGTGTCGATCTTTGTTTCCAGTTCGTCAGTATTAACACCATGAATCCTCCCCCACTCTCTAAATTGATTTAATAATTGATTAAATTGATTTTGAAAGGGTTTTTGTAGTTCTGAAAGTGTAGTTTTCAGTTCTTGCTTCACAGTTCTAAAATAGACGGATTTATCCTCGTGTGAGGATAACTTTAAAAAAGCTATTTTAATATCGTCAATTTTTTTTATTTCAGTTTCAATATTAGCCGGTTCATTACCCGTATTATAGAGACGTAATAAGGCATCAATTTGCTTAATAAATTTTTCTAGTTCCTCTGGTTGATTTTCTTTTATATTTAATTTGATGAGTGGATAAGTTTCAATAGGTATAACCCCATGCTCATAAGGAGAGCTTTTTTTCTCTTCTTTGATTTCCTGAAGAGGCGTAAAAGCCTCAGGCTTTACATAAGGTGGCAATAATCGACCTGTCTGTGACATATA
>DATIJS010000076.1:0-8782 GCA_035478335.1 Saccharimonadales bacterium (SeqCode) | reverse complement strand
GAAACAAAACGCTGAATCAAGAAGCATGAATTAAGAATTGAGGTTTCTTAACTCCTGATTCTAAACCTTCTTCGATGCGGCTTCTATAAATCCCAAAAAAATCGGATGCGGCTTTAGAGGCCTGCTCTTATATTCAGGATGCCCCTGTGTTCCGATATAAAAAGGATGATCCGGTACTTCAATTATCTCAACCAATCCTTCCTTTACAGATCTGGCACTAATTAGTAAGCCTTTTTTTTCAAAGTCTTCTGCATATTTATTATTAAACTCATACCGATGCCTGTGACGCTCGCTTGTTATACCTTTTTCTTTATTTATGAACTCATCATACTTCTCATACAAATCCCATGCTTTTGTTCCTTTTTTAACAATCGCATCCCATGTTCCAAGCCTCATTGTTCCGCCATATGCACGCGTTTCCATAAGCGCTTTTTGAGAAGGAATCAAGTAGATCACAGGGTGTGAAGAATCAGGATTATTTTCTGTTGTATTTGCATCAGTAAATCCGAGTACAGATCTGGCAAATGCTACAACAGCCAGCTGCATTCCATAACAAAGACCCAGATATGGAATTTTATTTATCCTTGCATATTCTGCAGCTGCAATCATACCCTCAGCACCTCGTTCACCCCAACCTATTGGAACAATTATTCCATCCGGTGTGCCGATTGTTTGAGCAACCCCATTCTTCTCAACAGTTTCTGCATCGATCCATTTAACCTTCACATCCGTTCCCAACTTCCACCCTGCATGATCAATCGCGTCAAGAAGTGCTGCATATGAGTCCCGTAGCTGATAATCACCTGTTCCAAAATACTTTCCTATAATCGCAATTTCCGCTGTTTTGGTTTTTTTTGTTTTAATTGTTTCAACCATTTTGGTCCAATCTTTTATGTTTGATTTTTTAACAGGCAAACCAAGTTTCTGCAAAATTCTTTTGTCCAAATCCTGCTTCTGAAGCATCAATGGAATTTCATAAACAGATTCCAAATCAGGATTGGAAATTATATCCTCAGGCAACATGTTGCAGAAAAGTGCAAACCTGTCACGCCTTCTTTTATCTAGGTAATTATTTGAGCGGGCAACTATAAAATCAGGTTGAATTCCCAAAGAATTTAGTGTTCTGACCGACAATTGTGTTGGCTTGGTCTTCGGTTCTCCAAGATGGGATGGAGTAGGAACATAACTGACATGAATATGGATAACATCTCCTGGATTTCTTAGTGTTAAAATCCTAGATGCTTCATAGTAAAATACATTTTGATACTCCCCGGCTGTTCCGCCAAGTTCAATTAAGATAATATCCGGTTTTGTCTTATTTTCAACATCTTTAATTCTACGCGTGATTTCGTCTGTGATATGCGGAATTGCTTCTACGTCTTCCCCGTTGTACTCAAATCGGCGCTCTCTATCTATAACTGTCTGATAGATCCTTCCCATTGTGATAAAGTTTTCTTTCCCCATATCTTCATCAAGAAATTTTTCATATGTTCCCATGTCCATATCTCCTTCAGTTCCGTCTTCGCAAAGAAAGGGATCTCCATGCTCGATTGGATTAATGGTACCGGCGTCAATATTGAGGTAATTTTCAAATTTGAGTGGTGCAACTTTGTAACCTGCTGATTTTAGAAGATATGCAATTGATGCGGCAGTTGTGCCTTTCCCAATTCCTGAGATGACACCTCCTGAGACGAATATATATTTAGTTTTTTGTGTTTTAATTTTTGTTAGGGGCACGATTTATGTTAACAAACCGGAACAAATTAGTCAACTGGGGAAAACTTAAGAAGGCTACTTGGCTGGTTTTTTTGGCTCATCACCTTTTCTCTCTACTGCTCTTTGCCGAGCTCTAAACGCAGATGTTTCATGTATTCCAGTTTCATCCTTATAACTTACATCCAAATCTTTCCGATCCTTTTTTGATCCTCTGTCGCTAATCATTCGTCTTTCTGGGTCAGCCATAAATAGAATATACACTAAAATAGCTGTATTGTAAATGTACATAGGACATAAGAAGATATAATGAATCAATGCCTGCAAATACTAGAGCGATGGAAGGGAATCGGACCCTCGACCTTCTCCTTGGGAAGGAGACATTCTACCACTGAACTACCATCGCAAAACACCACTATAATAACAGTTTATTTGTAAAATTTCACTAGTCAAGTTACCCTATTCTTCGAGCAAGCAAAACGCGTCGAGAAACAGCAATTCAATAATGTAGCAATTTAACAATGGAGTATGTTATTTTCTGGGGATTGTTAATTTGTCTCCTGGATATATCAAATCTGGATTGGATAAATTATTTGCACGAGCGATATCTACCCACCTGTAACCATCACCATAAGCCCGAAGTGCAATTACCCAAAGTGAGTCTCCTTGTACTATGCTATATCCTGAACTGGTAATTTTTGAGTTTTCTGAATAAATGCTTGTGCTTGCACCATCACTTAATATATCAGGTGTATCTTTTTTTTGCTCGATTTTTGTCAAGCTAATTTTTTGCCCAACTTCTATATTATCAGGATTGGATAAATTATTTGCACGAGCTATATCCACCCATCTGTAGCCATTTTTATATAATTTCTCTGATATGCTCCAAAGAGTATCTCCCTGCATAACAACATAACTTTTCTTATTATCAGGGGATTTATTATTATCATCAAACATCTTTGAGTCAAGTTTTTTTGTTGAAAGATATTTAGTATCTGTGCTTTTAATCGGAGTCGGAGAAGTAATCTTTTTTTGAGATTTAATAATTACAGATCTTGATGTAAGAGTAGGGAAAGATTTTGCAACTCTTTTCGGTGTAGGTGTTGATGTAGGAATTAATTTAGTTGTTGGTGTGGGTGCTTTATTTACCTTTGCTGGATTATTCTTTGGGCTATTGGTAACAGTACTTATAATAGTCTCCGTATTCGTTTGGGAAATCTGTGTAGAAACTATAGGCATATCATCATCAGCCGATCTCTTATTTGCTAAATTTCTATTATGCACAAATCCCAAAATAAACCCGGTCGCAATAACAACTACAATAATTCCTAGAATTAAGCTCGTGTATGATTCTCCAAATCTAAGATAATCAAATATGTTCAAATTTGAATCTTCTTGCTTATTGTCGTTAGTTTTTTTATTTCTGGAAAGTTTTATTTTTGTTTGATCTTCCATTTTAGTTGAGGCAGAAAATAAGGCAGAGGAATTTGGCTACACGAATTATATCACTTATTTGCAAAAACACAATTATTACTTTGCGGGATTGACGGGGCTCGAACCCGCGACCTTCTCCGTGACAGGGAGACGCTCTAACCAAACTGAGCTACAACCCCAATTGTAGATCATACAATTATACTTTAAACTTGAAACCTGGTCAATCCTCTGATAAACTCTGTCTGTGACAAATTCAGAAATTGCTCATCTTCTAAATAACGTTGCTTCAGCTTATGCTATTAGTGATGAAAAAAAATACCGCTTCCAAATACTCGCTTATAGGAAAGCAGCCGATGCAATATCAAGTACTTCGACCGAATTAAAAGAACTACAAAAAGAGGGAAAACTTGGAAACATACCAGGAGTTGGACCGTCAATAAAATTGTCTATCGAGGAGCTTCTTGAAAAAGGCAACGTCCAACACCTTGATGATATCCTTTCCAAAGTTCCCTCAAGTGTATATCCGCTTCTGGATATTCCGAGTATCGGCCCAAAAACAGCGTACAAATTGGTAACTGAATTCAAATTAAAAAATCCCGACACTGTAATTGCTGATTTGGAAAAAATTGCCAAAGAAGGAAAGATAGCAATTCTCCCAGGCTTTGGCGAAAAATCTGAAAAAGATATTATTAGAGCATTTGAAGAATTCAAGCTAGGAACAGGCAAAACAACCAGAATGGCCCTCCCCTATGCAACAGAGCTTGCCAACAAAATTATTGATTATCTTTTAAAATCAAAATATGCTGAAGCAGCAAATACTTTGGGAAGTCTGAGACGAAAAAAGTCAACCGTAGGAGATATTGATATTGCTGTATCCAGTAAAAGTCCAAGAGAACTCCTTGAGTATTTCACAAAATACCCACACACGGAAAGAATAATCGAGAAAGGAACCCGCACTGCTTCTATTCTTACATCGGGAGGAAGGCAGGTTGATTTGATGGTTGAGTCGCCTAGCGGCTTTGGCTCACTTCTTCAGCATTTTACAGGGAGCAAAGACCACAATGTACACTTGAGAGAAATTGCACTAAAAAAAGGCTACTCACTTTCTGACTATGGAATAAAGAAAAAAGACGAAAAAAACCCCAAACTTATTCAATTCAAAACCGAAGAATCTCTTTACAAATTCCTAGGTCTTGAATGGGTACCACCGGAGATTAGGGAAGACAAGGGAGAGATTGAACTCGCTATGCAAAACAAACTTCCCAATCTTGTCGAAATAAAAGAGATAAAAGGAGACTTTCATATTCATTCAAGCTATCCGATTGAACCCAGTCACGATATGGGACAAAACAGCATGGAAGATATGCTTAACTATGCAATAAAACTTGGATATAAATATTTATCATTTTCTGAACATAATCCCAGCATATCAAGACATACCAAGGATCAAGTTTTAAAACTTCTTCAGAAAAGGAATAAGTTTATTGAACAAATAAATTTAAAGTATAAAAAAGATATACAAATATTTTCTATGATGGAAACCGATATTCTTCCAAACGGAAATTTGGCACTTGATAACGACTCGCTATCTTTGCTTGATGGAAGTATCGTATCAATCCATAGTTCGTTTGATATGGATCGCACCAGAATGACAGAACGTGTTCTCAAAGGACTCTCTCACCCAAAAGCCAAAATTCTGGCTCACCCAACAGGAAGACTTCTCAATCAAAGAACAGGTTATGATTTGGAGTGGGATAAGGTATTTGATTTTGCCGTTAAGAACAATAAGGCGCTTGAAATAAATTCCTGGCCATTGCGATTGGATCTGCCTGATTTACTTATATATGAAGCAATTAAAAAAGGCGTTAAGTTTGCAATCAATACTGACAGTCATGCAACGGATCATATGAATCTAATGCAGTATGGAGTGTCTGTCGCAAGACGGGGTTGGGCAACGTCTAGTGACATTATAAATACCTGGGAGTATAATAAAGTTAAAGAATTTTTTGAAAGGAGGTGAATTTTATGATAAATACAATTATTATTGCAGTTGTTGCGCTAATAGCAATTTATTTTTTGGTTATATACAACAGTTTAGTGACAGCAAGAAATAGAATAGCCGAAGCTTTATCTGAAATTGACGTTCAACTCAAAAGACGAACCGATCTTATACCCAACCTTGTTGAAACAGTAAAAGGCTATGCAAAACATGAAAAAGATCTTCTTGAAAATGTAACAAAAGCCAGATCCAGTCTTATGACTGCCGGAACAACAGCTGAGAAGGCTGAAGCAAATAATCAACTTTCTGCTACCTTAAAGTCACTCTTTGCAGTGTCAGAAAACTACCCTGATCTCAAAGCAAATCAAAATTTTCTAGAGCTTCAAGGAGAATTATCTGATACCGAAAACAAAATTGCTTATTCACGTCAGTTTTACAACAGCAATGTATTGGATTTCAACAATAAGCTAGCTATTTCCCCAAGTAACGTAATTGGAAATATGCTTGGCTTCAAACCTGCTGATTTCTTTCAGGCAAGCGAAGACGAAAAGAAGGAAGTAAAAGTAAAATTTTAAGTTACGAATTTATGCTAAAAAGTGATCTAGTTTAATTCGGATTAATTTGCATGCGAAAAAATATTAGCAAATTGTAATAATATGCAAATTTCTACAAATATTATCTTTGTAAGCATGATTCGCATTAGTTTGTAATTTATGAATATCTATTCTGCTATTTCAAAAAATATCTGGAAAAGCTGGGCTATAATGTTTTTGTTTGTAGTTTTTGCGACAACAATCGCATATGTCATAGGTAAGGCAACTGGTTATGGAATCTCTTACACACTCCTGGTATTTCCACTTGCTGCATTCTCAAGCATTGGCAGCTATTTCCTCTCTGATAAGATTGTGCTTGCAACAAGTGGCGCAAAACAAATTCAGAAAGATGATTCTCCTGAACTATTTAGAATTGTCGAAAATTTATCTATCGGAGATGGCGTTCCCATGCCCAAAGTTTATATTATGACCGATCCATCACCGAACGCTTTTGCAACAGGCAGAAGCCCGCAGCATGCATCAGTTGCTGTAACAACAGGAATTTTAGAAAAGTTAAGCAAGATTGAGCTAGAAGGAGTCATCGCCCATGAACTTTCACATGTCAAAAACTACGACACCCGCCTGATGGCTGTGACGGCAGTTTTGGTGGGGTTTATCGCCTTACTTGCAGATGTGTTCTTGAGAAATTTATTTTGGGGTGGAATGAGCAGAAATAACGACGAAGACAACCGCGGACAAGTGGTCTTCTTAATTATCGGGATAATCCTTGCAATAATTTCACCTATTATAGCAAGCCTTATTCAGCTGGCAATTTCCAGAAAACGAGAATTTCTGGCTGATGCTTCAGGGGCACTTCTGACACGATATCCGGAGGGGCTTGCCAGCGCACTTGAGAAAATATCAAAAGATCAAAGACCTCTTCATACCGCTAGCAACGCAACCGCACATCTATTTATCGTCAACCCTTTTAAAAAAGGCAGTGTTCAAAATGCCTTATCCGGTCTTTTCTCCACACATCCGCCGATTGAGGAACGCATCAAAATCCTCCGCGAAATGTAAAACTCTAATTGCAATAATACTCTACTTTTGCTACTCTATTTCCCATATGTGGGGTTCAAATGAAAATAGATGTGATGCAAAAATTAAAATTACAAAATATGAAACCGTACCAGAGCTTGTGTTACATGCACGCGTTGTCCAGGTGCAAATCTTAACGCGCTGTTTAATTCAGCATCTGCTGAAAACAATTTGAAATCTGCTAGAATGGAGACGTCTACAACAATAGCGGGAAAATGCGAAGTGTTTAAAAAATTAAAAGCAGCAGGCAAAAAAATCAATGCAAATAATAAATTCCACCGAAAGCTTCCGCGCAGACTTCCGTGGTACAATTGAATTGTGCTAAACAATTTTTTAATCGTTTTTGGTAAAATTATTTCAAAAATATTCCGTTTGTTGAAACTCGGTGACGGATCTACCTGGCCTGGGCACATTGCACTGAATTTAAACAAAAACTTTGTAAAACAAGTTCTTCAAAATTCCAAAACCAAAATTGTAATAATTGCCGGAACAAATGGTAAAACAACAACGGCTGCTCTTCTCAAGACAGCTCTTAAGAATAACGGAGAAACTGTTTTTCAAAACAAATCAGGCGCTAACTTGCTAAACGGAATAGCATCGAGTTTAATAATTAACTCAAGCTTGAGCGGCAAAATAGATTATGATTTTGCAATTTTTGAAATTGATGAAAATGCACTTCCCCATGTTCTTGCTCAATGCGAACCGGATTATCTTATCTTAATAAACCTCTTTCGTGACCAACTTGATAGATATGGTGAGATAAATACTATTATAGAAAAGTGGAAAAAATCTATTTCGCAGCTTACAAATAAAACTAATTTAGTTTTAAATGCAGATGATCCTCAGATTGCCTATCTAAGTAAGGGTACAGATGCAAATGTCAGCTTCTTTGGCTTAAGTAAATCTGAAACAAACAATAATATTTTTCAAGATTCTGCAGATTCAGGCTATTGTCCAAATTGCTCAAATAAATTATTTTATAGTCAAATATTTTTCTCACATCTTGGAGATTGGCATTGCAATAATTGCGGATTAACTCACCCAAAAGTCGAAATAAATAATTTCAGCACTTTTCCACTACCGGGAATGTATAACCAATACAACACACTTGCCTGCGTCCTAGTTCTTCGTGAAATCGGCATTAAAGATAGCGAAATTGAAAAATCATTTGCAAATTTCAAACCAGCTTTTGGCAGACAAGAAATTGTTAAGTATAAGAATAAAAATGTCCAGATTTTTCTTTCCAAAAATCCCACAAGCTTTAACCAATCCTTTAAAACCATTTCTGATTTAGATGCTGAAACATTACTAATCGTATTAAACGATAAGATTCCAGATGGACGGGATATTTCCTGGATCTGGGATGTTGATTTACCGCAAATTGAGAAATTTAAACAAATACTGATAAGCGGAGACCGAGTTTATGATATGGCTCTCCGAATGAAATATGAATTAGGAATTAAGAATTATGAATCAAGAGTCAAACTATATGAAGATTTAATGCAAGCAATTGATACAGGAGTGGATATTATTGAAAATAATGAAACTCTATTTATACTTCCAACATATTCTGCAATGCTTGAAACCCGAAAAATTTTGACAGGCAAAAAAATACTATGACAAACAGCAAACAACAAACAGCAAACAGCAAAGCGCTAACTATCGGTTGGCTATATCCTGAACTGATGAGCACCTATGGAGACCGTGGCAATATAATAGTACTGCAAAAGCGTTGTGAATGGCGCGGAATCAAAACTGAAATTATAAAGATTGACCAAGCAACCAATGATCAAGAGCTAAGAAAAATCAATCTTCTTTTTGGTGGTGGCGCACAAGACCGGGAGCAAACAATTGTTATTGAGAGTTTGCGCAAGAAAAAACAAGCACTTCAGGACCTGATCGAAAAAGGAATCCCATCTCTTTTTGTCTGCGGATCTCCGCAGCTTTTTGGAAAATATTATGAACCTTCTGAGGGGACACGGATTGAGGGTTTGGGTATTTTTGA
>DATIJS010000075.1:0-2746 GCA_035478335.1 Saccharimonadales bacterium (SeqCode) | reverse complement strand
AGTTGATGACAACTTCGCTATACTAGCTTCATCAAGTGCTCAATCAGCCCTTGTAATCAAGCAAAATGGTACAGGCGATCTTATTAGCGCCTCAACAGGAAGTATTGCCAAATTCACTGTTGACAACAATGGCTCAGGCAGTTTTGCCGGAGACCTCAGCATTCTCGGGAGCAACCTGTCAACAGCAGCCGGTACTTTCAATATTGCAAATATAAATACGCTTAATCTAAATATAGGAGGTGCTGCAACAAGTATTGCAATAGGAGCAAAAAGCGGAACCACTACTGTTAATAACAATCTGGATGTAGCAGGAGCGATCAAGGCAATCGGCGGTATAATCATGCCCGACTTCTCACAAGGAACAATTCCCTTTATCGGCACTGACAATCATATAGCCTCAGACTCAGCAAATTTCTCCTGGGATCAAAACAATAAACGCCTCGGCATTGGCACATCAACTCCCGGCTACAGATTTTCTGCAGTAGATAGCCTTTCTCAAGCGGGAAAAGCCACAGCTTCTATTACCAACACTCATACAGCTGACTCAATCAACACAGTTGCCTTAAGGCTAAACATAGGTACATCATCAAGCGGTACACAGGCACGATTCGCAACCTTCTATTCAGATTGCACGAGTGAAAATTGCACAGGATCCACAAAGGGAAATATTGGCCTCAGCGCTTCAGGAGTAAATTACAACACAGGCAGTGCAGATTTCGCTGAATATTTTAGCACGGGAGAGAGTGCCCTATCTCAAGGTGATGTCTTGGGGCTTGATGCAAATGGCAAAGTTGTTAAAGCAACAGTTAATACTCCGCTAGTTGGAGTTCTTTCCACAACTGCCGGATTTATAGGCAATGATACTAGTGAGCGCGATTTGAATTCAAATAAAGTCCTTGTCGGGCTGGTTGGTCAGCTTGAAGTAAAGGTAAATGATCAAAATGGACCAATAAAAGCCGGCGACCCCCTTACATCATCTTCAGCTCCGGGTGAAGCTGCTAAAGCAACAGCTCCCGGGCAAATTATAGGTCGGGCACTTGAAGATTTTGATCCTTTGGCCGGTGTATCCAAGAAGATCAAAATAGCACTTAATGTCTCCTGGTATGATCCCAAGGCTGTACTCCTGAATAATGGCAATGTGGTAACCGCATATGAGACCCCAAATAGCAATCTGCCTATAGAAAACTCTCAGGATTACGAAAAGCTTGCCCTATCAGTCCAGGAATTTGTTAGCACTTTGCATACGGGCTTGCTGGAAGTTGGTAAAATATCAACCAATTCGCTCTCGGTCACAACTGAAGATATTACTATCGGCGGAAAGACTCTCAAAGACTATATCTCCACAATTGTCAATGATATCCTTAATAAAAGACTAGCCTCACTTACGCTTGAGAGAAACGAAGGTGCAGCTGAAAAAACAACTGTCATTGTCAGCCCGCTTGCTCAAACAGTGTCTCCAAGCCCACAAGCAGAAAACCAAAACCCCGATGTAGCCTCATCATCAGCAATGCCAACTCCTGCCCCTACTCAATCCGAGCCAACACCAACTCAATCTATAAATAATATAACCAATATATATAAAAATGTATCTCCAAATGCGAGTGAAAGCGCTACATTTGACACAACACAAGCAGCAACTCCCAGCGCAACCCCAACTCCACAAGGAGAGCTAGCTAGTGGATATTCAGCTACCGATTCGGCATCAATTACCCCAACTCCAACTACTCAGGTATCTCCATTAGCAGAACCAACACCAACGAGTGCCCCAAATAACACCAATTATGCATTAAGTGATAGAGAGCCTTCTATTTCCACCGAAGCAATACTTAATACAAAATACTTAATACAAAATACCAAACCGGCTGATGTAGCATCTTACTCAGCAGAATTCTACTATGTTCCGAATTTAAAAACAGAAACTGCTACCTTTAACCAGGGATTAATCGCTCTGGGACCAACAAGTTTGACAACAACTTCGATAAATGGCGAGTTAAGTATAGGCAGGAATATGAGTATTAACGATAATTCTATTAATACCCTAGGCACAGATTTAAGCCTGCAGCCACTCAGACAGGGCAATCTTTCAATAATGGGAGGTCTTGTTTCTATCGATACCGAAGGCAATCTGAAAGTAACTGGTAATGCAGAATTTGGGAAAAACGTTACTGTTAACGGCACGCTGTCTGCAGGCATAATCAGTCCGATTTCTAATTCAGATTTGGTTATTCAATTACCTGAAAAAGCACAGAATCAAACGCAAACTAATACGGCTCAGCACGAATCTGCTTTTGTAATTAATAATGCAAGCGGTTCGGCAAGGTTTAGCGTCAACAATGTTGGTGATTTAGTCTCATCAGGAAGTGCCGCATTCGCCAATTTCAAGATTATCAGAGGAGCGCAGGCTGACACATCTATGACCCAAACTATCGCATCCGGATCTGCCGGAATAGCTACAATTACCGCACATGAGACAGAAAGAAGTATTCTGACACCTTTTATTACAGACAAATCATTAATTTACATAAGTCCTGTTTCAAGTACATTTGGAACTACGCCGTATATTGCGCGCCAAACTGAAGAAAATCCAAGCAATGGTACCAAGGGCTCATTCACGATACAGATTTCAAATCCTCAATTGCAGGATATCAAATTAAACTGGGTTATTGTTAACTAAAATCTTCAAGTACTAAAAACTGTAAAGTAAATGATTCCAACTTTTGACAGTCATCCTCATTAAAATTCCACA
>DATIJS010000074.1:0-5022 GCA_035478335.1 Saccharimonadales bacterium (SeqCode) | reverse complement strand
TATGATCGAGGATGGGATTTTGGATGGAGATTTTGTGGTGATTGAAAAAGTCCAGGAAGCGAAAAACGGGGAAATCGTAGTTGCGCTGGTTGATGACAATTTGGCTACTCTTAAAAGATTTTATAAAGAAGGAGATGTGGTAGTTTTGCGTCCCGCAAATTCTGCAATGGAGCCGATATACCCCAAAAGCCTTAGGATTCAAGGTAGAGTTGTAGGCTTGGTAAGACGATTTTGATTGTTAAATTGTTATATTGCTAAACCTTGCCTGCCGGCAGGCAGGTTGTTGCTTATCGATTCGCTACGCTCACTCGAAGAATAAAGTTTGAAGTTTTTCCAAGTTGTGGTAAGATTGTCCCATTCTATGGGAATTTTGTATATCGTTCCGACTCCAATTGGCAACCTCAAAGATATAACTATCCGCGCGTTGGAAGTTTTATTTAGCGTAGATTTAATTGCCTGTGAAGATACTAGGAGAACTGGTTTGTTACTCCAGAAATTAGGAGAAATGAAAAGCGAATCTACAGGTTTGGTTCAAAAAACTGAACACCCTCCGTTAATTTCTTATTATGAACAAAATGAATTTCAAAGAATTCCTGAGATTATTTCCTATCTTCAGATGGGGAAAAATATCGCACTAATATCTGACGCCGGAACTCCCGCTATTTCAGATCCGGGGTTTAAACTTATTCGTGAAGCAATTAAAGAGAAAATAAAGATCGAATCTCTTCCAGGCGCATCCGCCCCACTAGTAGCATTAACTGCCTCAGGTCTACCAACAGATAAATTTACCTTCGCAGGCTATCCACCGAGAAAGCCGGGACACAGAAAAACATTTTTTGAAAACATTAAATCTTCCCAGGAGTTTTTAAAGACAACTGTAATTCTTTTCGAAGCCCCACATAAATTATTGAAAACTCTCGCAGAAATGCAGGAAGTGTTTGGAGACATAGATATTGTAATCGCTAGAGAGCTTACTAAGACTCATGAAGAGTTAAGGCACGAAAAAATCTCAGCGAGTTTGTCGCATTTTAAAAAGAAAGAGCCAAAAGGGGAGATTGTGGTTTTGTTTAATTTGAATATTTAATACTTATATGTTAACCTGACACAAAACGTTATGGATTAGTTTTACATGTATCATGTGACTGTAGACAGACAAGAATAGCGCATCGAAATTTTAGAAATCCGCTATCAGATTATCAAAAAATTCTAATAGTTAATTGTGGTAATCTATTGAAATTGGCCCGTTGATACGATATAATCGTCATATAATGGAAAATGATAAGTCACGAGGAAATGAAAGACGCCCAACGCCAAAAAAAGAGTTTGAAACTTTTTTGCGTGAATGTGCAAGAGTATCCCAGTTGCCTAGAAGAGAAAGAAAAACTGCTCGTGTTGGCCTTGAAGAACTAGCAGCAGGGGTTGATGCTAGTTTAGGTAGTGTGGCAGACAGGAAAGCAATCATGAAGGAGGTTACTGTTTCCGTGCTTAAAGATTATAATTTACGTACTAGAGCTAAGGTGTGGCGTACAGCACTTGCAGCATCTTTGAGACTGACGCCACCGGGACCGAGTGTAAAAGGTTAAACCTTATTCTCGTGTTGGTTGCGGATTTCTTTTCCTACTACTGTTCCGTCTTCATCAATCTTATAAACATAAACCTCACCGGTTGCTATTTCCAGTTTGGAGATATCAGTATCAGATATGTTTTCCAAATATTTCACCAATGCTCTCAGTGCATTACCTGATGACGCAATCACTATATTTTTGCCGGATTTAAGCTGAGGAAGGAGTGTGTTCTTGTAACATGGTATAACTCTCTCATATACCTGTTTGAGCGATTCGCCATTTGGTACCGGGTAATCGAAGCTTCTTCTAATCTTCATAAATTCATCTTTTCCGATCTGTTTTTCTACGTCCCACTTGTTTTTGGCCGTAAAATCACCATAATTTCTCTCAAGCAAAGCGTCATTTATGATAACCGGTAAATCCTTCCTTTTAAGAGTTTTTTTAATTACAGCGATAGTTTGTTGATGCCTGATGAGATGGGATGTGTAGGCAAGGTCAAAATGTATGTCTCTCAAAGCTTCAGCTGCAATCCGGACATCTTCTTTCCCATTGTCAGTAAGAGGAGGCTCATCCCAGCCAGCCCAAAGACCTTTCTCGTTATATTCGGATCGACCATGGCGGATTAGGACAAGATAAGAAGTTTTGATATTGGTCATAGGTGTAATATCCAGTATATACGTTTTTTTGTTTTTTATCCCCCACTCAATAATTTGAGGAATGTAGAAATGTTTTTTGAGTTTTTCCCCAATAAGTTTTATTCTTTTTGTCTCAGCTGGGGAAAGTTTGGGGGCGGTTTTTATTGATAGATCAGAGAGAAGTAACTTTCCCGTTTTGTTGTAATTTGTTTGTTTTATAATAATCAGTGCAGTTAACTTGTCAGCAATATCTATTTTATTTTTATATGCATCAAGTAAATTCTGAGGGTCAAAATTACTCGCCCAGGCATATTTAATTTGCCTGATCAATAGATCAGAACTATTGGCTTTATGGCCTGACTCACCGATAGTAACAGTTGCGCTTTTGAAAAAACCTCCAAGCGCCTTGTACTCTTCCAATATTTTCACTTCGGCGTCTTTTGGGATAACAGAGCTTATTACGAGTTTTTTGATATGATTTGAGACCTGCATCAGAGAATCAGATCTTTCATAATGAACTGTTGAAAGCAGGTCTTGAATTTTCTTAACCAAGTTGTTTTCTGTTAAAAAAAGCAGATATGCATTGGAAGAGAGCAGAAAACCTTCAGGAATTTCGAGTTTTAAACCTGCAATATTTATCAGTTCTTGATAATGTTTGTTCAAAAGTTCAAGATCAAAATTTTCCAGTCTGCTAAATTTATAAACAAAGTTCCTTTTTGATAGCATACAATTATTATGCATGAGTTTTATTGACAACTCAACTAAGCCCAAGTATAGTTAAAGAGACAAGTATTATGTCAATGAACAACGAAGACATTATCAAGTACAAAAGTTTGTATTTGCAGACATCATGGGGCTACCTAAACATGCTCAGAAAAAATATCGCATTTTTGCTGCATGGCAGATCTGCAACAAGCGCTGTTGATTCCGCCCATCTGGCAGCGCATTCCTTAAAAAGCCAGAGTATTTTGATGGGATACACCAAAATCGGTGAGTTATGTGAGGAGATGGAGCATATATTTCAAGAAAGCAAGCAGAATTCTGCTGTTCCTGATGAAGAGATACTTAAAATAATGCTTGAGTCACTTAAGACAATACAGCTTTCTCTGACTCAAATTTCTGAAAATGCAAAAGAACTCGATCTTTCTGAGGAAACAGACAGACTCAGGCGAAGGTACGGTAAGTAGTTAATTATCTTTTATGAAAATATTATTGGTCGAGGATGATAAATTCTTTAGAGAATTTTATGCTCAGAAGCTTCGCGAGAAAGGGATGGAGGTATTTCAGGCGGGCAATGGAGAAGAAGGGTTAAAGCTAGCCGGTGAAAATATTCCCGATATAATACTTTTAGATCTGATTATGCCAATTAAGGATGGATTTGGAGTACTTGAGGATATCGCGAAGCAAGAGCAAACAAAAAATATCCCAATTCTTGTTTTTTCAACCCTGGGACAAGAAAAAGACATTGCAAAGGCTATAGCACTTGGGGCAAAAGGATATGTAAATAAAAGTTTTTTTGATTTTGAAACTTTGTTCAATAAGATTATGGAATTGAGCAAAAAACCGGTTTAGGCATTCAGTATCAGTCTTTTTTGAAAACTGCCCATGTTAGTTACAGATGAACAATTAAAAAAAATTGTATTAAAAGTCAATCTACTTGATGAAAAAAAGCTAGCTCAAATCGAAGAGTACTCCAAGTCGGCTGAGATTAATTTGAATGATGCCTTAATAGAGAAAGATATTATATCTGATGAAAATTTGGGTATTCTGATTGCTGACTTCCTCAAAATTCCGTTTATTGTTCTTTCAAAAATTTCAATTCCTGAAGATGTCTTCAAAATAATACCTGAACGGATTGCGCGAAAGTATAAAGCTATTCCTTTTCAGAGAGATAAAGATGGTGTAAAACTTGCGATGACTGATCCCGGCAACAAATTAATCGCTGAGATGCTTGAGAAAAAAACATCACAGAAAATTATTCCCTATCTTGCAACTGAGCGTGATATTTTCGGAAAGCTCTATATTTTTCGCAAGGATTTACAAAAAACTTTTGATTCATTGGTTGCCGAGCAGTTAAAGTCTGCCGGTAAGTCAGGAGCGGCGCCTGTTCCGATTGCGAAAATAGTTGATCTGATTATAAAGTACGCTTACCAGGATCTGACATCTGATATACATATTGAACCTGAAGAAAAGGGCACTTTGGTCAGATTTAGAATTGACGGAATTCTGCATGATGTTTTGTCACTGCCGAGTCACCTGCATGACCAGATAGTGACGCGGATAAAAGTTCTTTCAAATCTCAGAACAGATGAACATATGGCTCCACAAGACGGAAAAATGAGAGTTGAGCTGGAGGAAGAAAATCTTGATATCAGGGTTTCGCTTTTGCCAATAGTATATGGAGAAAAAGTAGTTATGAGACTTCTAGCTTCACATTTCAGGCAGTTTTCGCTAGTTGACTTGGGAATGACTGAGAGTGACTTGGATAAAGTGACAAGAGCTTTTACCAAATCTTTTGGAATGGTTCTATCAACCGGTCCGACTGGTTCGGGTAAAACAACTTCCATTTATTCTGTTTTGAAAATTATTAACTCGCGTGAGAAAAATATAACAACAATTGAAGATCCGGTTGAGTACCGCATGAAGGGCGTAAATCAGATCCAAACAAATGCACGAGCAGAGTTAACCTTTGCATCAGGACTCCGTTCAATCCTAAGACAAGATCCGAATGTGATTTTTGTCGGTGAAATCAGAGATTCTGAGACAGCCGGGATTGCTGTTAATGCAGCTTTAACCGGTCATTTGGTGCTTTCAACTCTGCA
>DATIJS010000073.1:0-7385 GCA_035478335.1 Saccharimonadales bacterium (SeqCode) | reverse complement strand
ATTGGCTTAGATGGAAAATATGCTTGCTTAAAACCTGCCGGAATATTTCTTTCAATTCTACTTCTGCTCATCGGTTATCACCCCACTTTCAGATAGTTATTCTACCTTAAAAGTGTAACCGATGTATCTCAGCCTACTCATCCTGTGCACTCCGGAAGAATATAAAAACTGTTCAGCTGGCTGCATAACTTTGAGAGAATTCAGTTTGTTCAACACTAGTGAGAACAGTATTATTTTCCTCCGGGGAGAATATAGCCGCTTTGCCCAAAGACCTTGTCAAAGCCAAAAATTATCTTGGTGTCAAATTCATCGGCAAAAGCCATGACAAGACAATCGGTGAATGAGACGGAATTTTTTAGCCCGGAAAATTTTTTAGTTGCTCTGATTAGCTGGTCAGGATTAGTTGCTGAAAATGTTATAATTTCTTTTTTGTGGTATTCAATGCAGTAACTTATAGCTTCAAGTGCTTCTTTTTTACCAGATTTTTTCCCAATAACATTTATAGTTTCAGCAAATATTTCGTAGGGCAGGATAAGTTCATTTTGTTTTTTGATAATTTCCTTACTGATTTGAGTTGCTTTTTGATGGTTTGTATCAATTTTAACAATGAGTGATACTAAGGCGCTTGAGTCGAGAATAATAGCTTTATTCATCTTCGTAAAGATATTTATCAATATTCATAGATAAATCTTTGGGACCCTTCCCTCCAATTCCTGCAAGCTTCAGCAGAAAATCCCCACCATTTTCTTTTTTGGGCTCTGCGGATTTTTCAATCAGCTCACGGATTACTCGCGACTCGGATTTGCCTGTACTTTTTGCCATCTGCTTGATCTGGGCATTGAGACCTTTGGGTATAAAAATATGTTTTCGGATCATCATAGTGAAATTATAATAGCACACGTGTGCATATGTGTCAAATTGAGAAAATTTACACCTCATAGTATTGATAAGAACTCTATTTTCTGCTAGACTCCACTCTTGCAAAGGAAAAACTGAGGCTAAATTGCTGTCTCTTTATTTTCTATGCTGTAAAAATCTGTTTTGTTGTACCGTAATTCAGCAGAGCGGAAGTTCTTTAACCCTGCTAGAAAGCTTACTTCCTCCCGAGGTTTACATCCTCGCGTCGGGAAAGCGCTTCTACAGGATCTGCATCGCAAGTGTGATGTATAGCTCTTTAACAAGGCATACAAGTCCCGATTTAATCGGGATAGCTTAGAAAAATAAAAATATCATCTTTCAATTTTCCGATCTGGGATTCTAGCAGACAAATCATTGTCTTCCGGAACCCCAGATTGGGGAAGAAGGGAGGTGAGTCGATCATGCGTCGTAATTATCCCGTAGCGACAATTCTGTTTCAGCTTGTCCTTCTCACACTCGCTGCTTTTGCAATTGGCAGCGTTGCGGGTGCAGGTATGGGTCAAGCATGGAACTGGATCGTCCCTGATGTTTTCGGGGGCGCAGTGAAGCAGGGTGTTTTGCCGGCACATTTGAGTGTTGTGCACGCTCTGCAGCTAGCCCTGTTGATCCCTATCATGGGGCTCACAATGTTGGTCGGCCTATGGCTGATCCTGAAGATCGCGTTGGCCCTACGATCAAGATTGCGTTGGTGGTTTCAGCAGTATGTGCAATCGCCTTCGGGGTCGCAGTCGACATCAAGTTCTTCACGTAGGTTTCACACCCAGCGTGATCGCATGCGGCGGGAGTCAGCAATATCTGTCGAGACATGAATTCTCGGGGCTCCCAAAACCTTCTAACCAAGGAGAGTTATGCGAACCACTATCGTTTCTGCCCTTGCCCTAATGGGGGCAATGTGTGCCATCGCGGGTTTTGCGGTGGCAGACAATGGTGTAGCATGGAACCTTCTCATGCTGATGTGTCTATGCTTCATAGGCTTGGCCCTAATGGTCAACAAAAAGAAGTGAAAGGATGAGCGTTTGACTATTGGAAGGGTAGCACTCGCAGTTTTGTTCGTGGTGATCACCGCCACCGGCGCCGTACTCGTCTTCCACCTCGGGTGGTGGATCGCGCCGCTCGTTTGGCTTTTCGAGGGCGGCTTCTTAAGGCTGGCTATCGTAGTGGGGGTGATTGTCGCTCTCATTGTCTATCTGGCGATCCCGCGCAAGATCGGTGAATAACCAGAGTCTCTAGAAAGGATGATGCCTATAGGCACTAAGCTATAAGAAAACAGGACGTCCTCACGGACTTTACTCATCAATGGCGATGAGATACAAGGACATGACGGTCTCCCGTCTTCTATGCAATATTGGTCCACCCCGGACTGAGAACTTTTTTGCGCTTTTAGCGCCGTTCTCCCGTCGGAGACCCTTTTGTCCTTGTATGCCTGTTTTCTTTTATCTACCAATTTAAAATTGATAGATTGGGGAAAGCAAAAATATTTTTTTAGTTCATTGTGCGCACAAATCTCACAAAAGTGCAAATAAATAGATTTTATTCAAATTGTCTATTTAGGAATTTTGAAAAATACAAACCTATAAATCTTTTCTCTATCTCGTATGGTGCAGTTAAAAGGCTTATGCCCCTGACAATTGCTTTAATATCTTTCTCGCTTGGAATTTTTTTAATTTCATCAATTCTTCCTGTTGCTTCATCCATGCGCGCATCCAAATCATCATATGCCTCAACCACTTGAGCATAACCTTCTTCATAATCCAAAGGTTCTTTTTGGGCCTCAATATCATCAATTTGTTTCTGTAACTCTTCTTCTACGTTGGCGTTTGTCATATAGGAGAATGTTCGGAAACGGCTTGCTGAGAGTTCTATCCGGAGTGTCCGTTTGCTAATACTTGTTTTCCGTCCTGTTTTTTCCTGCAGAATTAATATGCTTTTAGGTATTATTCCTGGATCATATAGTGCCCCCATTTCTACATATCCAAGATCAGTAGTCAGTATTCTTGGTTTGTCCAAGTCAAGCTCTTTACCTACAAACTTTTCCAAAGCCGATGAAAAAGAGGTTAGCTGGGGTCTGGGATCCCGTTCTCGCAACATGCAGCTATTATAATCATTTGGCCTTGGTTCTTCAAATCCTTGCAATTTGTGAGGTTTAGCTCTTAAATTAAATAGTGAGTGACTTTTCCGCCAGTTGGCGGATCAGTCCTTGACTGGGTTTACTCAATGAGTGATTTTACATTTCTCAAAAATTCAATTAATGGTAAGTGGGTAGTGTCAGCACCAAGAAGGTCAGGGCGGACCAATGTTGGTAAGAAAAATGAGCCTATTTGTCCTTTCTGCCCCGGGCAGGAAGTTGCGGGGGAAGAAGTGTTTCGGGTCTATAAGAATCCCGAGGAAACAAAAGAGACAAGTCCTTTCGGGACTGAGACAAAAGTAAAAGATCCCTTTGTCCCCTCTGTCTCGTCTGGATCCTCTGTCTCTGCGGACTGGCAAGTCCGGGTGATTACCAATAAATTTCCATTTGCTCCGTATCATGAGGTGATTATTCACTCACCTGATCATCACAAGAATTTTGATGAGCTTCCTTTGTCTTCTGTTGAATTGATTCTTCAGACGTACAGGCAGAGGTTTGTTACTCATAAAAAAGATGGACAAGTTTACATTTTTCATAATTCCGGGGCTCAAGCCGGCGCAAGTCTGGCCCACCCACATACACAGTTGGTAGTTGTTCCGCACAACGTGAAGCTGGATATCAGTCCACTGGATTCCTCTGTCATTGCGAGGAGTCCATTCGATAAACTCAGGACGACAAAGCGATCTCTAAAGATTGCCGTGCTCCCTTCGGTTGCTCGCAATGACACTTTAGAATTTTTACAAACTGACCATTTTAAGATTTTTTGTCCGTCCACTAGTGAATGGCCGGATGAAGTTTGGATCGCACCAAAGCAAAACGGTGGGGGATTTGGTTTTATCAAAGATAACGAGATTAAGGATCTCAGCTTTTCTCTGTCTCGCTTGATCCAGATCATGGATCTGCGTCATGGCAATGAATTTCCTTATAATTTTTATATTTATCCTGGGAAAAATTGGTATCTGAGATTGATACCCAGACAGAAAGTCATTGGCGGATTTGAAGTGGGGACAGGAATCATGGTCAATACCCAGGATCCCAAAGAGACATTTGCATTCATCAAAGAGCATTTCCGGGAGCCAAATGAAGATAAAATTAATGCTGAGCATCAGGCTGATTATAGGAAGAGTGTGTAATATGATATACATATAGTATGCAGCGGAAAAAAATTATTTTACCCCTATTTGGAGTTATGGTTTTGGGTCTACCAATTGCAATTTTTGCGCTCACACAAAATCAAGATATCCGCCAACACGCTTCAGAACTTGCAGCCGGCGGTGTACCGACGGGCTATACACAGGTGTGGGAAGATCAGTTTGACGGCACCTCGCTTGATACATCCAAGTGGAATTATTTCATAGGCCAAGGAGGAAAACCAAATATACATTATGTCCAAGATGCAGTAGAGGTAAATAACGGTAACTTGGTTTTAACAACATACAATACAGGTAATGATTATTATGCTGGCTGGATTACAACAGAGAATAAATATCAACCCCTTTACGGATATATAGAAGCAAATATTAAATTTGATACACCGGAAAAGGTTGATTCGTCATTTTGGTTGTTTAATTCGTTGGTGAATTCTTATGGTGATCCCTGGAATCACGGAGTAGAATTGGATATCGTAGAACATATTAAAAAAGATTGGCAGGGAAAAGATGTAAGTGATCAGGCAACATCAAACCTCAATTGGGGTCAATATGGAGCTGATTGGGATAATCATCCAAGCCTAAGTAGTGGTATGCGGGGAGCAGGACTTGCAACAGGTTTTCATAAGTATGCTATGGAATGGACGCCAACAACGCAGAAGTATTATATGGATGGTCAATTTCTGTGGCAAGTAAATGATTCAAGTAATACTCCGGTTTCCAGACGGGATGAATTCTTACTATTGGTTAATGGTCTTGAAGATGGAGGAGGACTCGATTTCGGATCAAAAACTACCTCAACAGCTAAAGAAACAGTGGACTATGTGAAAGTTTATCAGTTAAATCCGCCTGCGCCGCCGCCCCCGACCAATATCACAAGATCCGGTGGAAACGGCAATGCAAGTTTCAAATGGGATGTTGTAGCCAATGCCACGGGGTACAATATAAAGAAATCGGCAAGTCCGGGACAGGGCTATGTCACAATCGGTACAACTAAGGGGCTAAATTTTACAGATAAGTCTCCGGTTGCAGCCCAGCCATACTATTACGTATTGACATCAACCAATTCCAGCGGTGAGAGCGCGCCGTCAAGAGAGATTGTGGTAAGGCAAAATATTGCTTTGAATAAACCGGTTACGGCATCAACGTCTGCAAGGCCTACCTCGGAAGCAACTGATGGAAATGATTCGACCTGGTGGCAATCTGTTGGCAATAGTGATCCGCAATGGGTATATGTTGATCTGCAGCAGATAACCGTGGTAGGCGGTGTAACGCTCAATTGGGAACTTGCATATGCAAAATCATATAATCTTGATGTCTCAGTAGACGCTGCAAATTGGTATCCTGTATATTCAACAACATCTGGGGATGGGGGAGTAGATGAGATTGGGTTCACTCCCAGGCAAGCGCGTTACGTCAGGATGACCGGTTCGAAAGCAGCGCATCCTTATGCAGATCCTTCGCCATTTGGATATGCTATTAAAGAGTTTGAAGTCTATAATTCCACAATAGTTCCTATCCCAACAGGCCTTAAAGGTTTTGCAAATAAACAAAGCGTAATGCTGAATTGGAACCCTATGGCAGGTGCAACCAGTTACAATCTCGGCAGGGCAACTCAAAATGGCGGGCCGTATACAACAGTCGCAACCGGTCTGACAAGTCCAAGCTATATAGATAAGGGTTTGACCAATGGCACAACTTATTTTCATGTTGTTACTTCTGTAAATTCAGCTGGTGAAAGTTCGTATTCAAATGAAGTCCGCACAACGCCTCATGACAATCTGGCATTGTGGCAGCAGACATATGCATCATCCAAGCTAAATAGCGATACTCAGCCTTTCAAAGCAGTTGATGGCAAAACAGAAACAACAGGCGGAATTTCCACCCAATGGTCCTCGGCTGTCTCTGATCCTCAGTGGATAAGCGTTGATTTGCAGACTATTTATCCGATTATCAGGGTGCTTTTGAATTGGAATGATTATGCAAAGTCTTATGATATTCAGGTATCACAGGATGGTACTTCCTGGACCAATGTATATTCGACAACAACAGGGGACGGGGGATTGGATGATGTTACTTTCCCTCAAACAAACGCACGCTATGTGAGGATAAATGGTAAACAGCGCGGGACTCAGAATGGGTATTCATTGAAGGAGTTAGAGATCTATGGGCCGGATTCTCTTACCGGTCCCACCATAACAACAACACCTACTCCTACACCAACGCCTACTCCTACCCCAACACCTACTCCTACACCTACAATTCCAACCGGTTCAAAAACAAATACCACATCAACTTTATTTGCATCACCTCCAAGCCCTTCAACCTTTGGGCAGAGTGTCAGCTTTATCTCCCGTGTGCAGCCATATTCCTGCACAGGATCAGTTAGTCTATTTATAGATGGAGTATTTAATCAGTCAAAAGTTTTATCAAGCGGTACAGTAATCTATTCCATGTCCAATCTAGCTCGGGGAAGCCACGTAGTAAGAACAGATTACACCGGTTCCAATGTCTGCAATCCAAGCAGCTCAACCATCACTCAGCAGGTTAATTAATGATTAATCCTAGCGCGCCTTTGATGCTGCTGTCTTTTAGGTACTTAAACTTGATTGTGTCGATTGGCACACCCAGTTGTAATAATTGTTTTTGCACATTTTCTTTATAATTGTAACCCTTCCAGAACAGACTTCCTTCGGTTATGAATTCCAACTTTTGAGGTTTATGTAAAAAGTCATAAGTACCGGTAAGAGCCGCGGCAACCAGTGAAGATGAACTATTCAGAATTGTAAGCGCCAATTGATTACCGGGTTTTTCAGCATCACTTGCCCAGATGCTCAGCTCTTCAGTTGTCCTCAAAATAGGGTAATCAAGCTTTTCTTTTGCTGTCTGTCCGTTAAAATATGCCACAAGATATTTTCCTGAGACTGCTTTTTCAAAAAGCATTGTGCCGGGATATTCTGATATAGCGTCAATTTTTTTGAGTTCTTCAGATAAGTCAAATCCATTGAAATTGCCCAATTCCAGATTTACTACTGATTTTTCTCCGTTTTCAGTTATTTTCAAGCTTAAATTAATTCCCGTTCCGACAATTAGCCCACAATCCTCATAACCCGATCCGGAAAGAGTAAGGCAGATTGAGTCATTCGCAACAGTAACAGGTATGTGTTTACCAAATTTTGTAAAAAATACACCTC